>NZ_DATKFR010000413.1:0-2414 GCF_035511255.1 Parvibaculum sp.
GGGCGTCGAGGCGACGAATGCGCGGGCCTTCGCGACGCCGCGCCGTCTCGCGCTCGTCATCGACGGATTGCCGGAGAAGACGCCGGACGTGAAGGAAGAGCGCAAGGGTCCGAAGGTCGGCGCGCCCGATCAGGCGATCCAGGGCTTTCTGCGCGCCGCCGGATTGACCTCGATCGATCAGGCGACGGTGCAGGAGGACAAGAAGGGCGCCTTCTATGTCGCGATCACCGAACGCGCGGGCCGCGCCACCGCCGATCTCATCGCCGAGATCGTGCCGGAGGTCGTGCGCAGCTTTCCCTGGCCGAAGTCGATGCGTTCAGGCCGCCACGAATTGCGCTGGGTCCGCCCGCTGCATTCGATCCTCTGCATTCTCGGCGGCAAGGTCGTTCCTTTCGACATCGAAGGCATCAAGTCCAGCGATACGACACGCGGCCACCGCTTCATGGCGCCGCAGTCCTTCACAGTCGCAAACTTCGCGGACTACGAGAAGAAACTCGAAGCGGCGAAAGTGATCCTCGATCCGGCGAAGCGCGCCGCCCTCATCAAGGACGGCGCGTTGAAGCTCGCCGCCGATGCGGGCCTGGAGCTTTTCGAGGATGAAGGGTTGCTCGCCGAAGTCGCGGGGCTGGTCGAATGGCCGGTGCCGCTAATGGGCAAGATCGACGACCAGTTCATGTCGGTGCCGCAGGAGGTGCTGACGAGCACCATGCGTGCGAACCAGAAATATTTCGCGCTGACGGATGCGGACGGCAAGCTCGCGCCGCGTTTCATCGTGATCGCCAATCTCGTTGCGGAAGACGGCGGCGCGGCCATCGTCAACGGCAATGAGCGCGTGCTGCGCGCCCGCTTCTCCGATGCGCGCTTCCTGTGGGAACAGGACAAGAAGGTTCGGCTTGAAGATCGTCTGCCGAAACTCGAAGAAGTCGTCTTCCAGGCGAAGCTCGGCACGGTGCGCGAGAAGGCCGAACGCATCGCGAAGCTCGCGCGCGAACTTGCCGCCGTCATTCCGGGCGTCGATCCGGCGAAGGCCGAAATCGCGGGCCGTCTTGCGAAGGCCGATCTCACCTCCGGCATGGTCGGCGAGTTCCCCGAGCTGCAGGGCCTGATGGGCGGCTATTACGCCAAGGCCGACGGTCTCGGCGACGAGATCGCGAATGCGATCGCCGAACATTACGCGCCGGCCGGCCCGTCGGACGCGGTGCCTGCCTCCGCGCTCGGCAAGGTTGTCGCGCTAGCCGACAAGATCGATACGTTGACCGGGTTCTGGGCGATTGATGAAAAGCCCACGGGATCGAAAGACCCCTACGCGTTGCGACGCGCGGCGCTGGGCGTAATTAGAATTGTTCTCGAAGGCAATATTCGTATTGGCTTATACCATCGTATTTTTCATTCACTTCGCTATTCGAGACTGAGCGTAAATGTTGCGCGCAGGCGCTACGTTAGCGAGGCTGGAATACGCCCTGACAGTGTCAAGGCAAATGACGAAATCTCGCGGCTTGACGCTGAAGAAAAATATCTGACGGTCAGGAGAACCCAAGGTTTGGGGCCAGATAATGTTGAGATGGCCGCGATTGAAGACCTCCTCTCCTTCTTCGCCGACCGCCTGAAAGTTTATCTGCGCGACCGCGGTGCGCGGCACGATCTCGTCGATGCCGTCTTCGCGCTCAACGCGCTCGGTCAGCCGCAGGACGATCTCGTGCTGATCGTGAAGCGCGTCGACGCGCTGTCGGAATTCCTTGCGACCGATGACGGCAAGAATCTGCTCGCGGGCTACAAGCGCGCGGTCAACATCCTCAATATCGAGGAGAAGAAGGACAAGGCGACGTATGGCGGCGAGCCCGATCCGGCGTTGTTCAAGCAGACCGAAGAGCGCGATCTCTTCGACCGCATCGAGGAAGCGCGCGCGGAAGCCACGCATGCGATTGCCCGCGAGGATTTCGCCGCCGCGATGAGCGCGCTGGCGCGGCTGCGGGCCCCGGTCGATGCTTTCTTCGAAAAGGTCACTGTCAACGCGGACGAAAAGCCGGTACGCGAGAATCGGTTGCGTCTGCTATCGCTGATCCGCGCGGCCTTGCACGAGGTCGCGGATTTTTCGAAGGTCGAGGGGTAGGAAGCCCCTCACCCAACCCTCTCCCCGGAGGGGAGAGGGCTAGTAAGCGGTGGAGTCGATTCCTTCTTCCTTCCCCTCTCCCCTTGGGGGAGAGGGCAGGGTGAGGGGGAGCCCCGAATGCCGAGTGAGACGGTGCCAACAAAGGCGTAAGCGAATGGCTGATAAGAAGTGGGTCTATTCCTTCGGTGACGGCAAGGCGGAAGGCGCGGCGTCGATGCGCAATCTCCTTGGCGGCAAGGGCGCGAACCTCGCCGAGATGTCCAATCTCGGACTGCCGGTGCCGCCGGGCTTTACCATCACCACG
>NZ_DATKFR010000414.1:0-2147 GCF_035511255.1 Parvibaculum sp.
CGGGCCGAAGCTCGGCGGCAAGCCGGTGCCACCCATCAGCCGCACCGCGCCGAAAGCGGCCAAGCCCTCCAAGCGCGCCGTCCGCGAGGCGCAGCCGACGCTGGCGCTCGAGCCGAAAAGCGACTACCAGCTCCCGCCGCTAAGCCTGCTGACGAAACCGAAATCCGCCGGCGCCGCAACGCTGATGAGCGACGAAGCGCTGCAGCAGAATGCGCGGCTTCTCGAATCCGTGCTCGACGATTTCGGCATCAGGGGCGAGATCATCAATGTCCGCCCCGGTCCCGTCGTCACGCTTTACGAACTCGAACCCGCGCCCGGCATCAAATCCTCGCGCGTCATCGCGCTTGCCGACGACATCGCCCGTTCGATGAGCGCGGTTTCGGCCCGCGTCGCGGTCGTGCCGGGCCGCAATGCGATCGGCATCGAGCTTCCCAACGTCAAGCGCGAGATGGTCTTCCTGCGCGAGTTGCTCGAAACCTCGGATTACGAGAATGCGAGCTCGAAACTCGCGCTGGCGCTCGGCAAGAATATCGGCGGCGAGCCCGTCGTCTCCGATCTCGCCCGCATGCCGCATCTCCTGATCGCCGGCACCACGGGCTCGGGCAAATCGGTCGGCATCAACACGATGATCCTGTCGATCCTCTACCGGCTCTCGCCCGACCAGTGCAAGCTGATCATGATCGATCCGAAGATGCTCGAACTCTCGGTCTATGACGGGATTCCGCATCTCCTCGCCCCCGTCGTGACGGAACCCAAAAAGGCCGTCGTCGCGCTCAAATGGGTCGTCAAGGAGATGGAAGACCGCTACCGCAAGATGTCGAAAGTCGGTGTACGGAATATCGACGGCTACAACACACGTGTGATCGACGCCGACGCCAAGGGCGAGGTGCTGGTGCGCACCGTGCAGACCGGCTTCGACAAGGAGACGGGGAAGGCGATCTACGAGGAAGAGGAGATGGACCTCTCGCCCATGCCCTTCATCGTCGTCATCGTCGACGAAATGGCCGACCTGATGATGGTCGCGGGCAAGGAAATCGAAGGCGCGGTGCAGCGCCTCGCGCAGATGGCGCGCGCGGCCGGCATCCATATCATCACCGCGACGCAGCGCCCCTCGGTCGACGTCATCACCGGTACGATCAAGGCGAATTTCCCAACGCGCATCTCGTTTCAGGTGACGTCGAAGATCGACAGCCGCACGATCCTGGGCGAACAGGGCGCCGAACAATTGCTCGGCCAGGGCGACATGCTCTACATGGCCGGCGGCGGCCGCATCCGCCGCGTCCACGGACCCTTCGTCTCGGACGAGGAAGTCGAGAAGGTGGTGACGTTCCTGAAGCGGCAGGGCGTGCCGGAATATCTGGAAGCGATCACGGCGGAGCCAGAAGAAAACGGCGAGATGTTCGGTCTCGACGGCGAAGGCGGCGGCACCGGCGACGATCTTTACGACAAGGCGGTGGCGATCGTCGCCCGCGACAAGCGCGCTTCGACGAGTTACATCCAGCGCCGGTTGCAGATCGGCTACAACCGCGCCGCGCGGCTGATCGAGCTTATGGAAGAACAGGGCGTCGTCAGCCCGCCCAACCATCAGGGCAAGCGCGAGGTGCTGGTCGGCGACCACTGACGGTTCGTCGCGGCATCGAAAGCTGCGGCTTTGGTGCCACAGCTGAGAGTCAAATTGAACTGCCCGTCTTTCTCCGGCAAATGGCCGCCGCGCCGCCCCTCGCCTTTCTTCTTTTCGCCACAAAAGGCCAACATGATTTTTCTCATGAGAAACCTCGACCAAAGCCGGCGCGTTCGCCAGGCCATGCTCGTCACCGCGGCCCTGATCGGCCTCGGCGTGCTGGCGCTTGCGATCGCGACGGCCGACGTGACGGTGGCCCATGCGGCGACGCCCGCCGCACGGGCGAACCTCAAGGCGCATCCGCTGAGTGCCGAGGACACGGCCGATGTCGAGCGGGTGGAAGCCTATCTGAACGGGCTTTCGGAGCTTCAGGGCAATTTCCTGCAAGTCGGCCCCGATGGCTCGCTGGCGGAAGGAAAGTTCTACCTTCGCCGTCCAGGCCGGCTGCGCTTTGAATATACCCCGCCGCAAAAGACCCTGGTCGTCGCCGACGGCACCTGGGTGGCGGTGAAGGACGGATTTTCGG
>NZ_DATKFR010000415.1:0-11412 GCF_035511255.1 Parvibaculum sp.
AAACCCTCAGAGCGGGCATGCACGACATTGGTGCATACCTCGTGTCTATACGCGGTAGGTCACGCAAGAAATCTGCCCGGCAACTCATTTCCTCTCGCAGACAGCCGTACAGCCCCAACGCGGTGCGTGTCCGCAATGCTGTCCAGCCTGCTGACCTTCTGGCACAACCACCCATCACTGTCCTACCTGTTCTCGGGCCTGTTCATCGGCCCCACCAGCCAGGCGCCGCGCATCGACGAGGCGCGCAACGACCAGATCTGCACGAAGATCAGCTTCGACTTATTGGTGCCAGCTTCGGCGAGCAGCGCATCGATCTGCGCTAGGATCTGCTGCGCCTGGCCGCGGATCGGCGCCGACGCGTCCTCTGCCACCTGCCCGGCAAGGAAAACGCGATCTCCATGCACGACCGCTTCGCTCAACCGCTTGCCCACGCCCAACCGCCGGATCGCCATCGCCCTGCTCCCTTTGTTCAACTTGTGCCGCCGCTGTCTCATGCGGCGCGCTCTGATACCAGTCCCGAACGTCGTCGCGCAAATGATTAAAGCGGACAAGCAAAAAGGCGGTCCGCAAGGACCGCCTTCGCGACAATGTTAAAACTGTCGTGTTGCCCGATCGTCCGCCTTGCGGCGACCGACGAAAGCGATCAGATCGCTTCCTTCAGATCCTTCGCGACGCGGAAGGCGACCTTCTTCGACGCCTTGATCTTGATCTGCTCGCCCGTTGCCGGGTTGCGACCGATACGCGCGGCGCGCTTGCGAACCTGCAGAATGCCGAGACCCGTGATACGGACCTTGTTGCCCTTCTTCAGGTTCTTGACGGTGAGTTCGACGAAATCGTCAAACAAGGCAGCGGCGGCCTTCTTCGACATGTCGTGCTTTTCCGCCAGCTCCGCAATGATCTTCGAGAGCGGAATGGTGACCTGGGCCGTCGCCGCCTTCGCGGTTTTGGCGGCGGGTTTGGCTGCGGGTTTTGCTGCTGCTTTTGTGGCCATGATTCGTGATTCGTCCTTGGTGGAACCTGACGCTATCTTTCACAAGTTTCAGGAAAACACCAAGAGTTTGCTGCGCCCCAATGCTTTTTTCGTCCTGCAAGTCGTCGTTATGCACAGAATTCGACATGAAAGGCGCGAAAAAGCCCGTCACCATTGGACATATTGCACGTGCGTCCCTACTTTCACGGAACGTCGCCATTCGAAAAGTGCCCTGTCATGAGCCTCAAAGCAGCGATTCTCCCGGTCACACCCTTCCAGCAGAACTGTACGATTCTCTGGAACGAGGAGACGATGCACGGCGCCGTCAGCGATCCGGGCGGCGATCTCGACCGCATCATGCAATCGGTCGACGAAGTCGGCATCACACTCGATAAAATCCTCCTGACACATGGACATCTTGACCACGCCTCGGCGGCCGGCGATCTGGCAAAGCGTCTCGGCATTCCCATCGAAGGCCCGCATCGCGACGACCTCTTTCTGATCGAAGCCCTGCCGGCCCAGGCGAAGCAATACGGCTTTCCCGATTGCGGCGCCTTCGTGCCGGATCGCTGGCTCGAGAACGGCGACACCGTCGAGGTCGCCGGCCTTACCTTCGACGTGCGCCATTGTCCCGGACACACTCCCGGCCATGTGATCTTCTTCCACGCGCCGTCGAAGCTCGCGATCGTCGGCGACGTGCTGTTTCAGGGTTCCGTCGGCCGCACCGATCTGCCGCGGGGCGACTACAATACGCTCGTCGCCTCGATCCGCGGGCGTCTCTGGCCGCTGGGCGACGACGTGACATTCGTGCCGGGTCACGGCCCCCTCTCAACTTTCGGTACGGAACGGCGCACCAATCCCTTCGTCGCCGACGACATGTTCGCGTGATGCGCTTTTGCATGGAGCGCGCCGCGACACCCTGAAACGGAGCAGGCTTTGAGCGACACTTCCGATTTCGGCCGCATCGACGCGCTGCTCGCCATCATGGCCAAGCTGCGTTCGCCGGAGGGCGGCTGTCCCTGGGACCTCGAACAGAATTTCGCGACCATCGCGCCCTACACCATCGAGGAAGCCTATGAGGTCGCAGATGCGATCGAACAGGGCGACATGGGAGAGCTTCGCGACGAACTTGGCGACCTTCTCTTTCAGGTCGTCTTCCATGCGCAAATGGCAAGCGAGGCCGGCAGCTTCACCTTCGAGGATGTCGTCCGCGCCATTTGCGAAAAAATGATCCGCCGACACCCGCATGTTTTCGGCGACGAGACGGCGCGCTCGGCCGGCGCGGTCAAGGGCCGCTGGGAGGAGATCAAGGCGGAAGAAAAGGCGGCCCGCGGCAAGCCCGCCCGCGAGAGCATTCTCGACGATGTGCCGCTCGCCCTTCCCGCCCTGACCCGTGCGGTCAAGCTGCAGGCGCGCGCCGCCCGCGTCGGCTTCGACTGGCCGAGCACCGCCGAAGTGCTCGACAAGCTCAACGAGGAAATGCTCGAGCTCTCCGAGGAACTGACCAAGGGCGGCGATCGCGACCGCATCGAGGACGAATTCGGCGACCTGCTTTTCGTCTACGCCAATCTGGCGCGCCACCTGAAGATAGACCCCGAAGCCGCGCTGCGACGAACCAATGCGAAATTCAGACGCCGCTTCGGCCGCATCGAGGAAAAACTCGCGGCGAAAGGAATTTCGCCCGAGCAATCGACACTCGAGGAAATGGACGCGCTCTGGAATGAAGCCAAGCGCGAGGAGCGCGGCTGAGTCTCGAAGGGCGGGACCCGCCGTCAGAGACCCCGGATGGCATCAGCGAAACGTCGCCAGCCTTCTTCGTCACGGGCGACGAGATGCGGTCCGGCAAGCGTCCTCGGCGCATAATCGACGCCATTCGCCATGTCCCGCACGACACCGCCCGCCTCCCGGACGATCAGCGAGCCCGGCACGTGATCCCACGGCATCATGCGGTGATAGGTGACGAGATCTTTCCGCCCCCGTGCGACGGCGGTGTAATCGACGGCGGAACAGAAATCATTCGCCTTCCGCCCCACGACGGCGGAGAATTTCTCGATCCGCTCCCGCCACGCCTCCGGCATGAAGCGTGTGTTGAAGGCGCCGGCGACATCCGGCAGCTCCCGCGGCGCATGTCCCGCGCTCAGCCGCTCCGTCTGGCCCTTCGATGTCCACCAGGCGCCGGCGCCGCGTTCGGCGATCGCGAGTTCGCCCGGCACCGGCAGATAGATCCATGCTTGCTCGGCGATGCCGCGTCGGATCAGCGCGATCATCACACCGAATGTCTCGCGCCCGGCGATGAAATTGCTGGTGCCGTCCACCGGATCGACGGTCCAGACCGGATCGTCGCTTTCGATCAGCCCCATGCGTGCCGGCTCGCCGGCGACGGCCTCCTCACCCAACACCCGCGAACCGGAAACCAGCGCCTCAAGCCGTGGCGTCAGCCACAGCTCGGCCTCGCGGTCCGCAATAGTGACAAAGTCCCCTTTGGATTTTTCCTCGATCTCGCCTTCCTTCAGCAGTCGGAAACGCGGCATGATCTCGCGCGCGGCGACCTCTCGCATCAGCGCGGCGACATCGTCGATGAGATTGCCCATTCTGTTCGGCTTTATTCGGCGGCGTGAGCGAGCGCGGCGTCAATTCGTCCCTTGAGCGCCGGAAAACGCTTCTCCAGCCGCCCGAATTCCGCATCCGCCAGAACGATGTCGAGCGTCGTCGATCCATCCTCGTTGCTCGCGCGCTTGCGTACCTGCCCATTCTCGTGGAGCCAGGCCATCGCCTCGCCCTCGTCCGGTCGCAGCGTGACGCGCAGCGGCGTCCCCTTGTCGACGACCAGCCTGTCGATCAGCGCAAGCAGTTCGTCCGTGCCCTGGCCCGTCAACGCCGAGACGGCGACGGTCAGGGGATCGCGCGAGGCCGAATTGAGCATCGCCTCGCGTGCTTCGGGTTCGAGGCGGTCGATCTTGTTCAGCACCTCGACGATCGGTCGCTGCGGCCCTTCTGCCTTCTCGCCCGTTAGGCCGAGAGATTTGAGAACCTGCTCGACGTCATGCTTCTGAATATCGCTCTCTTCATGCGAAGCGTCGCGCACATGGAGAACGACTTCCGCCTCGAGCACCTCTTCCAGCGTCGCGCGGAAAGCGGCGACGAGATGCGTGGGCAGGTCGGAAATGAACCCGACCGTATCCGAGAGAATGATCTTGCGTCCGCTCGGCAGCGTCACCGCGCGCATCGTCGGGTCGAGGGTCGCGAAGAGTAGGTTCTCCGCAAAAACACCTGCCTCGGTCAGCCGATTGAAGAGCGTCGATTTGCCGGCGTTGGTATAGCCGACCAGAGCCACCACGGGGTAAGGCACCTCGCGCCGCGTCTTGCGATGCAGTTCACGCGTGCGCTTCACCGTTTCGAGCTGCCGCTCGATCTTGACGATGCGCTCCAGGATGACGCGCCTGTCCGCCTCGATCTGGGTTTCACCAGGACCGCCGAGAAAACCGAAGCCGCCGCGCTGACGCTCGAGATGGGTCCAGCTTCGGACCAGCCGGCTCTTCTGGTAATTGAGATGCGCCAGTTCGACCTGCAGCGCGCCTTCCCGCGTATGGGCGCGCTCGCCGAAAATTTCGAGGATGAGGCCGGTGCGGTCGAGAATTTTGACCGACCACGCCTTTTCGAGATTGCGTTGTTGAACGGGGGAGAGATGTCCATCCACGATGACGAGCTCGACCTCGAGCTCCTCCATCAACCCCTTCAGTTCGTCGACCTTGCCCTCGCCGATGAGCGTCGCCGGCCGGGGGTCGGAGACCACCGCCACCGTGTTGCCGACGATGTCGAGATCGATGGCGGCGGCCAGCCCCAGCGCCTCCTCGAGTCGGGCCGTTTGCGAGCGGAAGGGTTTCCCTTTCCGCTTCGCATCGAGCTCGGCGGATTTGAGCCAGGGGACGAGCACGAAGGCACGCGTCTTCTTCCGGCGCGCATCGTAACCGGATGCGCCCGTTGAACGGGTTCCCTCGCGGCGCTTCGTATCGCCGCCTTGTTCAGCCTGGTCGGTCAAATAGGGCCTTAAGCCTCCTCGCCATTCGCGCCCGGCTCGAAAAGCTGCACGGGTTGCGATGGCATTATCGTCGATATGGCGTGCTTATAGACCAATTGCGAGTGGCCATCCCGACGCAGCAACACACAAAAGTTGTCGAACCAGGTAACAACGCCCTGAAGCTTCACGCCGTTCACAAGAAAGATCGTCAGGTTCGTCTTGTTCTTGCGAACGTAGTTCAGGAACGTGTCCTGCAAGTTATGGGTCTTTTCTGACATGGGTAAACCCCATTTGTAGATTTGGTCGGGTCGGCTCGGCCGCACCGGCCGACCTCGATACTTTGGCCTCTGCCCCTAGGGAGCGAGAGGTGCGGACTACCTACAATCTGTTCTTTTTGTATAATGCTGCAAGTGCGAAAACACGTCGGACGGCTCTCGCAAGCATGTTTTTTCCCAAAACAACCCCGTCCGGCTCATTTCAGCTCAGCAATCCGACCCTTGCATAGGCTTCCCGGAGCCTGAGCGTGATCGATCCGGGCACCCCGTTCCCGATCACGGCATCGTCGATCCGGACCACCGGAATGATGACGGCGGACGAAGCGCTCACGAAAGCCTCCCGCGCGGCCTTGGCCTCCTCGACGGTGAACGGCCGTTCGACCACCTCGATACCCTCGCGCTGCGCGGTCTCGAGCAGCACCATTCGGGTAATGCCGGTCAGGATGTCCGGCCCGGTGGAACGCGTGATCAGGCGCCCCTCCTTGTCGACAATCCAGGCGTTGGTCGAAGACCCCTCGGTGACGAAGCCATCGCGGTCGACGAGCCAAGCCTCATAGGCGCCTGCCTCGCGCGCCGCCTGCTTGGCGAGGATATTCGGCAGCAACGCGATCGACTTGATGTCGCGCCGGGCCCAACGAAGATCGGGCATGGTGACGACGGCAACGCCTTTTTCAACCGCCTGTTCGATGCGCGCCACATTGAGCCGCTTGGCCGTCACGACCAGCGCCGGCGGCACCTGCTTTGCCGGAAAGGGATGATCGCGCGGCGCCTCGCCGCGCGTCACCTGCAGATAGACAAGTCCGTCCTGAACGTGGTTGCGCCTGACGACCTCGCGGACGACATGGCGGAGCGCCGACAGCGGCATCGGCATCGCGATCCGCAATTCGCCGAGCGATCTTTGCAGTCGGGCGAGATGCAGCTCCTCGTCCATCAGGCGGCCACCGCGTATGCCGCAGACCTCGTAGACGCCGTCGGCAAACTGATAACCGCGATCCTCGATATGGACGCTCGCCTCCGCGTGGCGGACATAGCGGCCGTTGACATAGGCGATGCGTGACAAGTGAGGCTTCCTGCTTCGGCGGGATCAGAGAGGCATGTCGGGGCGCGTCGTCGTCGCGACGCCGAGCGATTTCAGTTTGCGATGAAGCGCAGAGCGCTCCATGCCGATGAAGGCCGCGGTGCGCGAGATGTTGCCGCCGAAACGGCTGATCTGCGCCATCAGATATTCCCGCTCGAAGGTCTCGCGCGCTTCGCGCAGCGGAAGCGCCATGATGTGCTCGCCGCCAGAGCCGTTGACAGTGATCTGCGCCGACGATCCCACCTCCGACGGCAGCATGTCGGCCGTCACGACAGCCCCGGGTTCGCCTGAAGTAAGAATGAGCAGTCGTTCCACATTGTTGCGGAGCTGCCGGACATTGCCCGGCCAGTCATGCGCTTGCAGCGCGGCCATGGCATCTTCCGAGATGCGGCGCGGCGGGAGTCCTGTCGCCCTCGAAATCTGCGCCATGAAATATTCGACCAGCGTCGGGATATCTTCACGCCGCGCCGAAAGCGGCGGCACCTGGATCGGCACGACGTTGAGCCGGTGATAGAGATCCTCCCGGAAACGGCCCTTGGCGATTTCCTCCTGAAGATCGCGGCTCGACGACGAGACGACGCGAACATCCACCTTCACCTTCGGGCCCCCTCCGACCCGTTCGAAAGTCTGATCGACGAGTACACGCAGAATCTTGCTCTGCGTCTCGATCGGCATCTCCGCCACTTCGTCGAGAAAGAGCGTTCCGCCATGCGCCTGTTCGAAAACACCGACTTTGCGCGGGCCTGCCACCGACGCCTCGGTCCCGAAGAGTTCGATCTCCATCCTCTCCGGCGCCATGGTCGCCGTATTGATGGCAATGAAGGCGTGATCCGCCCGACGCGACCTTGCATGAAGGAGGCGCGCGACGATTTCCTTGCCGGAGCCCGACGGCCCGGTGATCAGCACACGGCTTCCTGTCGGCGCCACCTTGTCGATCGTCTGGCGTACATGCGCGATGACGGGCGACATGCCGACCAGCGTCGCATCATCGCCAATCCGCGTGCGCAGCTCGTCGTTCTCTCGGCGCAGTTTGTAAGCCTCGAGCGCCCGGCGGACGATCAGAATGAGTCGGTCGGCCTTGAACGGCTTTTCGATGAAATCGTAGGCGCCCTTCTTGATCGCGGATACGGCGGTCTCGACGTTCCCATGACCGCTAATAATGACGACCGGAAGATCTGGATGGCGCTCGTGGACGACGTCGAGAACTTCAAGACCGTCGAGACGGCTTCCCTGGAGCCAGATATCAAGCACGACAAGGCCGGGTCGTCTTGCTTCGATCGCCGTCAGCGCGCTGTCGCCGTCCCCGGCAACACGCGTGTCATAGCCTTCGTCGTTCAGGATTCCTGCCACGAGTTCACGGATATCCGCTTCGTCATCGACAATAAGAATGTCAGATGCCATTCACCGCCTCGTTTTCTGTCGTCTTGTTCATTTCGGATTGCTCGCCTCCGCCGCCCAGACGCGGAAAAACGAGCCGGACGCGCGCGCCGCTCTCCCAGCCTTCGGAATGAGGCGCATCATCGAGCAGCAGAACGCCGCCATGGTCTTCCATCACCTTGTTGACGATCGCGAGCCCAAGGCCCGTGCCCTTTGCGCGTGTCGTCATATAGGGCTCGGTAAGACGTCCACGATCCGTCTGTGGCAAGCCGCAGCCGGAATCCGTCACGACGATGGAAATCGTTTCCGGCGCTTCGATGAGAGCAACCTTGATCCGACCGAGCATGCCGCCCTTGTCTTCCTTGCCTTCGGCTTCGCCGTGTTCCGTCTTGGCGGATTCCTGTCCCCTGATCGCTTCCGCCGCATTCTTCAGGATATTGGTGAGCGCCTGACTGACGAGGCGGCCATCGCAATCGAGCACCACGGGGTCCGACGACATGTCGAGAGCATAATCGATCTCCGGATGCGCGACACGCTGCAGGAAAACCCCTTGCCGCACGATCTCATTGATCTCGATCGGCTTGATATGCGCCGTCGGCATGCGGGCGAAAGACGAGAATTCGTCCACCATGCGGCCGATGTCGTTCACCTGTCGAATGATGGTGTCGGTGCATTGCTGGAAGACTTCAGGGTCGGTCAGAATCTCCTTGCCGTATTTGCGGCGCAGCCGCTCGGCCGAGAGCTGGATCGGCGTGAGCGGGTTTTTGATTTCATGCGCGATGCGGCGCGCCACATCCGCCCATGCGGAGGTTCGCTGCGCTCGCACGAGTTCGGTGATATCGTCGAAAGTCAGCACGAAACCGCCGAGTCCCGAATCCGTCACTTCGCTGGTGACGCGAATATTGAGCGTCCTCTCGTTGCCCTCGCGCGTGATGACGACCTGGGCTTGTGCGCGGCGATCCGGATGGTTCTGTGCCTCACGAACGACCTCGGCCATTTCCGGAATAGCAGCCGCAACGTCACGTCCGGCCATGTCCTTTTCCGTCTTGCCGAAGAATCGCAACGCCGCCCTGTTCGCGTGGTTTATGTGACCTTCGTAATCGAGCCCGAACACGCCGGCGCTGACGCCGGACAACACGGCCTCGGTGAACTGCCGCCGCTGATCGAGCTGATGGTTCGCCTCGACGAGATCGTTGCGCTGACTCTCGAGTTGGCTCGTCATGCGGTTGAAGGCGTCGCTGAGGACGTCGAGTTCGTCGCCCGTCTCCCCGGGCGCCACACGCGCGGCGAGGTCGCCGGTACTCACGCGCTCCGACGCCTCGACGAGTTTTCCGATCGGATCGACGATGCGGTTAGAAGCCCATAGGCCGAGCCAGATCGCGGCAAGCAGCGTCACCAGCGCGACGGCGATATAGATCAGTGCGAACGTGACCTGAAAGCTGATGCGGCGTTTTTCGAGGCTTTGATATTCGTCGACCGCTTCCCGCGTCTGTGCCAGATGTTCGAGCACCCGCGCATCGACGAAGCGGCCGACATAGAGATAGGTGTCGTCGAGCGCAGTCAGCTTCACCAGCGCGCGAATCTGGTTATGCGCCTGCACGGTCCAGAGAACCGCCTCGCCCTTGGCCGCCTGCGCAAACTGGTCCGGCGTCGGCAACCCCATGTCGGGCGCAACACTGGCTGTCACCTTCGCGAGAAGCCGCCCTTCGGTGTTGATGAGATAGGCAGCCGGCAGCGAGCGGAGGGCCGCCTGCGTCGCCACGAGCTGCTGAAAACGCTCGGGGCTCGAAGCCAGATAAGGCGCGGCGCGATCAAGGTCGGTCGCCATGGCGAGCGCGTCGCCGCGTAGCACGTGATGATGCTCGCTGAGATAAGCTTCCGCCACCGTCTGGGCGTTCGAGATGATGGTCTGGGTGCGCTCGCTGAACCAGGCGTCGAGACCGCGGTTGAGGGTCACCGCCGCAAAGACGGCGACGATGATGGCCGGCATGACCGCCACCACCGCGAACATGGCAACCAGCCTCGCGTGGAGCTTGGCGCCTGCTGTTCCGCTGACCCTGGCAATGATGAGCCTGACGACCCGCCAGCAGATCAACGCAAAAAGGATGAGGACGACCGAAAGATTGCTCAGCAGCAGGGTGATGACCAGCACCCGGCCGGGGCGAAGCGGTGTCAGGCCGGTCAGGGTCAGGTAAGTGAAGGAACCGAGTAGTATAGCGGCAATGACGAGCCCGATGGCAGCCGCACCCGAAAAGCCGCGTCGGGACATAAGTCCCCACAGCCGACTGTCCCAGCTCTTCCTGTCCAAATGCTCAGTCACTGCCATGCCCGGTTCGGGCCCTCGTCCCCACGACGATCGGAAGAATGTAGATTCCCCCTACTCGTCTGTGCCATATACGCCACGCAAATCATCGGCGCGGGGCATCTTGGCCCGCAGAACGCGGCCATTCAACAACAATGTTGCCAGTTTGCGACAGTCGTTACAGGCCAATGCTGCGATGAATTGAGGCAGGTTTCGGAGCTTGGGGCTTATTTGAGCCCTCGAATCACCTGCACGTCGAGATCCTTCAGCTTCTTGCGGAGCGTGTTCCGGTTAATGCCGAGAAGATGCGCTGCCTTGATCTGGTTCCCGCGGGTCGCCGCCAGGGTCATACCGAAAAGCGGCTTTTCGACTTCTCTCAGGATACGGTCGTAGAGACCGGGCGGCGGTAACGTGTCGCCATGCTGGGCGAAGAGCCGGTTGAGCGAACGCTCAACCGAGGACGCGAGAGGCTCGTCGGTCGGCGTCTGCTCGAGGGGTCGACCGAAATCGGGCTCGGCAAGTTCGGTCTCGAGCACCGAAGCACCGATCATCTCTTCCGTATAGAGAGCCGCCAGACGCCGCACGAGGTTTTCAAGTTCGCGTACGTTTCCCGGCCAGCGATACCGCTTCAAAAGCTCCATGCCCTCGGCATCGATGGTCTTGGGCGGCAGTCCTTCTGCCTCAGCCTGATTGAGGAAGTGCCTGACAAGATCCGGAATATCCTCCGCGCGCTCCCGCAATGGGGGCAGACGGATCGGCACGACATTGAGGCGGAAGAACAGGTCTTCACGGAAGAGGCCGAGATTGATGAGCTGCCGCAGGTCGCGGTTCGTCGCCGCGACGATGCGCACATCGGTTTTGATCGGTGTGCGCCCACCGACGGTCGTATATTCGCCCTGCTGCAGCACGCGCAGCAGTCGCGTCTGGGCTTCCATCGGCATGTCGCCGATCTCGTCCAGAAAGAGCGTGCCGCCTTCCGCCTGCTCGAAGCGACCGGTCGCCCGCTGGCTTGCGCCGGTGAAGGCGCCCTTCTCATGACCGAAGAGTTCGCTCTCGATCAGTTCGCGCGGGATCGCCGCCATGTTGATCGCAACGAAGGGCCCGTTGCGGCGCTTGCCGTAATCGTGCAGCGCACGGGCCACGAGTTCCTTGCCGGTGCCGCTCTCGCCCGAGATCATGACCGTGAGATCGGTCTGCATGAGGCGTGCAAGCACGCGGTAGATGTCCTGCATCGCCGGAGACCGGCCGATCAGCGGCATCTTCTCGTCTTCCTGGGCGTTCTGGCGCGGCACGGCGCTTTCGCGTGGCGCCGTCATCGCCCGGTCGACGACACGGATCAGCTCATTGAGATCGAAGGGCTTCGGCAAATACTCATAGGCGCCGCGTTCCGCC
>NZ_DATKFR010000416.1:0-3093 GCF_035511255.1 Parvibaculum sp.
TTCCGGCGCGGAAGGCGAAGGTCGGTTGCCAGTCGGGTTCGCCGGTGACGGCGGCGAGGCGGACTTCGGATTTCGATTCCTTGCCGAGCTGCTTTTCGCGGTCGGCCGTTTCCACGGGCTGGTTGATCGGCTGCATCGCGAAGCCGAGCGTCGCTGCCGCGAGCTGCATGCGCGCCCAGGCGCGGCCGGCGGCGAGGGACTGCGGGCGATCGTAGCGGTCGCGGACGGCAAGGAAGCCGGTGAGCGGCGCGGTCGGCAACTGGCTGTCGCGCGTCTGCGCCAACCACGCCCGATGCGAGGTTTCCGCCGAGACGGGGAAGATCTTGGCCGCCGCCGTCATCAGCGGCGAGAGGCCGGCGGCATCGTAGGTGAGACCGTCGCGACGGTCGAGAATGTCGCGTGGACTTTCGCGGAACCAGCGCTGGCTCGCCTCGATCATTTCACGATCCGCGACGATTTCTTCCGTCGCCGCGACGACGGCGGCATCGAAGCGGTCGCGGGCGTCGCCGTTGTCGAAAAGGAAGAGCTTCACGCCCTCTTCTTCGGCGACGTCGGCGAGAATGTCCTTCGCCGAGGCGGGGAGGCCCGCCGCGCGGTCATAGGGAAAGCGATTGGTGTGGCGTTTCGGGATCGCGGTGTAGAGTGCGTCGGCTTCGGCGGGTGCCGAGAGCTCCGTCAGGCGCAGCGTCGCGACTTTCGCCATGCCCGTCCGGTCCGTCAGGGCAAGGAGCGAACCCTGTTCCGGTTCGACCGTTGCAGCGTAGCCATTCGGACCTGCCGCCAGCATCATCTGCTCTATCGCGCAGCCGAGGCCGATATGCATTTCGCGCAGGTAGGGATCGAAGGCGCCGAGATTGCGCCGTGTGTCGGCGGAAATTTCGATGCGGTCGTCGGCGACATGCAGCATCCAGGGTTGCGTGTTGTGCGGCGAGGAGGCGACGATGCCGGCGGCGGCGAGCGCGAGCGGTGTGCCTTTCGCGGCGGGATCGTTCCAGAGGCGCCACGGCGCGAAGGCTTCGCCCGGCGGCGAACCGAAGACGCCGCGTTCCTTCGCGCGCCAGATCACGCCGGCCCCGACGACGAAGGTCACGCCGGAGGCGAGGCCGAGCATGTTGCGGCGCGTCAGCGAGAGGTCGGGTTTCATCGTTTTTCCCCAGTGCCCATTTTCATGCCGACCCTGCGAGAGGGCGACAGGACGCACCATACTATATCAGCGGGGTATCTCACCTTACGCTTGCGACAGCCTTGTCGACGGCAATCTTCAAGGTGTCCGCGATGCGGTCGAGCTCCGCGTCTTCCACCGTGAAGGCCGGACCCATGCAAATGATGTCGCGCACCGCGCCCGTGCCACCACCATAAAAGAAGACGCCTTCCTTCAGGCCAGCCGCGACGACGCGTCCGGTCATGCCCGTTTCAATCGGGAAGCGTTCGAGCGTGTCGCGATCCTTGACGATCTCGATGGCGCGGAAGAGACCGCGGCCGCGAATTTCGGCGACGTTCGGATGTTGACCGAGCGCCACCTGCAACCGCGCGCCGAGCGCGTCGCCCTTTTCGGCGGAGCGGGCGACGAGGTCTTCGCGCTCCATGATCTCGAGCACCTTGTCGGCAGCGGCGCAGGCGCCCGGATGCGCGCCATAAGTATAGAACATCAGCGCTTCGCCCTTCGCGGCGAGCGGCGCGACGACTTCGTCGGTCGCGAAGACGCCGACGATGGGCGCGTAACCGCCGGCGAGGCCCTTGCCGGCGAACATGATGTCGGGCTTCAACCCGTAATGTTCGGCGGCGAAAGGCTTGCCGGTGCGGCCGAAGCCCACCATCACCTCATCGGAGACGATGAGGATGCCGTGGCGTTTGCAGATTTCCTCAACCATCGGCCAGTAGCGCGGGCCGGGCTCGATGGCGCCGCCCGAGGAACCGTTGAGCGGTTCGCCGACAAAGGCCGCGATCGTGTCCGGTCCTTCGCGCAGGATCGTCTCTTCGAGTGCCTGCGCCGCGTGAATATCGAAATCCGGATGATTGCGGCCGAGCGGCGAACGCAACGCATAGGGCGTCGGCACATGCGCGATATGCGGCATGACGCTTTCAAAGCCCGCCTTGCGCGCGACATGCCCGCCGACCGCGAGCGTCAGCGCGGTGGTGCCGTGGTAGGAAATCTCACGCCCGATGATCTTGACGCGCTTCGTGTCGCCCTTCGCCTGGAAATGCTGAATGGCGAGCTTGATCGCTGCGTCGCCGGCTTCCGAGCCGCCGCTGGCGAGCCAGATGCGCGTCAGATGCGGCGGCAGCCAGGCGCGGCGCAGGCGCTCGACGAGGCGTGTGCGTTCCGGCGTGACGAAGGGCGGCACGGCGTAGGACATCGACACCATCGCGGATGCGCAGGCGTCGGCGACCTCCTTCCGGCCGTGGCCGATATTCGAGACGATGGCGCCGCCCGACGCATCGAGGATCGTCCCTCCGTTGCGCAAATAGAGCGTGCGTCCTTCGGCGTGGCTCAGGTCGATGGAGACGCGGGCGGGCACGAAGGGCCAGAGAGAATCGGGCATGGGGATTCCTGCATGGTGCAAAAGGCGGCGCATTATGCCTCAGGCCTTTCCGCGCTTCCATGCGGCCTCCTGCCCGATCGCGTCTCAGGCCGGGCAGCGGATCACGACTTTCCCGAGATGCGCGCCACTTTCGAGATGGCCAAAGGCTTCCTTTGCCTGATCGAAGGTGAAGACGCGGTCGATGACCGGCCTCAGACCGGTCGCCGCGACGGCGCGGTTGAGATCCAGAAGTCCGGCACGGTCGCCCACCGCAATATTGCGGAAGCTCGCGCCACTTGTCTTGAGCTGGAAGAAGTCGATGCCGGGATTTTCGATGCTCAGAAAGCCGATCGAGGCGATTTCGCCGCCCAGCGCCACGGCGCGGAGCGACTGGCCGATGGTGCCCGGCCCGCCGACCTCGACGACCCGGTCGACGCCCCGGCCGCCGGTGAGTGCGCGCACGCTCTTGCCCCATTGCGAGTCTTCGGCGTAGTTCACGATTTCGGCCGCACCCAATGCCCTGAGCTGCTCGGCCTTCCGCGCGCTGGACGTCGTGGCGATCACGGTGGCG
>NZ_DATKFR010000417.1:0-3416 GCF_035511255.1 Parvibaculum sp.
TCGGCGAGCGGCATCGTGCGCCTCGTCGCGGCGGCGCCGGGCGAAGTTCTCTTTGACGGGCAGCCGATCCTCTTCGTCGAGCCGGGCGATGTCGGCGCGGCGGTGGCGAGCGAAGAGGAAGCGTTCGATCTCGACCGCATCCGTCCCGATCTCGCTTCGGTGCGGGAACGGCATTTCATCGGCCTCGACGAGGGGCGACCGGACGCGGTGGCGCGGCGGCGCAAGACCAATCAGAGGACCGCGCGCGAGAACATCGCCGATCTCTGCGATCCGGACAGCTTCATCGAATATGGTTCGCTGGCGCTTGCCGCGCAGCGCCGCCGGCGTCCGATGGACGAGCTCATCAAGATGAGCCCCGCCGACGGCATGATCGCCGGCATCGGCGCGGTCAATGGCGCGCTGTTCGACGAGGACAAGGCGCGCTGCATGGTCCTCTCCTACGACTACACGGTCTTCGCGGGCACGCAGGGCGCGATGAACCACAAGAAGAAGGACCGGATGTTCCACCTCGCCGAACAGTGGAAGACGCCGGTCGTCTTCTTCACCGAAGGTGGCGGCGGGCGGCCGGGCGACACGGATGCGATGGGCGTCGCCGGTCTCGACACGCCGAGTTTCCTGTCCTATGCGCGGCTCTCGGGTCTCGTGCCGCGTGTCGGCATCAATTCCGGCCGCTGCTTTGCCGGCAATGCGGCGATCCTCGGCACGTCGGACGTCATCATCGCGACGAAGAACTCCAATATCGGCATGGGCGGTCCGGCGATGATCGAGGGCGGCGGGCTCGGCGTCTTCCAGCCGGACGAAGTCGGGCCGGTCAGCGTGCAGGCTCCGAACGGCGTCATCGACGTTCTGGTCGAGGACGAGGCGGAAGCGGTCGCGGCGGCGAAGAAATATCTCTCCTATTTCCAGGGGCAGGTCGCGCAATGGGATTGCGCCGACCAGCGCGTGCTCCGGCATCTCATCCCGGAGAACCGGCTGCGCATCTACGATATCCGCGCTGTGATCGAAGCCTTGTGCGACAAGGGTTCGGTCCTCGAACTCCGTCGCGATTTCGCGCATGGCATGGTGACGGCGCTGATCCGCATCGAAGGTCGTCCCATGGGCCTCATCGCCAACAATCCGACGCATCTCGCCGGCGCGATCGATGGCGACGGCGCCGACAAGGCCGCGCGCTTCATGCAGCTCTGCGACGCCTTCGGCCTGCCGATCCTGTCGCTCTGCGATACGCCGGGTTTCATGGTCGGCCCCGAGGCGGAAAAGACCGCGCTCGTGCGCCGCGTCAGCCGCATGTTCGTGACGGCGGGCAGCCTCAGCGTGCCGATCTTCGCGGTTGTGCTGCGCAAGGGCTACGGCCTCGGCGCGCAGGCGATGGCGGGCGGCAGTTTCCACGCGCCCTTCTTCATCGTCTCCTGGCCGACCGGCGAATTCGGCGGCATGGGCCTCGAAGGCGCCGTGCGTCTCGGCTATCGCAAGGAGATGGAGGCGATCAAGGACCCGGTCGAACAGAAGGAATTCTTCGACAAGATGGTCGCGCGCTCCTATGAACACGGCAAGGCGGTCAACATGGCCTCGTTCCTCGAAATAGACGAGGTGATCGATCCGCTCGATACGCGGCGCTGGATCAAGCGCGGCCTTGCCTCGCTGCCGAAGCTTGGGCCGGCCGAAGGCAGGCGCCGCTCCTTCGTCGATACCTGGTGAGGGCCACACGAGACCCATGAGCAAGTCCGATCCACAATCGCTGAGCGTCCGCGCGATCATCGCCCTCTACCGCGAATTCGAGCGCGTGATGCGCGAAGGCGACATCAGCCTCGCGCAGTATCGCACCATGCTCTACCTCAAGGGTGGCGCGAAGCGGGCGGGCGCCATCGCGGCGGCAGGCGCAGTGAAAAAGCCGACCGTCTCGGCGATGCTCAACAATCTGCGCGAAAAGGGCTGGATCACCGACGAGGCCGATCCGGTCGACGGCCGTGCCATCGCGGTCGCATTGACGCCGGCGGGGCTCGTTCGCATCGAGGCGCTTGAAAAGTCGCTCTCCGACCATCTGGCTGAGATCGTCCCCGAGCCCGATCTCTCGGCGCTGCGCGGCGCGCTTGCCAGCGCCTATATCGACCTTGCCGCCACACAGGACGAACGGCTGAAGGACATCGAGAAGCAGTTCCTCGGCTAAACCTCGCCTGCGACATATTGACAGGGCAACCTCCATATAGTTAGATCAATAAAACTAACTATATGGAGGAGCCGCCATGACCCATCGCTACGACCTCGTGATCCGGGGCGGCATGCTCGCCGACGGGACGGGTGCGCCGCTCCGCGAGGCCGATATTGCTGTCGAGGACGGGCGCATCGCAGCGGTCGGCCGGATCGAAGGTTCGGGCCGCGAAGAGGTCGGGGCCAAGGGTCTCCTCGTCACGCCGGGCTTCGTCGACATCCATACGCATTACGACGGGCAGGCGACCTGGGACGACCGGCTTCAACCGTCGAGCTGGCATGGCGTCACCACGGCCATCATGGGCAATTGCGGCGTCGGCTTCGCGCCCGTGCGGCCGAAGGATCACGACCGGCTGATCGAGCTGATGGAAGGCGTCGAGGACATTCCGGGCGCGGCGCTCCATGAAGGGCTCGACTGGTTCTGGGAGAGTTTCCCCGACTATCTCGGCCGGCTCGGCGCCTGCCGTTACGACATCGACATTTGCGCCCAGCTTCCGCATGGGGCGCTCCGCGTCTTCGTGATGGGCGAGCGCGGCGCGAAGCTTGAAGCCGCGACGGATAAGGATATCGCGGAGATGCGGCGCCTCACCGGCGAGGCGATGCGCGCGGGCGCCATCGGATTCTCGACCTCGCGCACGCTCAATCACCGCACCGCGAAGGGCGATCCGACGCCGTCGCTGCGCGCGACCGAAGCCGAACTCACCGGCATCGCCCTCGGCCTCAGGGATGCGGGCTCCGGCGTCTTCGAGATGATCTCGGATTTCGAGGATCAGGCGGCGGAATTCGCGATGATCCGCAAGCTGGTCGAAATTTCGGGTCGCCCGCTCTCGCTGTCGCTCGGGCAGAGCCATCGCGATCCCGAAGGCTGGCGGCGTCTGCTCGGCCGCATCGGCGAAGCGGCGCGGGACGGTCTCGAAATCCGCGCCCAGGTCGCGCCGCGCCCCATCGGCACGCTTTACGGGCTTCAGTCGAGCGCCAATCCCTTCTCGACGCATCCGTCCTTCCGCGCCATCGCCGACAAAACCCTGACGGAGAAAGTCGCGGCGTTCCGCGATCCGGACTTCCGCGCGCGGCTTCTTGCCGAAACGCCGGCAGGCAATCCGGCGACCGTCAAAAGGCTTACGGATTTCTCGCGCATCTTTCCGCTCGGCGATCGGCCGGATTACGAACCCGCGCGCGAGCGTTCCGTCGCCGCTATGGCGGCGCAGCAG
>NZ_DATKFR010000418.1:0-1671 GCF_035511255.1 Parvibaculum sp.
CCCCCGCCTCCCCCCGTGCTAAATCAGCGCCCATCAAAATGCCTTTGAGGAGCGCTGCCCCATGACGAAAACCCGCACCGAGACCGACACATTCGGCCCGATCGACGTCGAAGCGGACAAATATTGGGGTGCGCAGGCCCAACGCTCGCTCGGCAATTTCAAGATCGGCTGGGAGAAGCAGCCGCTTCCCGTCGTCCGGGCGCTCGGCATCGTCAAGCGCGCCGCCGCCGAAACCAACATGGCCCTCGGCCGCCTCGATCCGAAGATCGGCGAGACCATCGTCAAGGCCGCGCAGGAAGTCATCGAAGGCAAGCTCGATGCGCATTTCCCGCTCGCCGTCTGGCAGACGGGCTCCGGCACGCAGTCGAACATGAATGCGAACGAGGTGATCTCGAACCGCGCCATCGAAATGCTCGGCGGCGAGATGGGCTCGAAGAAGCCAGTGCATCCGAACGATCACGTCAACATGTCGCAATCGTCGAACGACACCTATCCGACGGCGATGCACATCGCCTGCGCGGAGGAGATCGTTCACCGCCTCGTGCCGGCGCTGCAGAAACTCCGCAACGCGCTCAACGACAAGTCGCAGGCGTGGAAGGACATTATCAAGATCGGCCGCACCCACACGCAGGACGCGACGCCGCTGACGCTCGGCCAGGAATTCTCGGGCTACACGCAGCAGGTCGAGAACGGCATCGCGCGCATCGAGCAGTCGCTCCCGGCGCTGATGCAGCTCGCCCAGGGCGGCACCGCGGTCGGCACCGGCCTCAACGCGCCGATCGGTTTTGCCGAGAAGGTGGCCGAGCGCATCGCCGCGATCACCGGCCTTCCCTTCACCACCGCGCCGAACAAGTTCGAGGCGCTCGCCGCCCATGACGCGATGGTCTTCAGCCATGGCGCGATCAACACGGTCGCCGCCTCGCTCTTCAAGATCGCCAACGACATCCGCCTGCTCGGCTCCGGTCCGCGTTCCGGCCTTGGCGAACTCTCACTGCCGGAAAACGAGCCCGGCTCGTCGATCATGCCGGGCAAGGTCAACCCGACGCAATGCGAGGCGCTGACGCAGGTCTGCGTGCAGATCTTCGGCAACAATGCCGCGCTCACCTTCGCCGGCTCGCAGGGCCATTTCGAATTGAACGTCTACAATCCGGTGATGGCCTACAATTTCCTGCAGTCCGTCCGGCTGATGGCGGACGCCGCCGTGAGCTTCACCGACAATTGCGTCGTCGGCATCGAGCCCCGCACCGACAACATCAAGGCGGCGCTCGAACGCTCGCTGATGCTCGTCACGGCGCTCGCGCCGAAGATCGGCTACGACAACGCGGCCAAGATCGCCAAGACCGCGCACAAGAACGGCACGACGCTGCGCGAGGAGGCCGTCGGCGGCGGTTACGTCACCAATGAGGAATTCGACGCCGTCGTGCGTCCCGAAAAGATGATCGCGCCGGAGTGACATGACAAAATCAGGTCATCCCGGCCCTCGCGCCGGGATCCAGATGCGTCATATGCCGAGCAAGCGGCACCTGGACACCGGAACAAGTCCGGGGTGACACCGAAGGATGGTGCAATCATGCCCGCCGAGATCAAGCGTTCCGTTACCATCGCCGGCCACCGCACCTCGATTTCGCTGGAGCGGCCCTTCTGGGATGCGCTGAAGGAAGTGGCCTGCAC
>NZ_DATKFR010000419.1:0-1984 GCF_035511255.1 Parvibaculum sp.
GCGCAAACGCTTCAGCGTCGCTTCCAAGCCGTCGACAAGCGCGACGACGATCTCGCCGCTGTTCGCGGTATCGCAGCGCTGGATGAGCACCGTGTCGCCGTCGAGAATGCCGGCGTCGATCATCGAGTCGCCCTTGACCTCAAGCGCGTAGTGTTCGCCGGAACCGAGCAGGGTGAGCGGTACCGCGACCTGGTGGCTCTCCTCCTGAAGGGCCTCGATCGGCGTACCGGCGGCGATGCGGCCCATGACAGAGAGAGTGACGGTATTTTCGGACTGATGCGCGGGCTGCAGATCGCGGCTCAGCGGCTTGCCGCGGCTGCCTTCGATGACGCTCGGCGAAAAGCCTTTGTTGCGCGAGACGGCGAGGCTCGGCGAGGCGGATTCGGGCAGCTTCACGATCTCGAGTGCGCGGGCACGGTGGGCGAGGCGGCGGATGAAACCGCGCTCCTCCAGCGCCGTGATGAGGCGGTGGATGCCGGATTTGGAGCGCAAATCCAGCGCTTCCTTCATTTCGTCGAAGCTCGGGGACACGCCGCCCTCCTTGATGCGCTCATGAATGAACATCAGGAGTTCGTGCTGTTTGCGTGTGAGCATGCTTTCCGGCCCCAAATATGGAACAAACCATAAACCTCGGCACACGTTCTAGTTTGGTTCTTATCTGCCGTCAAGCATTTCTGTGGATAATTCAGCGAAGCGGCAGAATTTCCACGATCTGGCCCGCCTCGGCGGCGGGGGCGCCCGCCGGGCGGACCAGGAGGCCATCGGCGGCCGAAAGCAGCGACAACATGGAGCTATCCTGCTTTTCGAAAGGTGTCGCCACCGGGAGGTCGCCGGGCACATGGTCGAGCCGGGCGCGGAGATAGTCCTCGCGGCGGTCGTTCTCAGGGAGGCTGCGGCCGAGCCGGGCCAGCGTCGTCCGGGGCGTCGTCACATCCGAGCCCTGAAGCTTCGAAATCGCGGGCACGAGGAAGAGGACCGCGCAGACGAGCGCCGAGACCGGATTGCCCGGCAGGCCGAGCATCGGAACGCGGCCATAGCGGCCGAACATCAGCGGCTTTCCCGGACGCATGGCGATGCGCCAGAAATCGATGTCGAGCCCGTCTTCGGCCAGCGCCGACTGGACGAGATCATGGTCGCCGACCGAGGCGCCGCCCAGCGTGACGAGCATATCGGCGTCTGCGGCCTCACGCGCCGTGGCGCGGATCGCCTCGTTGCTGTCGGGTGCAATGCCGAGATCGAGCGGGATGCCGCCCGCCGTCGCAATCAGCGCGGCGAGGCCGTCATTGTTGGCGGAGACGATCTGGTTCGGGCCGATCGGCGCGCCCGGGCGCACGAGTTCGTCGCCGGTCGAGAAAAAGGCGATCCGCGGGCGCTTGCGGACGGAGAGCGTCGGCACGTTCATCGCCGCCGCCAGCGCGATGTCGGCCGGTGAAAGCGGGCGCCCCGCGAGAAGCCCCGTCGCGCCTTCTGCGAAATCGAGACCGGCGGGGCGGATATGCCGTCCTGAGACGGAGCTTTCCCGCGCGATAACGATGTCGCCGTAGCGCTCCATATCTTCCTGGATGACGATGGTATCGGCGCCTTGCGGCACCGCTGCGCCGGTGAAAATGCGGACAGCCTCACCCTCTCCCAAGACGCCTTTATAAGCGCCGCCCGCGGGGGCTTCGCCGACGACGCGCAAGCGCGCCGGCACGCTTTCCACGTCGACGGCGCGGACCGCGTAACCATCCATGGCCGAGAGGTCGCCCGGTGGTTGCGTGCGGCGCGCTACGACATTTTCGGCGAGCACGCGGCCTGCGGCCTGCGCCAGCTGCGCGGGCTCGGTCGCGGTCGGCACCAGCGCCGCCAGAATGCGGGCGCGGGCTTCCGTGACGGGGATCAGGCCTTGCGCCATCTACTTTGCCTTATAGGTGCCGGATTTGCCGCCTGCCTTGTGGGTCAGCCGGATGTCCGCGATCCGCATCGAACGGTCGACGGCTTTCGC
>NZ_DATKFR010000420.1:0-24652 GCF_035511255.1 Parvibaculum sp.
CCCCAGGATGCTTTCATCGCCGCCCTGAAGATGGACGAGAACTGACGGCGCCGGGACAAAGACAAAAAGAACGGACCAAATAAAAAAGCCGCCTCTTTCTTGAAGAGGCGGCTTTTTGCTTGATCTCTATTCAGCGCGCCAGGCGGATGAGACCGGCGATGACGATGCCGACGACGCCGAGCACGGCCCAGGCCGGATAGCTGAACACCGTGTTGAGCGGCCCCGACACCGCAGCGGCATGGGCGGCGATCCAGCCGAGGAAGGCGTCGAGCGAGGTCTGGCTCAGAAGGGCCCAGAGTTCGGCCAGCGATCGGATCTGGACACTGCCGGCCTCAAGCGACCTGAGAGCATCCGAACCCAGTGCCATCAGTGCGAGCGTGATCAGCAGCAGTCCGAGAAGTCGAAACAGAACCATGACAAGAGCCCCCCAGCTCCACGCGAAAGGTTGGTCAGCACGAAACCTGACGGTAGCGACAACCATTGTCCCAAACAAGCACACTCATCAGCGGCGAAGGCGGTAAATACCCGCCGGGGCTGGTTGATTCAGCAAACTCCTCTTGTATAGTGCCGGCCGCGAGCGGCTGTTCAGTCGGTTCGTGCCGGAGGGATGGCCGAGTGGCTGAAGGCGCACGCTTGGAAAGCGTGTTTGCGGGAAACCGTAACGTGGGTTCGAATCCCACTCCCTCCGCCAAAGCGCTTCTTCAATGTTTTCAGTACGTTATGACCTGTCGGCCAGCCGAGTTCGGGCGCGCGGGCGAAAGCGCCGGTCGCGCTTCTAAGGCCGAACATGAAGCCGCAGACGGGAGGACATGCCGATAGCGGCCGCCGCCCCCTCTCTCCTGCGACAGTTTTGCACCAACAAGATACGAAATGATGGTTAACGGCAGGGTCGGCCGCGGCCTAGCCCTGCGCGCCGGCGTGTCAGGAGGTCTTGGCGACCGTGACCGAGCGGCGGGGACGCAGATAGGCGGTCTCCGTCATGACGATCGGGCCGGTAATGAAGGTCGCGATGGGCGAGGTGTAGGTATAGGTCACTTCGGCCATGATGACGCTGGTATTGGCCGTGGTGAGGCCAGTCGGCAGGGTCACCGCGGAGTTCGTGGTACGGGCCGTGCCCTTGTAGGTGCTGCTCCAGGCGACCGTCGTCTTGTTGCTGCTGTCAGCGACGACGCTGGAGATGGTGATCTTCACGGCACTGGTGTCGAAGGGCGTCAGAATTGCTGTGCTGGCGGCGAAAATATCGGTGAGGTCCGACGAACTGACGGTCGTCACCTGGGCGACGAGGTCGGCCGCCGTCTGCGCGACATTGGTGACACGGCGCGAGGCCGTGAGTGCGTCGGATGTTTCGAGCGTGCCGAAATAAAGCGTCAGCATCAGCGGCACGATGAGCGCGAATTCGACCGCGGCAAGACCGCGCGCGTCGCGTCCGAAGCGGCGCAGCCCGCCTTTCGGCGTCAACTCGGCGGTGCGGTGCGGTGCGTTGCTCATGAGAGTGACCATCAGGACGTATAGGGCTCGTTGCGGAAGGCGATGCTCGACTGGATGAGACGGGTATTGCCCGAGTTGTTGGCGAGGCCGGTCGGAAGCGGACTCATGACGCTCCATTTGTAGAAGGCGCGGATCAGCACGATGTCGCCGGCATTGCCCATGTCGAATTTCAATGTCGTGACGATATTGCCGTCGGCGTCGAGCGCAGCCGGAAAGGTGACGCTGCCGAATGTCGAATAGGTTCTAACGTCGAGTTTCAGGTTGGCGGTGCAGTTCGAGACGAGGACGACATTGTCGCAGATTCTCTGGATGAGCTGAGTCTGCGTCATGCTGCCGGTTTGGGCCTGACCGGTACGGATGAGGCGTCCGACATCGTTGAGTGAGTTCTCGATCGTCGCATTGACGAAGAAGATCACTCCCGCCTCGAGGATCGCGAAGAGAAGCGCAAAGAAGGGGATCGCGGTCAGCGCGAATTCGACAGCCACGCTCGCGCGCGTCGCGCGTGCGAAACGTCTCATCAATCCGTCCGATCCGGAGGTCCTGTCTTGCGTCATGGCCCGCTCGCTTCGAATTAAAGGCAAATTGCCGATATTTCCACTCTTTGAACTTGCGGCACGGAGCCCCGCGGATCGCCATCGTGCGCCCCGAATATTGACGGCACGTTAACTCTCAGTACGTGAAACTGATGTTTCAAACGACGTCATGTGGATCGCCTCCGGCCTGCCCGCTCCACGGCCGGGACCGCTCAACAATAGAGATCGTGATGCCGAGATATTCGACCCAACGCACGAACCTCAAGCCGGGAGTTTTTCTCCGCCGGTGGATGTCGGATACGCGCGGCAACTACGCGATCATTTTTGCCCTGACGCTGGTTCCGATCCTGGTCGCGATCGGCGGCGCGATCGATATCTCGCAGGCTTATGTCACGAAGCAGCGACTGACGCGGGCGCTCGACGCGGCCGGTCTTGCCGTCGCCGGTCAGACGGGCCTGACCAATGCTCAAATCCAGACGATGGCGCAGAGCTATTTCAACGCCAACTATCCGGCGGCGAAAATCGGCGTGCCGGGAACGATCAGCGTCACCACGACCGACAATACCGTCAATCTGACGGTGAATGCGGATATGCCGACATCTCTCATGGGCCTGGTCGGCATCCCGAAGCTGAATATCGCCGCGAAATCGCAGATCACCAGAATGGGCAAGAAGCTCGAGGTCGCGCTGGTGCTCGACACGACGGGCTCCATGGCATCGAGCAGCAAGCTTTCGACGCTGAAGACGGCGGCGAAGAGCCTTCTCACGACCTTGCAGGCCGCCGCCGGTACCGACGGCGACATCAAGGTCGCGATCGTTCCCTTCGCGGTCGACGTCAATGTGGGCACGACCTACAAGAACGAAAACTGGCTGAAATGGACATGGACCACGCCGAAGACGCAGACCTGCAGCTTTGTCGGCTGGACCTATACCTGCACGGACAAGGCTTATTCGATCAGCAAGAACAGCTGGCAGGGCTGCGTCATCGACCGCGATCAGGACTATGACATCGCGCCCACCATGCCGATCACGGTGACCGACGCGTCGCGCTACCCAGCCGACAATGACGATTGCGCTCCGGTGACCTTGTTGCCGCTCACTTCGAGCTGGACGACGCTCTCGAGCAAGATCGACAGCCTTGCCGCAAATGGCAACACCAACACGACGATCGGCCTCGTCTGGGGCTGGCAGATGTTGACGCAGGGCGCCGTTCTCTCGAATGCGGCCGCCGCGAATCCGGAAAAGCTCAACAAGGTGATCGTTTACCTGACGGATGGTGAGAACACCGAGAACCGCTTTACCACCAGCTCCTCCTCGATCGACGCGCGGATGTCGGCGGCCTGCACCAAGGTCAAGGCGGCCGGCATCCAGATCTATACGATCCGCGTGATGGACGGGAATGCGACGCTGCTGAAGAACTGCGCCTCGGATGCGAGCATGTATTTCAGCGTCACGGCGGCCAGCCAGCTGACGACCGTGTTCCAGACGATCGCCCAGACATTGTCGAATCTGCGCATCAGCCAGTAACGAAAACCGCTGGCAAACGGGCAGTCTGTCGCAGCCGATCCGTGCAGTTTCAAACGAAAAGTTGACGACGCGTTAACCGGACGTCCAACAGGATGACGCCGATCACGCGGGCCATATCGGCCGGCGGTGCCCGGAAACGTCCATCATGCAGAGGCGAGTTCTCTCATTCATCCGTTCGGTCGCGTTTCTCCGCCGCTGGCGTGACGATACCGGCGGCAATTATGCCGTGATCTTCGCGCTGACCCTGATCCCGATCCTCGTGGCGGTCGGCGCCGCGATCGACATATCGCAGGCCTTTGTCGTCAAGCAGCGCCTGACGCGGGCGCTGGACGATGCAGGCCTCGCGATCGGCGGCATGACCGGTCTCACCGCCGCGCAAATGCAGACCAACGCCCAGGCATATTTCAATGCGAACTATCCCGCTGCCAAGATCGGCGTACCCGGCACGGTCTCGGTGAGCACAAGCGGCAATGTCGTGAATCTGACCGTGACGGCGACGATGCCGACCTCGATCATGGGTATCGTGGGCATCGACACGCTCGACATTTCGGCGAGTTCCCAGATCACCAAGATGGGCAAGAAGCTCGAAGTGGCTCTGGTCCTCGACAATACCGGATCCATGTCGTCGAGCAGCAAGCTCACGACGCTGAAGACGGCGGCGAAGAACCTGATCGCGACCGTGTCGGCTTCCGCCGTGACGACGGGCGACGTCAAGATTGCCGTGGTGCCCTTCACGATCGACGTCAATGTCGGCAGCACCTACAAGAGTGCGACCTGGCTCAAATGGACATGGGATCTGCCGACCCAGACGTGCACGACGACATATGTCGGCATGAAGAAGACGACGACCTGCACGCAAGATACGAGAACGGTGTCGACATCGGGTTGGGCCGGCTGCGTGACGGACCGGGACCAGAGCTACGATATCGCCGTGACGTTGCCCTCCACGAGCAGCGCCGCGACGCTCTATCCGGCCGACAATTCCAATACCTACAACAATTCCTGCAGCCTTCAGAAGCTCGCGCCCTTGACGACGGACTGGACGTCGCTCAACACCGAAATCGACGCGATGGCGGCCGGCGGTGCGACCAACACGACAATCGGACTCGTCTGGGGCTGGCAGATGCTGACGCAAGGGGCGACCTTGTCCAACGCGGCGGCGGCGGATTCGACGAAGCTCAACAAGGTGCTCGTTTTTCTGACCGACGGCGACAACACCTATTATCGCGGCGGGATCGGCACATGCGACGGCAGCAACGACTGCACGGGCGCCGATGCGCGAACGGCTCTCGTTTGCACCGCGATCAAGAATGCGGGCATTCAGGTCTATACGGTGCGCGTGATGGATGGAAACGAGACCTTGCTCAAAAATTGCGCTTCGGACCCGACCATGTATTTCAGCGTCACGGCGGCGAGCCAGCTGACGACGGTCTTCGCCAGCATTGCGCAGTCTCTGTCCAATCTCCGCATCAGCCAATAAAAAGGCCCGCCTTTCGGCGAGCCCTTATTTCTCGCAGAGAGAGAAAGATCAGTTGGGATGTTCGTTGCCCGTGCTGACGGCGATGCCGCCGGCCGCGTTGGCGGTTGCCGAGCCCTGTCCGAGGGCGGCATTGAAGGCCGCCGCATCGTCGCTCGGGTTGACCGTAGGTTCGCAGCGCGGGGAGCAGCTATAGGTAGACTGGCCAGTGCCGCGCATCAGCGTCACGACGCCGCTCGACGGCGCGACGACTGCGAGGTCGAAGCTGGCGATCTGCTTGCCGGCCGCGTCGAGTGCGATGAAATTGGTCTTGCCGTAGCTCCGGCCAAGCACATAGACGGTCTGCGCATTCTCCACACGCACGTCGGCGATCGTCGGATTGCCGATCATGACGGTCGCCGCCGGCGCGGAAAGGTGAAGCGCCTTCTGCTCGTTCAACTCGACCTTGAACTCGGCGGCTTCGGCCGCCTGAATGAAGCCGAGCAGGAGCGCGGTGCCGGCGAGGATGCGAAGAGGGACGCGAAATTGTGAGGGCATGGGTGAAGCCGTCTCTTTCGGCGGCGAACCGTTCGCCGTCTGTTGACGTGAAGCCTAAGCCCAAGGAATGAACGATTTGTTGACCGTAAATGCGGATGCGTTCTTTACCGCTGTTTAAGACGCGCGACCCTAATTTCACCTTGCAATCGGAGGTGCAAATGTTCGGAACGGACCGGTCGACCCATTCGTCCCCGGACAAGGCGAGAAGCCTGCGCGGAATCCGCATCCTGGGCGATCTCGAGCCGAAGGAGCTGGCTCTCCTCGCCGCCGAATGCGATTGGCGCTCCTATGCCCGCAACGACGTCGTTTTCTCGGCAGGGCAAGGCGGAACGCTGGGCGAGGTCGTGTTCGTCGTCTCGGGAGCGATCAGGCTCGCCCGTCCGACCGGACCCAATGGCCGCATCTCCTATGTCGACATCCAGGCAGGCGGCCAGTTCGGCGAAACCGGCATACTGGGTCTCGACGACGACGATCTCACGGCGATCGCCCGCGACGACACGCTGCTCGCGCTGCTGCCCGAGGCGCGCTTTTCGGAATTGCTCGGTCGGCAGGAATCCGTTTCGCGCGCACTGCTCTGTCAGTATGCAAAGCTCCTGCGCGCCCGGGAGGCGGCGGCCGGCACGGCCGAGGACACCCGTCCGGGCTCTACAGGCGCGCAGCGCGTCTATGCCGAACTGCTTGCCCTCGCCGAACCGCGCGGCCCCGCGCAAGGGGCAACAGGCGAAGCGCAGGGTGGCCTTTTCGTGCCGCGCCTGCCGCGCCACCGCGAGCTCGCGGACCGTCTCTCCACCACAGAAGAAGTCGTCGCCGCCGCCATCGCCGAACTGGTGCGTCTCGATATCGCCGAGCGCGATTACCCGGGGTTGAGGATCAAGAACGAAGCCTCGCTTCGCGGTCTCTGCGGAACCCGTTGACGGGCAAATTCCCGCCTTCTCCAGATCTTCGATCGGAAACGCCCGTTTCGGCTTGATCGTGCGGCGGCCGTCGGCGCGTAATCGCGTCGCCCTTAACCCGCCAGTAACCATTTTCCAAAAGCGATGTCTTGAGCGCGCCCGCGAAGTAAGAAGTATTACGTGAGAATATGCCTCGAATACATCGTGAATACAATAAAATGAACAATTCTACATGAATACACATCGAGTTGCAGGTAAAACGCTTCGCTTCGTTAGTAATCGAGTAAGGGTGTGGTTCTAGGCTCCTCGTCAGTCCACAAGGGCTCTCCCGGCAAGGCCGTGGAGTTGGTGCTGTCGAGAAGTCACATGTGAAGGAGACTCATCATGGGTCAGTTTCTGAAAGTTTTCGCGAAGAATGAATCGGGCGCGACCGCCATCGAATACGGTCTCATCGCCGCCGGTATCGCCGTCGCCATCGCGACGATCGTCACCACGATCGGTACCGATCTGACCGCGAAGTTCACCGCGATCGATTCCAAGCTGAAGTAATCAGCTTGTCCGGCCTGGCGGGCGCATCTCTTTAGCTCCCGTCGAACACGATAGGCTACAGCAAGCCGCCAGATCCGGTGACGGGTCTGGCGGCTTTGTCTTTAACGAACCGTTTACCAATGGACACCGCCGTTTACGCCAAATTTACGGTCTTGCCCCCAAAATCCCGAATGAACAGAACCAGTTGATCGGCATTCGCCGCCGATCGGCCAAACGGAAGACAGGGCATGTTCTTGCTGAGCACATTGCCGATCGTCCTTTTCGCGGCCGCGATGATCTTCGCGGGCATCCGCGATCTGACGACCATGACCATTCCGAACTGGCTGACGCTCGGTCTTGCGCTGGCGTTTTTCCTCGCGGCGGTTCTCGTCGGCATGCCGCTTGGGGAGATCGCGCGACATGCGTCGGCGGGCTTTGCGCTCCTGCTCGTCGGCATGGGCCTTTTCAGCATGGGCTGGATCGGCGGCGGCGACGCCAAACTCGTCGCGGCGGCCTCTCTCTGGGTCGGCTGGACTCAGGCGCTGCCCTACCTGCTCGTCGCCACCATCCTCGGCGGTGGACTGACCGTGGCGATCCTCTTCTACCGCACCATGCCGCTGCCGGCCTTTCTCTTTCGCGTGAGCTGGCTGGCGCGGCTTCACGACCGCAAGGAAGGCGTTCCCTACGGTCTGGCGCTGGCTGCGGCGGGACTTCTGATTTTTCCGGAGACGGATCTTTTCCGGATGGCTGTCGCACTGGGATGAAAGACGGGCGTCGCCCGAAGACCGGGTGGCGGCCGACGTGACGGAACGGCTTTCCGTCGGATGAAAGGAATGTGACGTGAACGGCGCACGCATCGGAGTTCTGATTTTGGCGATCGTCGCCGCCGGCCTGGCGGCGCTGCTGGCGCGCGGACTCGTTTCGAGCAAGCCGGAGCCGGTCGAGGTCGCCGTCGCGGTGCCCACGAAGGAAGTTCTCGTCGCCTCGACGAATATCGACCGGGGCGTGAAGATCACCCCTGGCGTCCTGCGCTGGCAGTCCTGGCCCGCATCGGCGCCGCTCGCGCCCGAACTCATCACGAAGGATGCGCGACCGGACGCCATCGGGATGCTGACGGGCAACATCACCCGGAGTTCGATCACCAATGGAGAGCCCATCGTCGAGGCAAAGCTGGTCGATCTGAAGAATGGCGGGTTCATGTCGGCCCTGATCGCGCCGGGAAAGCGCGCTGTCGCGATCTCGATTGCGCCGGAGACGAGCGCGGGCGGGTTCATCCTTCCCAATGACCGGGTCGACGTCATTCTGACACGCAAGGTCGGCGAGACCGAGAGTTCCGGCGGAGCGGAAGGTATTGCCGGCGAGACGATCCTGAGCAACGTGCGGGTTCTCGCCGTCGACCAGCGTTTCAAGGAAGACGGCGATCAGGTTGCCATCGGCAAGACGGCGACGCTCGAACTCACGCCGACACAAGCCGAGAACATCGCGGTGGCGCAGGCGCAGGGCAACATCTCCCTGGCTTTGCGCAGCCTGGCGAATGCGGAGCAGACGGATGTCGATCCCGATACCGCCAAGACCGAGGGCGCAACCGTCCGGGTCGTGCGCTACGGCGTCGAAAAAATAGTTCGGGTGAGGTAGCCGTCATGCGTTTGGGCACAGGCAAGATCATGAATATTCTGCGTGCGGGCGGGCTTCTCGCGACGTTTCTGGCCGCTTGCGTCCTGTCGATGCCGGCGAGCGCCGCAACGGGCGGCGCCGATTACGTGAAGATCGACCAGGGCGGCGTGAGCAAGCAGTCGCGCTCGATCGTGCTCGGGCTCGACAAGGCGGCCATCGTCGAACTGCCGGTCGCGGCACGCGACGTTCTCGTTTCCAATCCGAAGATTGTCGACGCGGTCGTGCGGACACCGACGCGGACCTATCTCATCGGACTCGCGGTCGGCCAGACCAACGCCTTTTTCTTCAACGACAAGGGCCAGCAAATTCTGAACCTCGAAATCCGCGTCGAGCGCGACCTCTCGGGGCTGCGCGCCGCGCTGCGTCAATATTTCCCCGACGCTCACGTCGATGTGCAGGCGATGAACGATCACATCGTTCTGTCGGGATCCGTCGCCAATGCCGCCGACGCGGACAAGGCACGCGATCTTGCCGAGCGTTTCGTCGACAAATCGACGCAGGTGCTGAACATGCTGGCCGTCGAAGGCAAGCAGCAGGTCATGCTGAAGGTGACCGTCGCGGAAATGCAGCGCAACATCATCAAGCAGCTCGGCATAGACCTGTCGGCGGCGGATGGCGGGCTTCTGAACGTTGCCACCTCCAACCCCTTCTCCATTCAAGGTGGACTGCTGGGCGGTCTTTCGACCTCCGGCTCGGGCATTCAGGCCGGTGGAACGACGATCGGCACGACGCTGAAGGCGCTGGAGGAAGACGGTCTCGTTCGCACGCTGGCCGAGCCCACGCTGACCGCGATTTCGGGTGAAGGAGCGAAGTTCCTCGCCGGTGGCGAGTTCCCGATTCCGGTTTCAAAGGACGACCAGGGCAACATCACCGTGAGCTACAAGCCCTTCGGCGTCGGCCTCGCCTTCACGCCCGTGGTGCTGAGCGAAGGGCGCATCAGCCTCAAGATATCGACCGAGGTCAGCGAACTGACGACGGAAGGCCAGATCACCCAGAACAACTTTACCGTCCCGGCCCTCAAGGTCCGGCGCGCGGAGACGACGCTCGAACTGCCGTCCGGCGGATCGCTGGTGATGGCGGGTCTGCTCTCGAACAAGACCAAGCAGAACATCGACGGCGTGCCGGGTGCGAAGGATATCCCGGTTCTGGGGGCGCTTTTCCGCAGCCGCGACTACCAGAAGAACGAAACCGAACTGGTGGTCGTCGTCACGCCCTATGTCGTCGATCCGACGAACCGCAAGAACATCGCGCTCCCGACCGACGGCTTTGCGCCGGCGAGCGACATGGACACCGTCCTGATGGGCAGGCTGAACGCCACCTACGGCGCGAATGGCAATGCGCCGACGGACAAGAAGCTTCAGGGCCCTGTCGGGTTCGTCGTGGATTGATGGGAACCGAGGATAAAATGCGTAAAAACCTTTCCATCTTCCGTCTCCTGGCTCAAGCGATGGGGCTTGCGCTCGGCCTCTCGCTTGCCGGCTGCGGCGGCTTCAACGGCGTCGAGATGGCCAACGACGATCCGAGCTATCGCCACCCGATCGCGGTGGAACAGGATGTGCCGACGCTGACGGTCTCCGCGCCGCGCGACAAATCCGCGCTTACCGACGGCGAGCGCCGCGCGGTGGCGGCTTTCGCGGCCGGGTACAAGGAGCGCGGGCATGGCCCGCTGACAGTTTCGACGCCGTCCGGCTCGCCCAATACGACGACTGCGATGAACGTACTCGTCGACATCCGCGATGCACTGTCCGAAAAGGGCGTTCCGGCGGATGCCGTCGATTACACGCCCTATCGGGCGTCGGGCGCCGATGCGAACGCGCCGATCATCCTCTCCTACAAGCGCTACGTGGCGACGCCGAGCGCCTGCGGCGACTGGTCGACGGATTATGCCCGCGATCCGAACAACGGCACGCCGCCCAATTTCGGCTGCGCCAGCCAGAACAATCTCGCGGCCCTCGTCGCCGATCCGGCGGATCTGGTGACGCCGCGGGACAGTACGCCGAGAGACGCGCAGCGCTCCACGGCCGTCTTCGAGAAATATCGTCAGGGTGAGATCACCGCGACCAAGCGCGACGATCACGATTCCGCAGCGGTGAGCGAGGTCAGCAAATGAGTAACGCAGCGCGCAAGCAGGCGACCGAGGCACCGCCGATGCCGGGCGAGGAAGGCCCGTCGCCCGTCATGAAGCCGGTTCCGCGGATCACGATCCATGCCTTCTGCGAATATCCGGAAACGGGCAGCGCGATCCAGCGCGCGGGAGAGGATCGTCGTCTTGCCAAGGCCCATCTCACGGTTCACATGGGCGGCATCAAGGCGGCCGTCGAGCAGTATCAGACGAACGGCACGCCCAATCTCATTCTCGTCGAGACGAAGCTCGGCGGTTCCGAACTCTTCGTCGATCTTGCGGCGCTCGCCGAGGTCTGCGACGCCGGCACCAAGGTCGTCGTCGTCGGGCATTTGAACGACGTCTCGGTCTATCGCGAAATGATCCGCCAGGGCGTCAACGAATATCTGGTGACGCCGCTTCAGCCGATGCAGATCATCGAGGCTGTCTCGCGCCTCTATGCCGATCCCGACGCGCCGCCCATCGGCCGCTCGATCGCCTTCATGGGCGCAAAGGGCGGCACGGGATCGAGCACGATCGCGCACAACGTCGGCTGGTGCATTTCGACCCGCATGCAGGAAGACGTCATCATCACCGATCTCGATCTTCCCTTCGGCACGGCGGGGCTCGATTTCAATCAGGATCCGGCCCAGGGGATCGCCGACGCCCTGACGTCGCCCGAACGCCTGGACGACGTGCTGCTCGACAGACTCCTCGTCAAGTGCTCGAACCATCTAAGCCTCTTCGCCGCGCCGGCGGTGCTCGACCGCGATTTCGACATGGACAGCGAAGCCTACGAATCCGTGCTGGAGATCGTGCGCGAGACGGTGCCCTGCGTCGTCGTCGACCTGCCGCATGTCTGGTCGTCATGGACGAAGAAGCTGCTGCTCTCGGCCGACGACATCGTCATCACGGCGACACCCGATCTCGCCAGCCTCCGGAACACCAAGAACATCATCGACCTTGCCAGGCAGACGCGCGCCAATGACGGCATGCCGCATGTCGTCATCAATCAGGTCGGCGTGCCGAAACGTCCGGAAATTCCGGTGAAGGATTTTGCCGAGGCGATCGGCGTCGAACCGACGCTGGTTCTTCCCTTCAACCCGGGCCTGTTCGGCACGGCTTCGAACAACGGCCAGATGCTCGAGGAACTCGACCCCAAGGGCAAAACGACCGAGGGTCTCCGGTTTCTCGCCAAGCAGCTCTGCGGCCGCCAGCCGCTGCCGGCAAAGGCGAACTCGTCGATCTTTCCATTCCTGAAGCGGTTGTCCCGCAAGGGCTGAACCGGGAGGCGTAACGCGTGTTTGGACGGCGCAACGATACCCAACCTGCCCCGCGCAAGGCCGCGGCGCCCGCGCCTGCGTCCGGCGCGGCCCCCGCAGCCAAGGCGGAGGCGGCGCCCGTCGCAGCGCCGCCGAAACCGGCCGCCGCCGCCCGTACTCCGGCGACGACCGCGCCTGCGCGCGCCAAACCGTCCGACCAGCGTTCGGAAAACTACTACCAGATCAAGACGACGATCTTCAACGCGCTGATCGACACGATCGACCTCACGCAGCTTGCGCAGCTCGACGCCGAAAGCGCGCGCGAGGAAATTCGCGACATCGTCAACGAGATCCTGTCCATCAAGAATGTCGTCATGTCGATTTCCGAGCAGGAAGCCCTGCTTCAGGATATCTGCAACGACGTGCTGGGCTATGGACCGCTCGAGCCGCTGCTTGCGCGCGACGACATCGCCGACATCATGGTCAACGGCGCCGATCGCACCTTCATCGAAGTCAGCGGCAAGGTCGAGCTGACCAACGTCCGCTTCCGCGACAACAGCCAGCTGATGAACATCTGTCAGCGCATCGTGAGCCAGGTCGGCCGGCGCGTTGATGAATCGAGCCCGATCTGCGACGCGCGCCTGCCGGACGGAAGCCGCGTCAACGTCATCGTGCCGCCGCTGGCGATCGACGGCCCCGCGCTCACCATTCGTAAGTTCCGCCGCGACAAGCTGACGATGAAGAACCTGGTCGAGTACGCCTCGATCTCGGCCGAGGGCGCCGAAGTGCTCGGCATTATCGGCAAGGTGCGCTGCAACGTTCTGATCTCCGGCGGCACGGGCTCGGGCAAGACGACGCTGCTGAACTGCCTCACCGCCTTCATCGACGTCGATGAACGCGTCATCACCTGCGAGGACGCGGCCGAACTGCAGCTTCAGCAGCCGCATGTGGTGCGTCTCGAAACGCGGCCGCCGAATCTCGAGGGGCAGGGCCAGATCACCATGACGGAACTCGTGCGCAACTGTCTGCGCATGCGTCCCGAACGCATCATCGTCGGCGAGGTCCGCGGACCCGAGGCCTTCGACCTTCTTCAGGCGATGAACACCGGCCATGACGGTTCGATGGGCACGCTCCACGCGAACAGCCCGCGCGAAGCCCTGTCGCGTCTCGAAAGCATGATTACGATGGGCGGTTATAACCTGCCGTCCAAGACCATCCGAGACATGATCACCGGCTCGATCGACATCGTCATCCAGGCGGCCCGCCTGCGCGACGGCTCGCGCCGCATCACGCACATCACCGAGGTTCTCGGCACCGAAGGCGACGTCATCATCACCCAGGACCTCTTCGTCTACGACATCGAGGGCGAGGACGAGACCGGCAAGCTCAAGGGCAAGCACAAGTCGACAGGCATCGCCCGGCCCGCCTTCTGGGAGCGCGCCCGCTACTACAACCAGCATCACGCCCTCGCCGCCGCGCTCGACCGCGCGCAGGGTTGAGGATCGCATCATGGACAAATCGACGCTCCTCATTTTCGGCATCGCGCTTCTCGCGGCGCTCTGCATCGGCGGTATCGGCTTCGTCTTCGTCGGCCGCGATACGAAGAGTTCCAAGCGCATGGCGCAGGTGGCCGGTGCCGATCGCAGCAAGCGACGCACCGCGGAGGTCGATATCGATAGCGGAGACAAGCGGCGCAAGCAGGTTCAGGAAACGCTGAAAACGCTCGAGGAAAAGCAGAAGGAGCAGAAGAAGGTCACGCTCCGGCTGAAGATCGAGCGCGCCGGCCTCGACCTCACGCCGCGAAATTTTTATATGCTGAGCGCCATCTCGGGCCTCGTCTTCGCCGCGCTGGTCATGCTGTTCGGCTATTCGCCGTTCGTCGGCATCGGCGCCGGCTTTGCAGGCGGTCTCGGTCTGCCGCGCTGGGTTCTCTCCTTCCTGATTTCGCGCCGCCAGAAGGCTTTTCTGGAGGAATTCGCCAACTCGATCGACGTCATCGTGCGCGGCGTCAAGGCCGGTCTGCCGCTCAACGATTGCCTGAAGATCATTGCGACCGAGGCCTCCGAGCCCGTGCGCACCGAATTCCGCGATCTCGTCGAGGGGCAGCGCATCGGCGTGACCATCGAACAGGGGCTCGCCAAGGTCTATGAGCGCATGCCGCTCGCCGAGGTCAACTTCTTCCAGATCGTGATCTCGATCCAGCAGAAGACGGGCGGCAACCTCGCCGAAGCCCTCGGCAATCTCTCGAAGGTGCTGCGCGACCGCAAGAAGATGCGCGGAAAGATCATTGCGATGTCGCAGGAAGCGAAGTCCTCGGCCGCGATCATTGGCGCATTGCCTCCGGGCGTCATGGCGATGCTTTACATCACGGCGCCGAGTTATCTCGATCCCCTGATCACGACGCGTCCCGGCAACATGATCATCGTCGGCGGACTCTTCTGGATGCTCATGGGCATCCTCGTCATGCGCAAGATGATCAATTTCAATTTCTGACGACGGACGCCGAGAACGAAGACATGTATTCCCTGATCGCATCCGCATTCAATCTCGAAACAGGCGTGATGCTGCTCGTCGGCGTTGCCGCTTTCGCAACGATTCTGACGCTTGCGATGCCGCTCCTCGAGACCGACAAGCTCGGCGCCCGCATGAAGGCGGCCGCGACCGAGCGCGAAGCCCTGCGTCAGCGGCACCGTGAGCAGATGCAGATCGAAAAGAGCCGTCTGCGGCAGACGCCCAAGGGCTTCATGAAGGACATCGTGGAGCGCTTCGCGCGCGGCCGGATGCTCGAGAACGAGGTCATCAAGGAGAAGCTCCGCCAGGCCGGCTTCCGTGGCCAGGGGCCGATCTACACATTCATCTTCTTCCGCTTCGTGATGCCGCCGATCCTCTTCTTCGTCGTGCTCGGCTATCTCTATTTCGTCAACAGTTTCGGCCTCGCCACCATGGCCCGGATCGCCGTCTCGGCGGGCGGCGCCTTTTTCGGCTTCTATCTGCCGAACCTCTTCGTGCAGAACGTCATCGCGCGTCGGCAGGAATCGATTACCAAGGCTTTCCCCGACGCCCTCGACCTCCTGCTGATCTGCGTCGAATCCGGCATGTCGATCGAGGCCGCCTTCGCCAAGGTGGCGGCCGAGATCGGCAGCCAATCGGTCGAACTCGCCGAAGAGCTGACCGTGACGACCGCGGAGCTTTCCTATCTGCAGGAACGCCGCAAGGCTTATGAAAATCTCGCCAGCCGTACCGGCCTTCCCGGCGTCAAGGCGGTGGTCATGAGCCTCACACAGGCCGAACGCTACGGTACGCCGCTCGGTACGGCACTGCGCGTCATGGCGCAGGAGAACCGCGACATGCGCATGGCCGCCGCCGAAAAGAAGGCCGCCGCCCTTCCGCCGAAGCTCACCGTGCCGATGATCTCTTTCTTTCTGCCGGTCCTCTTCTTCGTCATTCTCGGCCCCGCGGCGATCAAGGTCTTCGGCCTTGGTTGAGCAGGCGGGGCGGAGACGGCGGCTCACCTCGGGAAAATGATCCTGGTTTGTCGGCGGCGCGATTGGCTCTCCGCCGGTCGCCGAAAGCGGCAGGATTCCGTCGATTGACAACATACCAACTAGTTGGTATGTACGGGCTCAACGGAGGACGCCATGTCTGGAACCGCTGCAAAACCCGATGCGAAGACGAAGCTTCTGGACGCTGCCTTGTCCGTCATTAGGACCAAGGGCTATTCGGCGACCACGGTCGACGAGCTCTGCGCGGCCGCCGGCGTCACCAAGGGCGCGTTCTTCCACCACTTCAAGAGCAAGGAGGCTCTCGGCGTTGCCGCCGCGGAGCATTGGTCGGAAACGACCGGCGCCATGTTCGCCAAAGCGCCCTATCACGATCATTCCGATCCGCTCGAACGCATCCTCGGCTATGTCGCCTTCCGCAAGGAGCTGCTGCAAGGCGGTGTGCCCGAGTTCACCTGTCTCGTCGGCACCATGGTGCAGGAAACTTACGAAACGGCTCCGGCCATTCGCGATGCCTGCGACCGCAGCATCAGCGGCCATGCCGCGACGCTGGAGGCCGATATCGAGGCGGCGATGCGGGAGCGGGGCATGAGTCCCGACTGGACGCCCAGGTCGCTTGCGCTTCACACCCAGGCCGTCCTCCAGGGGTCTTTCATTCTCGCCAAGGCGAAAGGCGGAGCGGAGATCGCCGCCGACAGCATCGATCACCTCATCCGGTACCTGGAACTGCTTTTCAGTCCGGAAAAATAGAACGTCAGCCGTCAGAGCAAATCAGAGGGAGAATGACATGCCCAATACGATCCGACTCCATCGCGTGATCGCGGCCAGGCCGGAAAAGGTCTATCGCGCTTTTGTGGAGAGCGACGCCATGGCGAGCTGGCTCCCGCCTTACGGATTCGTCTGCACCGTACACGAGCTGGATGCGAAAGTGGGCGGTCGCCACAGGATGTCCTTCCGCAACTTCACGACGGGCGACGGCCATTCCTTCGGTGGCACCTATGTCGAGCTCGTGCCGGGAGAGCGGCTGGTCTACACGGACAAGTTCGACGATCCCAACATGCCGGGCGAGATGCGTGTCACCGTCACGTTGAAACCCGTTTCGGTCGGCACCGAGATCAATATCGAACAGGCGGGCATACCGGACATGATTCCGACAGAGGCCTGCTACCTCGGATGGCAGGACTCCCTGCACAAGCTCGCAAAACTCGTGGAGCCGGAGATCAATCAATAGCGCGCTCGCAAGCGACGCAAGGAGATGTAGATGACTGAGTTAGTGACCTGCCTGTGGTTCGACCACGGCGAAGCTGGCAAGGCGGCCGCGTTTTACGCGGCGACTTTTCCCGACAGTCATGTCGGCCGGGCGAATGCCGCGCCCGGCGATTATCCCGGCGGGCAGCAAGGCCGGGAGCTGACCGTCGAATTTACGGTACTCGGGCGGCGGTTCGTCGGCCTCAATGGCGGCTCGAATTTCACGCCGGACGAAGCCGTCAGCTTCATGGTCGTCACCGAAAATCAGGAAGAGACCGACCGCTACTGGAACGCCATCGTCGCGAATGGAGGCACAGAGAGCGCCTGCGGATGGTGCAAGGACCGCTGGGGATTCTCCTGGCAGATCACGCCGGCGCGGCTGCTGGCACTGACGACGAGTTCCGACCGCGCCGAGGCGAAGCGCGTTTTCGACGCGATGATGACGATGCGGAAGATCGACATCGCCACACTCGAGGCCGCCGCGGCAAAGCGAGCATAGGCGGCGGGATGAATTTCCCGCCTATCATTTTTTCGAAACGGAAGACAGACAGATGAGCCAGCAGACAATCACCGTGGAAACCATCGTGAAGGCACCCGTCGAGCGGGTCTGGAATGCCTATACGACGCCCGAGGACATCGTGCGGTGGAACACCGCCTCGGATGACTGGCACACGCCGCGCGCGACGGTGGACTTGCGCGAGGGCGGGCTCTTCTGCTCGCGCATGGAAGCCAGGGACGGCAGCATGGGTTTCGACTTCGAAGGCACCTACACGAAGATCGAGCCGCATAGGCTGATCGAATATGAATTCGGCGACCGCCGCGCGCGGATCGAATTCTCGCCCAGCCGCGAGGGGGTTCGCGTCGGCGTCACCTTCGATGTGGAGACCGAAAACCCTGTCGAGCAGCAACGCGCGGGTTGGCAGTCCATCCTCGACAGCTTCAAACGTCATGTCGAGGCATGACGGGTCCATAGGGTAGCCGTCCGATGACGCCCCTCATCACCGCCTTCGAACGGTCGCCCGACGGCGGCAGGGGGCTGGCGCGCGACATGCGCGTTCGCTGGGCGCTCGAGGAGGTCGGCCAGTCCTACGACGTTCGACTTCTGTCGTTCGGCGAGATGAAGGAAGCCGCGCATCGCGCGCTTCATCCCTTCGGGCAGATTCCGACCTATGAGGACGGCGATCTCGCGCTGTTCGAGTCGGGCGCGATCGTCTTCCACATCGCGGAGCGCCATCGCGCCCTGCTGCCGGACGACGCGAATGCCCGGGCGCGCGCGATCGCATGGATGTTTGCCGCGCTCGACACGGTGGAGCCGCCGATCTTCGAGCGCGCCATCGCTGCGATCATCGAACGCGAGGAGCCCTGGTTCGAGCATCGGCAGAATGTTCTCGCAGGCAATATCCGAAAGCGGCTGGACGATCTTTCCAACCACCTTGGCGATTCCGATTGGCTCGATGGCGCCTTCAGTGCCGGAGACCTGCTGATGGTGCATGTGCTGCTCAGGCTGAAGGGCTCGGACATGCTGGACGAATATCCGAACCTCTCCGCCTATGTCGTCCGCGGCGAAGCGCGCCCCGCCTTCAAGCGGGCGTTCGAGGCGCAATTGGCAGCTTTCGCCGGCAAGCCATCGACTGGCGAATAAAGACCGGTCCCGGATGCGCGGCAGAGCGAGGTAACGGGGTTCAGGGAAGCGACGTCGTCGTCGAGGGCGGCATGGAGGAGACCTGCTCGCCGGATCGCTTGTCGAGTTGCTCCATCTGTTTCCAGAGGGCGGGCTGCGTCAGCATTTCGCGCAGATAGGCGATGTTGTTGGCCGCGACGTCCGGCGGAAGATCGGATCGCGCGACGCGCGCTGCCTCGTCGAAATTTCCCTTGAGCCCGAGGACTACGGCGAGGTTCTGACGCGCCCGCGCCGTCGCGCGCGGATCGGACACGACCTGCCTCAGCGTCAGCTCGGCCCGATCGAGATCGCCCTGCAGCGCATAGGAGAGGCCGAGATTGGTCAGCACGGAGGGATTGCCCGCGTCGATCTGGAGCGCCGTCTTGTATTTCGTCTGGGCCTCGGCAAAGCGGCCCATCTGGTCGAGGGCGACGCCTTGGGCGGACAACACGGTCCAGTCCTTGGGGGCGAGCGTCTCGGCGCGGCCGAGCGGGATGAGCGCCTGATCGGGCCGGCCGCTCGCGGTGAGAACCTTGCCGTATTCGGCGAGCACCGGGCCGTTGTCGCCGTGAAGCGCCTGGGCTCTTTGCATCACCGTCCCGGCCTGCTCGATCGAGCCGATCTGGCGAAGGGCGCGGGAATAGGCGACAGCCGTTTCCGCGTCGTCCGGATTGCGATCGTAGAGATTGCCCCAATAGGCGGCGGCCGCGATGTAGTCCTGCGTCTTGGTGGAGGTGATCGCGGCGTTTTTCAGCGCCTCATTGTCGGTGGCGATGGTGGTCGTGGCGGTCGTATTGTCGCCGGCGGCCCGTGCGCCGGTTCCGGCGCCGGCAGCGGTGGAGGGCGGCGTGCTGGCGCAACCGCCAAGTGCGAGCAGCGCGGCGAGCGCCGTCGAGGCCATAAGAAGCCCGGCATGCCGGCGGCGCGGTTTGGATGTTTCTATATCGACCATGGATCCCGTGCGTCCCGTCTGTGGTGGACGTTCCGTTATCCGCCATTCTGGGGCAGCACCTCTCAAGAAAACCTTAATTATAACCGACGGCGGATTGCCTCGCTTTTCGGACGGCTTTGGCCTTCCGGCTCTTTCGCCGGACCAGGCGCCCTGCCTAGAATGACCTCTGGAGGAGGCCCTTGCGGATGATGTTCTGGTCCGGCCTGAAGTCGCGGATGAGCGAAGCCGTCAAGCATCCGCTGGCCCGCTGGGTCGTCGGCGGCATCGCGGCGGGCATGCTTGCGGGATTTCTCGTTCTGCTCTACCTGCGGGCGCCGGTGACGCTCGATCAGGAGACGGAGAAGATCACCTTCTTCCAGATCGGAACGGGGGCTTCGGACGGCCCGTATTTCGGCCTCGGACGGCGGATTGCGGCAATCATCAGTCGGCCGCCGGATGCCGGTCCTTGCGAGCCTGCGAGCCCTTGCGGCGTCGAAGGCCTGCTCGCGGTGGTCAAATCCTCGGCCGGCTCGGTCGCCAATGTGCGCGCCGTCAGCGCCGGCCATTTCGCCTCCGCCCTCATTCAGTCGACGACCCTCGACGAGGCTCGCCGGGCGACGGGTCCGTTCCGCGGCGAGAAGCGCTTCACCAATCTCAGGGCGATCGCCGGCATTTCGCGCGAGGCCGTCCATCTGGTGGCGAGCCGCGGCGCCAATATCCGCGTCTTCGGCGACCTCAAGGGAAAGCGAATTGCGATCGGCGGCAAGGAGTCCGAGAACGCCGACATTGCGCTCTCCATCCTGCGCGCCTACGGCCTCACCTCGCGAAACGTCGATATCCTGCGCGAGGAGCCGGAGCGCGCCGCGGAATTGATGCTGCGCGGTCAACTCGACGCGTTTTTTCTGATCGCCGGCGCACCCGATCCGCGCGTAGCCGATCTCGCCAATCGGGGAACCGTCGACCTCATTGCAATCGACGGAGACGCGGCGACAAAGCTCGTCGCCGACCGTCGCGATCTGAGCCCGCTGCATGTTGCGGCCGATGTCTATCGTCTCAGCCCCGGCTTCGACACGCTGGCCGTCAACGCCGTCTGGGTCTGCAATGCCTCGGCCGATCCCGATCTCGTCCGGGACCTGACGCGGGCGCTTTTCGAGCCGGGCAACCGTGAGCTTCTGCCGGCCTATGACGACATGCCGCGCCCGCCGAAAAAGCGCGACAGGGCGATGGAAGAGGCCATGCGGCGCGGCGTGATGATGAACGCCGTCGCGAACCTGCCGATCCCGCTTCACGAGGGCGCCGCGCGCTTCTATCGCGAGGAAGGCGTGTTGCCGGCGAAATAGGCTTTGTCAGCCGCGCGCCGCCATCTCGCGCCTTGCGCCTTCTTCCCATTCGAGAAAAGCCGGAAGCGCCAGGAGCGCGTCCATATAGGCTTTGGCGGCACCGTCGTCGCCGAGTGCGGCGACATCGACGCCATAGGTTCTGAAGCGCGTCACGACCGGCGCATACATCGCATCGGCGATCGTGAAGGCGCCGAAAAGGAAGCCCTCGTCGCGCGCCGCGGTCCGCCCGAAACGATGGCGCAGGGAGCGCCAGATGTCGACGATCCGCCGCGCATGGGCGAGCGCGCCTTCGCTGTGCCCCTCGCCCGGATAGCGGTTGACGATGTCCATCGGCATGTCGCGGCGGAGATCCATGAAGCCCGAATGCATCTCGCAGGCCGCGCTCCGCGCCATCGCGCGGGCGAGCCTGTCCTCGGGCCAGAGTTTCCTTTCCGGGAAGAAGTCGGCCAGCGTCTCGCAGATCGCGAGCGAGTCCGGGATGACGTTCCCGTCCCATTTGAGCGCCGGCACCAGGCCGGACGGCGAATGACGGAGCGCCTGGGCCTTTGTGTCGTCTCGCCGAAGCCGGACGGGCGTTTCGCGGAAGGGAATGCCGGCGACCTTCATCGCGATCCAGGGCCTGAGACTCCATGTCGACCAGTTCTTGTCGCCGATGACGAGTTCGAAATCCTGCATGCGGCCCTCCAGCGTCTTGCCACCCCACGCCCGTTGCGGGGTTTCTTCCCACTCTATAAGGTTTCGGCGGCATCGATGCGATGTCCTTATGGATTTGTCATGCTCGATATTTTCGTCACGAAGAAGGATGCCGCCGCGACGCCGGTTTGGCCGGTGCGCGGTTCGGAGTTGACGGCCTGGACGGCCGAACATGCCGGCGCGGGTGCCGCCTGGGTCGAGACCTCGGGCTTCAAGGCGGAAGCCGGCAAGGTGCTGCTGCTGCCGGACGGGTCGGGCGGGCTTTCAGGTGCGATCCTCGGCCTCGGCGACGGTTCGGATCCTTTCGTCACAGGCGCGCTCGCGACGACGCTGCCGGTTCAGACCTATCGGCTGGTCGGCACTCTCGCCGCCGCGGACAAGGCGGCGCTCGGCTTCGCGCTCGGCACCTACGGCTTCACGCGTTACAGCGGCAAGACGCGCGAATATCCGCGCCTCGTCCTGCCGGACGGCGTCGACGGCGAAGAGGTGAGCCGCATCGCGCGTGCGATCTTCCTGGTCCGCGATCTCATCAACACGCCGACCAACGACATGAGTCCCGCCGATCTTGCCGAGGCGGCGCTGTCGCTCGCCCGCGCCTATGAGGCGAAGGCGAGCGTCATCGAGGGCGACGAGTTGATGGCGCGCAATTATCCGTTGATCCATGCCGTCGGTCGGGCCGCCGCCGTCGCACCGCGCCTCATCGACTTTACGTGGGGCCGCGCCGATGCGCCGAAGGTGACGCTGGTCGGCAAGGGCGTCTGCTTCGATACGGGCGGGCTCGACCTGAAGCCGTCGAGCGCCATGCTGCTGATGAAGAAGGACATGGGCGGCGCCGCCAACGTGCTGGCGCTCGCGGCCCTCGTCATGGGCGGCAAGCTCGACATCCGGCTTCGCGTGCTGATCCCGGCCGTCGAGAACAGCGTCTCCGGCGACGCCTTCCGTCCGGGCGACATCCTGAAGAGCCGCAAGGGTCTCACCGTCGAGATCGGCAACACGGATGCCGAAGGCCGCCTCGTGCTCGCGGATGCGCTGGCCGAAGCCGATACCGAAACGCCGGACATCCTGATCGACATGGCGACGCTCACCGGCGCGGCGCGCACCGCGCTCGGGCCGGATCTTCCGCCTTTCTATACCGATGACGATGTGCTCGCCGCCGAAATTGCGGACGCGGCGGCCTCCGAAGCCGATCCGCTCTGGCGCATGCCGCTCTGGCAGCCTTACGACGGCTGGATGGACAGCAAGATCGCCGATGTCAACAATGCGGGCGAAGGCGGTTTTGCCGGGTCGATCACGGCGGCGCTCTTCCTGCGCCGCTTCGTCGGCAATGCGAAGGCCTGGGTCCATTTCGACGTCTATGGTTGGGCGCCCAAGGCCAAGCCCGGTCGGCCGGTCGGCGGCGAGGCGCAGGCCATCCGAGCGCTTTACGCCGTGTTGAAGCGCCGCTTCGGAACGCGAGGCTGATGGGTGAAGGCTGATTTAAACCTCCACCCTGAGGAGGCGCGATAGCGCCGTCTCGAAGGACGAGGTCCATCAACTGGCCGTTTACAGCTTTGGCGATACGTCTCTAGACTGAACCGGGACCGAAACGGTGTGGGGGCCGAGAGGCCGGTGGGGCAGAAGCGATGACGCTGGAGTTGAAGCCGGTGCAGGCACTTGCGCTGTGGCAGGACGTGGTCCTGGAAACGGTCCGGCGTGATGGGCCCGACCTTTCCTCACGTCAGCTCGCGATCCTGCTTTCCGTCTATCTGACGCCGCCGCCGCACACCGTGCGCGGCCTCGCCGGCCTTCTCAATGTCTCGAAGCCCGCGATCACGCGCGCCCTCGACACACTCGGCCAGCTCGATCTTCTGAAGCGCAAGCGCGACGAGGCAGACCGTCGCAACGTGCTCGTGCAGCGTACCGTCAAAGGCTCCATCTTCTTGCGCGACTTTGCCGACCTCGTCACTGACGTCGCCGGGAGACTCGACGCATGAGCCGCGCAAGCGGCCCCGATCGCCGCATCAATCCCTATCGCGACGATCTCGCCGCCGCCTATCTGCGCGGCGAGGTGAAGGCGGCGCGCTTCGTCGATGGCGAGGACCGGCAGGTGAAGCTGCCCTGCGTGCCGCTGCTGTCGCGTCCCGACGCCGAGGCGCCGATGGACACGCAGCTTCTCTTCGGCGAAAGTTTCCGCGTCTATGAGGAAAAGGCGGGCTTCGCCTGGGGCCAGTCGGCGCAGGACGATTATGTCGGCTATGTCGATGTGAAGGCGCTTGCGCCGCGTCCCTATCGCCCGAGCCATGTCGTGGCGGCGCTCCGGACCTTCGTCTATCCGCGCCCCGATCTGAAGAGCCGGCCGGTGACGCCGCTCGGCCTCAACGCCAAGGTGAGGGTGGTCGGCGCGCGCGGCGATTACAGCGAGATCGAACGCGGCGGCTGGATTTTCACCGCGCATCTCGCGCCCGTCGAAGCCTTCGTGCGCGACTTCGTCGCCGTCGCCGAAGAGCATCTCGGCGTTCCCTATCTTTGGGGCGGGCGCGAGAGCTCGGGCGTCGATTGCTCCGGTCTCGTGCAGGCCTCGCTCGAACGCGCCGGCATCTCGTCCTTGCGCGACACCGACATGCAGGAGGCCACGCTGGGCGAACGCCTGCCCGAGCCGATCGACTTCACGACGCTTGCACGCGGCGATCTCGTCTTCTGGAAAGGGCATGTCGGCATCATGATCGATGCCGAGCGCATGATCCATGCAAGCGGCTTCCAGATGCGCGTGGTGATCGAGCGGCTCGACATCGCCATGTCGCGCATTTCCCGCACGGCCGGCCATGTAACGACAATCAGGCGCTTGCCGAGGCGGTGACCTTCAGGAGTTGACGACGCCCGCGGGCGCGGTACGCAGATCGAAAGCGGCGGCGAGGAGCGCCTTCGTGTAGTCGCTCTTCGGCGCGTCGAAAATTTCGTCCGCCGTGCCGCTTTCGACGAGCTTGCCGCCGCGCATCACGACGATGTCGTCGGCGAGCGCCCGCACGACGCGCAAATCGTGGCTGATGAAGAGATAGGCGAGATTGTGCCGGCGCTGCAGCTCGCGCAGCAGGTCGACGATCTGCGCCTGCACCGACATGTCGAGCGCCGAGGTCGGCTCGTCCAGCATCACGAAGCGGGGCTTCAGCGCCATGGCGCGCGCGATGGCGATGCGCTGGCGCTGGCCGCCGGAGAATTCATGCGGATAGCGATCCTGCATGGCGGGATCGAGCCCGACTTCCTCCAGCGCTTCCGAAACGACGG
>NZ_DATKFR010000421.1:0-1542 GCF_035511255.1 Parvibaculum sp.
GGCGGCGACGGCGCGATCCGGCGCATCCGCTTCCGCGAACCGATGACGGTGTCGATCCTCTCGACACATCGCATCGTGCCGCCCTTCGGACTCGAAGGCGGCGAGGCCGCGGCGCTGGGTGAGAACTCCGTGCGCTGCGCCGACGGACGCGAGGAAAAACTATCCGGTTCCGATCAGATCGAACTCGACACGGGCGACGTCATCGTCATCAAGACGCCGGGCGGCGGCGGATTTGGTCCCTACGAATTGTGAAATGTCACGACTTCGAGTCGGTGCACACTGGAATTCTTCCATAAGCGCGAATTGGCACATGGCCTGTCAGGCACAGTGGCGATGAACCCCTCGGAATCCCGCCCTTTTCACCCGGTGCATCGAAGTCACAATGTTGCGGTCACAACGCAGCCACAATTACGCTTGCATGCGGTCACAAGCCGGTCAGACTTTCGTTCGCGACCCTAGCGGCGAACGACCACTCTCGGGAGGCCATGATGACCATATCCACGAAAGTCGGTTACACAGTCACCTGTCTCGCATTCCTCTTCGTCGGCGCGATCACGATGGGCCTCTTCTGAGGTCTGTCCGCATCGCCTATACGCCTGTCGGAAACCGCGCCCCGTAGGGCTCGGCCGGCAGGCGCGTCGCGTTCACGACGAATGACACCATGTGATAGAAGCCCGTCAGCATGATGAGTTCGAGGAGCTGTTCGTCCTCGAATTCGGCAGCGAGTTCCGCCCATAACGCGTCGTCGATCATCGACGTGTCGTGGAGCTGATCGACCAGACGAACGATCAGCCGCTCGCGCGGATTCCAGCAGGCATCGTTTGCGTCGCCCGTCGCCGTCGCTTTGATTTCTGCCGGACCAAACCCCACGGCATCGGCGAAAAGCGCGATATGCACACCCCATTCATACTCACCACCACAGCGGCCGCAGGTTCGGTCGATCGCTATCTCGCGATCGCGGAGCGAAATCGATCCCTTGTCCAACAGTCCGCCGGCCATGAAACGCCGGAAAAGGCGGGGACTTCGCGCGAGCATCCGGAACAACAGGAGGGGCTCGACGCCTTCGGGCATCAGCTTCGCCAGCGTTTCCTCCATGTCGGGCTCATAGGGTTGCGGCGCGGGATCGATCCGGGCGGCCATGACGCGTCTCCTTGCTATGTTTTTCGTAGCACCCAACATATGCTTCTGTTTTCGTAGCGCAAGGGCTATTCTACGGCGATGAAACAGAAGATTCCCAAACCCGGCGCGGCGGTCCGCGGCTCGACGACCGGCAAGCCGATCATGGCGCTCCTCGACCTGATGGGGCGGCGATGGGTCTTGCGTATTCTCTGGGAATTGCGGGGACCGCCCCTCACCTTCCGCGGCCTGCAGGAAGCCTGCGGCGGCGTCAGCCCGAGCGTGCTCAATCAGCGGCTCACGGATTTGCGCGATTCCGCCCTGCTCGATCTCGCCGATGACGGTTATGCGCTGACGCCGCTGGGGCGCGAACTGCTGGAACAATTCACACCGCTGACGATCTGGGCAGAAAGATGGGCGAAGGCG
>NZ_DATKFR010000422.1:0-2012 GCF_035511255.1 Parvibaculum sp.
TTCGGGGTTGCAGTTGACCATGATGCTTTCGACGTCGATCTCGTCGAGCGCGAAAGCGGCGTGGCAGCAGCAATAGTCGAATTCGATGCCCTGGCCGATGCGGTTCGGGCCGCCGCCGAGAATGATCGCCTTTTTCTTGGCGGTCGGATTGCTTTCGCAATCGGCGCGCCCGGCGAAATCGGTCTCGTAGGTCGAATACATATAGGGCGTGAGGCTTTCGAACTCCGCCGCGCAGGTGTCGATGCGCTTGTAGACGGGGCGCACGTCGAGCGCATGGCGCGCTTTGCGAACCTCTTCCTCTTCGGTCTTCGTCAGCTCGGCGAGACGTGCATCGGAAAAGCCCATCGCCTTCAGCGCGCGCAGACCCTGCTTCGTTGTCGGCAATCCCTCGGTGCGGACTTTCTCTTCCGCGTCGATGATCGCCTGCAGCCGCTCGATGAACCACGGATCGTAGGCGCAGGCCTGATGTACCTGCTCGTGGCTGACGCCGAGGCGCAGCGCCTGCGCAATGACGAGAAGGCGGTCGGGCGTCGGGCGACCGAGCGCCGCGCGGATCGCATTCTTGTCGTCGCCTTCGCCCATGCCGGCGAACTTCACTTCGTTGAGGCCGGTGAGGCCCGTTTCCATCGAGCGCAGCGCCTTCTGCAAGCTCTCCTCGAAGGTCCGGCCGATGGCCATCGCCTCGCCGACGGATTTCATCGCCGTGCCGAGCAGGGGCTCGGAACCCGGGAACTTCTCGAAGGCAAAGCGCGGGATCTTCGTCACGACATAATCGATGGTCGGCTCGAAGCTCGCCGGCGTCACGCGGGTGATGTCGTTCTGAAGTTCGTCGAGCGTATAGCCGACCGCGAGCCGCGCCGCGACCTTCGCAATCGGAAAGCCCGTCGCCTTGGAGGCGAGCGCCGAGGAACGCGACACGCGCGGGTTCATCTCGATGACGACGAGGCGGCCGTCCTTGGGGTTGACCGCGAACTGCACATTGGAGCCGCCGGTCTCCACGCCGATCTCGCGCAGCACCGCGATCGAGGCGTTGCGCATGATCTGATATTCTTTGTCCGTCAGCGTCAGGGCAGGGGCGACGGTGATGCTGTCGCCCGTATGCACGCCCATCGGATCGATATTCTCGATCGAGCAGATGATGATGCAGTTGTCCGCCTTGTCGCGGACGACTTCCATCTCGTATTCCTTCCAGCCGAGCACCGACTCCTCGATGAGGACTTCGGTGGTGGGCGAGGCGTCGAGGCCGCGCTCCACGATCTCGGTGAATTCCTGTTTGTTGTAGGCGATGCCGCCGCCCGTGCCGCCCATCGTGAAGGAGGGGCGGATGATGGCGGGCAGGCCGACGAAGTCGAGGCCGGCCAGCGCCTCTTCCATGTTGTGCGCGGCCTTGGAGCGCGGGGACTCGAGGCCGATCTTGTCCATCGCGTCGCGGAAGAGCTGGCGGTCTTCGGCCTTGGCGATGGCGTCGCGCTTGGCGCCGATCATCTCGACGTTGAATTTTTTCAGCACGCCCATGTCGTCGAGCGCGAGCGCGGTGTTGAGCGCCGTTTGTCCGCCCATGGTGGGCAGCAGCGCGTCGGGCCGCTCCTTCTCGATGATCTTCGCCACGATCTCCGGCGTGATCGGCTCGATATAGGTCGCATCGGCGAGGTTCGGATCGGTCATGATCGTCGCCGGATTGGAGTTCACCAGAATGATCCGGTAGCCCTCTTCCTTCAGCGCCTTGCAGGCCTGCGTCCCCGAATAGTCGAACTCGCACGCCTGACCGATGATGATCGGACCCGCGCCGATGATGAGAATGCTTTTGATGTCTGTACGTTTGGGCATGGGCTATTCTTAAAACCCTCTCCCCGTTGGGGAGAGGGTAGGGTGAGGGGCCTTGTGAGACGTCGGAACGTTCCATATGCGCGCAACCTGCGCGTCAATCAGACCGAGGCCGAGAAGCGCCTTTGGTCCCGTTTGCGCAATCGCGCCTTCTTTGGATTCAAGTTCAGACGCCAGATGCCGGTGGG
>NZ_DATKFR010000423.1:0-5459 GCF_035511255.1 Parvibaculum sp.
CGTTGATGAGCCGGTCGTTGCCGACCGCAAAGCCCATGCGCCAGCCCGGCATCGAATAGGTCTTCGACAGCGAGGTGAACTCGACGGCGCGGTCCTTGGCGCCCGGAACCTGCAGGATCGAGGGCGGCGGATTGCCGTCGAAATAGATTTCCGAATAGGCGAGATCGGAGATGATGTAGATGTCGTGCTTGGCAGCGAAGGCGACGACCTCACGGTAGAAATCGAGATCGGCGACCTGGGCCGTCGGGTTCGACGGATAGGAGACGACGAGCGCCGTCGGTTTCGGCACGCTATGACGCACGCCGCGTTCCAGCATGTCGAAGAAGCCCTCCGGGCTCTCGAACGGAACGGAGCGGATGACCGCGCCCGAAATGATGAAACCGAAGGCGTGGATCGGATAGCTCGGATTGGGGCACAGGATGACGTCGCCCGGCGCGGTGATCGCCTGGGCGAGATTGGCGAGGCCTTCCTTCGAACCGAGCGTCGCGATGACTTCCGTGTCCGGATTGAGCTTCACGCCGAAGCGGCGCTCGTAATAGGCGGCCTGGGCCTTGCGCAGGCCCGGAATGCCGCGCGACGAGGAATAGCGATGGGTCTTCGGGTCGCGGACGGCCTCGATCAGCTTTTCGACGATGTGCGGCGGTGTCGGCATGTCGGGATTGCCCATGCCGAAATCGATGATGTCCTTGCCCTCGGCGCGCGCCTTGGCCTTGAGCTTGTTGACGCTCTCGAAAACGTAGGGGGGCAAACGCTTTATGCGGTGAAACTCTTCGCTCATGGCCATGTCCTGATACGACGCTCGAACCTGCCCTTCGATGAGCCGGTCCCGCGCGTCTTATAACGCCAAAGCCCCCGTGGGGCCATGTCAAATGGCCCGTCCCGGCGGCGGATTCCCTTGCGAATTGGCACCCGCCATCAGGCCCGTGGCCCAAGGCGGGATTATGGCGGATTCCCCGAAGCCGGGGATAAATCGGCCGATCAGAGGCTGGAACCGCCCCCGACCGCCGGCTTGACCTCGACCGGCGTGGTCGGCGAGGCCTTGACCGGCTGTTCGGCATTCGGGTCGGGCTTGGCCTCGGCCGGCGCGTCCGCGACCGGAGCCGCCTGCGAGGTGTCGGCCTCCGCCGTCTGGATCCTCTTGACCGCCGCCAGCGAGGCGTGGCCGCCCCGGCCCGGCATGGGCAGGAGAGCCGGCGCGTCGTTCGACGACTGCTTGCCGGTCGTCCCGGCATCGGAGCCGTCGGGCGCGTCCTTCAGCGGCTTCACGGGCGAGGGCGTGCTCACCTGGGGCGGCGGCGCGGGCGGTTCGGTGCCGCCGCGCAGAACCTCGTCCGTATGCTTGGCGGCCGCCCGGTCGGCGGCAAGACCGCTGGCGATTTCCTTCTGCTGGGCCGATGACGTCGCGTCGGGCTTCTGCCCCGGCACATCGGCAAGTTCCGGAAAGCCGCTCGTCCCGGCCGGCGTTTCAGCGGGCTTGGCCTCGCCGTAGACGGGATCGGGCTTGGACCAGTCCGGCATCATGGAGCAGCCGGCCAATCCGCCGGCCACCAGTGCCACGGCGCCGATCTTCGCCATCAGGTTCGTCCCCACGCGCATGCGCATTCCGTCAATCCCTCCAAACCTGGACATCATTCTCGCTCCTTGACCGCTTTCCGGTTCCCCAACCCCAAGCGCCCCGCCGCCGTATTCTTGTCGGCCGCTCGATCGCGAGCCAAGCAGGCACTAGGCGGGCGAGCGCCAGCGTATAGTATAAGGCCGGAACAAAAAACCGTTTGTCGCGGTTCGAGGTCTTCCATGACGGGAAGCGCCAAAGTGCCGCGACTATTCGAACCCCTTTCAAGGAATTGTCGCGTCGCTGCGCGAAACTCGCCCCATGACACAAAAGACCGCGAAGAAGACGAAGAGCAAATCCGCCAAGGGGCCCCAACCCGAGATTCCGCCAAAAGCGGAGACGAAGCCCGACGCGCCGCTCAAGACGCCTTTCCCCGTGCCCGATATCGGCGCGCTGGCACTGAACCTGATCCAGGCGGCGACGCTCGGGCAAAAGGCTGCCCGGCTGATGGCCGCGGGCGAAGATCGCAATGCGGCCGAATCGACGGTGCTCGATCTTCGCCGCGTCGCCAAGACCATGCTCGACGTCGCGACCAACTATGTCCGCAGCCCGGCCAAACTCGTCGAGGCGCAGCTCCAGCTCTGGAACGGCTATATCGACCTGATGCAGTCGGCGACCCGCCGCCTGATGGGCGAGGAAGCCAAGCCCGTCGTCGAGCCCGCCCGATCCGACAAGCGCTTCAAGGCGCCTGAATGGGAAGAGAACGTCGTCTTCGACCTGATGAAGCAGTCCTATCTGCTCGCCAGTCAGTGGCTGACGCAACAGGTCCACAATACCGAAGGCATCGACAAACACACGCGCATGAAAGCGGATTTCTACGTCCGCCAGTTCGCCAACGCCTTTTCGCCGTCGAACTTCCTGCTGACCAACCCGGAAGCGCTGCGCACCACGCTCGCGAGCAATGGCGAAAACCTGGTGCTCGGCATGCAGCACCTCCTCGAAGACGTGGAGCGCGGCCACGGCAAGTTGCAGATCCAGCAGACCGACATGAAGGCGTTCCGGCTCGGCGAGAACATCGCGCTGACGCCCGGCAAGGTCGTCTTCCAGAATGCGCTGATCCAGCTTCTGCAATACGAGCCAACGACGGAAAAGGTCCACAAGCGGCCGCTGCTGATCTTCCCGCCCTGGATCAACAAATATTACATCCTCGATCTCACGCCCGAAAAATCCTTCGTCAAATGGGCCGTGGCGCAGGGCTTCACCGTTTTCGTGGTGAGCTGGGTCAATCCCGATGCGCACCTCGCGATGAAAACCTTCGAGGACTACATGTTCGAAGGCGTCTATGCCGCCCTCGACGCCGTCGAAAAAGCGACCGGCGAAAAGGAAGTCAACGCCATCGGCTATTGCATCGGCGGCACGCTGCTCGCGTCGAGCCTCGCCCATATGGCGGCGAAGGGCGATGACCGCATCAAGTCCGCCACCTTCTTCGCGACGCAGGTCGACTTCACCGAGGCCGGCGATCTTCAGGTCTTCATCGACGAAGAGCAGATCGCCGAACTCGAGGAGCAGATGGAAGCGCATGGCGGTGTGCTCGAAGGCTCGACCATGGCGACGACCTTCAACATGCTGCGCTCGAACGAGCTGATCTGGTCCTACGTGGTCAACAACTACCTGCTCGGCCGTGAGCCCGTTCCCTTCGACCTTCTCTACTGGAACGCCGACGCGACGCGCATGCCGTCGAAGATGCACCTCTTCTATCTGCGCGAATGCTATCTGCGGAACCATCTCGCCGAAGGCAAGATGGAGTTCGGCGGCATCAAGCTCAATCTCTCGAAGGTCGAGGTGCCGGTCTATCTCCAGTCGAGCCGCGAAGACCACATCGCGCCCTATAATTCGGTTTACAAGGCGACGCGGCTTTTCGGCGGTCCGGTGAAGTTCATCATCGCCGGCTCCGGCCACATCGCCGGCGTCATCAATCCGCCCTCGGCCAAGAAATACCAGTACTGGACCAATGACGAGCGCCCCGCGACGCCCGACGACTGGCTCGCCGGCGCGACGGAACATCCGGGCTCCTGGTGGCCGCATTGGGAAGAATGGGTCAAGCACACCGCCGGCCCGATGGTCCCCGCCCGCAAACCCGGCGACGGCAAGCTCCCGGTGCTCGAAGACGCGCCGGGGTCTTATGTGATGGTGAAGTCGGACGATTGAACGGGCCGTCGGGAGCGGCCGTCACTTCACCTCGCGGATCGGCTCGCTGCCGTCCCAATCCATCGCGGCCCGGCGGACATGCTCGAAGAACCGCCCCTTGTTGCCGCTGATGTCGGAAATCTCGACCACGGTGCCGGGATGAACGCCGGTATCGAAATAGGCGAAGCGGCCCTGTTCGCCCCCGATCTGGCCCTCATGGCCGACCTTGTAGCCGAGCGCCAGCGCGCGGTCGTAGAGGCCCTGATACGCCGTCGTCCAATAGGCGAGATGCTGGAGCCCCTCCCGGCCGGAATCGAGAAATTCCTTGTACATGGAGGGCGCATCGTTCCGCTGTTGGATGAGCTCGATCTGGAGATCGCCGGAATTCGCCAGCGCGATGCTCATCTCGACATTCGAGTCCACGCCGCGATGCCGGAACCAGTCCGTCTTCACCCGCTCGATATAGAACCAAGGGCCGACGCCCAGCACCTCGATCCAGTGGTTCATCGCCGCGCGGATGTCCCGCACCACATATCCGTTCTGGCGCACCGCCCCGAAAATCCGGCTCATTCTCTGCCTCCTGCCCAAAATTCCCGTCAAGTTGCACAATAGCGTCATTGCGAGCGTAGCGAAGCAACCCAGAGCCACACTTTCTGAATCTGGGTTGCTTCGTCGCTGTCGCTCCTCGCAATGACCTGGCGGGAGCGCCCCGTCTCCCATTCGCGCAAGCCCTTTCTCGCAAAAGCCCTCTAGGGTTCCCCGGCCCGCGCGGCTACTCTCCGTCGCAAATTCGACACGTCCCCCGCGGGAGACCATCCTGTCCCTGTCCATCACGCTCCTCGTCCTCCTCGCCGCGCTGCTGCATGCCGTCTGGAACGCCCTCCTCAAATCGAATGCCGACCGGCTGTCGATGATGGCTTTCGTCGCCGGCAGCGGCAGCCTGATGATGCTGCCGCTCCTGCCCCTTACGTCCGTGCCGAGCTGGGAGGTCTGGAAGATCATCTTCCTCTCGCTGGCGCTTCACACCGGCTACAAGATCTTCCTCGTCAAAGCCTATCAGCATGGCGATTTCGGCCAGGTCTATCCCCTGGCGCGCGGCCTCGCGCCGGCCATCGTCACCCTGGTCGGTTTTCTTTTTCTGCGCGAAAAACTGCCGATGACGGCCACCATCGGCATCGTCCTCATTCTGGCGGGCGTGGTCAGCCTCGCCTGGCGCTCGAAGAACGGTACACAGACGCCCACCAATCCCTACGCGATCTTCTACGCGCTCGGCACGTCGTTCTTCATCGCGGGCTATACGCTGAATGACGGTCTCGGCGGCCGCGTCGCCCTCACGCCGCGCGATTATGTGGTCTGGCTCTTTGTGCTCGACGGCGTCTCGATCGTCCTGATCGCGCTCTGGCGGCGCGGGCCCGCGCTCCTCCGCCCGCAACGCGCCTGGGCCTATGGCGCCGTCGGGGGCGCCGCCTCCACCGCCGCCTACTGGATCGTCATCTGGGCGATGTCCGTCACGCCCCTCGGTCCCGTTGCCGCGCTGCGGGAAACCAGCGTCGTCTTCGGCGCCCTGATTTCGGGCTTCATCCTCAAGGAAGGTCTCGGATGGCGCGCCGTCATCGCCGCCGCGACCGTCGCCGCCGGCGTCATCCTTCTCAAACTCTAGGCACAGTTCTGGAGATAACCGGATAGATGGGAAGGAGCGTCACGCTGGTCAAGTGCCGCG
>NZ_DATKFR010000424.1:0-7366 GCF_035511255.1 Parvibaculum sp.
GTGAAGCCGAAAATTCCCTCGCCCTCGCGCCCGACGATCAACGGCCCGAGCAGCGGCACCTTGCCCAGAACGGAATTCACGGTATAGGCGGGAACCAGCGTTCCCTCCATCTGCGCCACGTCCGCCGAGCGATCGATCTGCCCGTTCATGGTGAGGCCGATGGCCGGCCCGGACATTCGCGCCTCCTCGACGTGAATGCGATGCCCTGTCACCCGGAAAGGCAACTTCAGCGTATCGAAGAAGATGCCCTCGCCGCTCATGGTATCGCCGATGCCCGTCAGGGAGCCGAGTGTCAGAATTTTCGCCAGCACCGGCGCGTTGACGATCCTGAATTTTGACGCGGCGATCTCGCCCGTAAGCGGCGAGCCCGGCAATATGTCGTCGAACATGGCGTCGGCGGTAAGATCGCCGCCCTGAACGCTCGTATAGAGATCAAGAGCCTTGAACACCGCACCCGCATCTTTGGACCGGAGCTTAAAGCTGCGCCTGCGGTCGGGGGCCTGCTGGATCGAGGTCGACAGCTTGTTGCGCATCTGGTCGAGAGCGATGAGATCCATCAGATAGACATCGCCCTCGATGAGAGCGACACGCGCATCGAGGTCTGTGAACTTCGTTCCATTCTGCGCCGCGACCTCGCCTATACGCGCGCGAATAGCGGTGCGCAGCGCCGGGTCTTGCTCCATCTCCGGCGTGATGAGCCGCGTCGCTGCCTTTTCGGCTTCAGCCTTGTCGCCGGTCCCGGAGATAAAGGCATGCAGCAACCCACGCGCATCCCCCTTCGGTCCTTCGATATCGACAACGAGCTGGCCTTTTTCATCCCGCCGCGCCTTGACCGAAAGATCGTTGGTTGGCCCGAGTTTGACGGTCGGAACGTCAACCGAAAGAACACGGCTTTCCTTGTCGATCGAAAAGGCACCCTTGACGTCCATGCCTTGGCCGGCCAGCACGAAGTCGGTGAAGCTGAAGGCGTCCGGAAGAAAACCGATCTTGAGGTCGACGGTTGCAGGCGTACCGACCGGCTTGGTCCAGCCAAGCTCATCGACCTTGGCAAGCGCATGCGTCAGCTCTGCGTGGACGACGCCGTCGGCGATATTCGCCCCTTTGCCCGTCAGCCGGGCGTGAATTTCGGGCGAGCCCGATATCCAGTCGGTGAGACCGATACCGATGGCAGTGCGTTCGGCATCATTGAGCTTGCCCGAAAAATCGAAGACCGATCCCGGCCCCTTGGTCGGGACGAAGCTCTCGGTCCAGACGACCTGAAGCGGCGACGTCGCGTTGAGACTCACCTGTCCCGTCGCCTTGAGTCCCGTCCGGACGACTTCGATGTCGAGCGTACCGTCGGTGATGGAGAGGTCCTTCTGAATGTTCGGGATGGCCACTTTCTCGGTATGAGCCTTGCCCGAGAACTCGACGTCCTCGATCTTGACGTCCTTGACCAGAGGTAGCCGGAGCCCGGCGCTGAGCGTTCCCGAGCCGCCGATCGTCGACGGGTCGAGACCGAAGCCGCGGATGAGCTTTAAAGGCTCATGGTCGAGCAACGACAGAATGTCCGCCGTCATCGCGGCCGCCGTGAATTCAATATCCCCGATGCTGTGTTTGTTGCTGAGCTCGCCGTCGGCAAAGTGACCATTCGAAACGGCGATGGTTCTTCCCGGCGCCACCGCGACAGCCGCCGAAGAAACCCATGCGTCGAAACGATTTCCCTGCAAGGCGCCGCGCGCCGCCACATTCGTCATGGGCGGCATGCCGTTCAAATAACTGACCTCGGCCCCGGTCACGTTGAAATTGAAGCTGATACGCTCATTGGGAATTTTCTTTCCCTCATCCGCGTCCGCCAACATGTCGGCCGGCACGTCGACCTTGAAATCGCCTTTTTCGAGCATGCCGCCGCGCAGGTTTTTTGCGACCCATTCCCGCGCATGGGATGACATGGGCAAGGGCCATAGCGCACGCACGGTGTCGACCGGAAGGGCCGCCATCGTTCCTGTCATGTGGACGGCGGGCGAGCGCGGCCCGCTTTCGATCGTGCCAGCCGCTGTGAGACGTCCACCGGCCACGTCGAGCGTGATGTCTTCGACCGACAGCGCGCGCTTGTCGAAATCGAGCAGGGCGACGACACGGGCATCGTCGAGCTCGAAAGGACCTTCGAAAAATCCGGGAATCTCCGTCGTCGTCTTACCTGCCCGCAGATCGACACGAGCCGTCGAGACATTGAGGCCGGAACCCGGCACGTAATCGACATGGCCCGTCAGAGAGGCGCTGTGCGGCCCGGCCTGGAGGACGAGTTGCTTGAGGTCGAGGCGATGGGCGGCGGCGTCGAGGGTAAGCTCGGCGCGGGCCTTTTCTATCTCGACCGGGGTCTGTTGCAAACCGGGCAAAACAAAACTGCCCTTGCCGGCTTCGACCAGAAGGCGCGCGCCGACGAGACTGCCATCTGGCCGCATGTCGAGTTCGCCGCCGGCATTCAGTGGCGCATCGAAGACGGCATAATTGGCAAAGCCCGGCGACATGCGGGCAAGTGCCGAAGGAACGATGTTGGTCGCCCTCATGGTGACCTCGACCATCTTGCCATTCGTCGGCAGGGCACCGTTGAGTTCGAGGCGCCCTGTGGTATCGCCGATCTTCAGATCGGCCGCGAGGCTTCCAGCGAGCCCGCCATCGCCCCTGTACATGATGAGATTGGCATTCGGCGCTTCGAAGGTGACGCCATTCACCTCGTCGACGAAACGCAGCGTCGCGTTCTGGACGCCGACATGACGAAGATGCGCCAGCGCTCCATTACCCTTGCCGCCATTCGCCAGCGCCTCCAGCAGCGGCCCGAGAAAGGCGCTGGCTTCCTTCTTTTCCGGGGGCCCGGCATCGGCCGAGGCGAGACCCAGCGAAATGCCGCTTGGCCGCCGGACGATGGTGACGCTCACATTGTAAACGTCGATATAGGTCGGCGAGAGGCGCCCGATCAGGAGCGCCGGTACGCTCACGCGGAAGGAAAGCTCCGGAACGACGGCGACCTCATTCTTGTCCGCTCCGGTCAGGTGAACGTCCACCAGCCGCAGGCCGAGCTGGCGGCGCTCCGGCGACCACAGCAGGATTGTCTTGCCGATGGAGAGGCGCCCGCCCTCGAGGTCACTGCGAGCCGAATCTTCGATGAACTGATTCAGGATGGGAAGAGAGACGGGCCCGGACGAAAGCCGCCAAGCGAGTACTGCAAGCAGAACCGCCGTCGCCGCAACGGCAACGCCCAGAACCTCCAGCGCAATCTTACTCGTCCGGCGTATCAAGAAACGACTGGTCTCCCTTCGCTCGTCTTGCCCCGTGTCGCCCAAACCAGCCGTTCGTACGGCGCGCCGTTCACTTTCCGTCTGGTTTCGCTCGTTGCAATCCGGGGGACGACTGAATGCCGCGACGAGATCGCACCCGTTCTTTTACTCGCAGCCACCCGCGAAGTCTCTCAAATTGGCGTCACTAACCCGACACGAAGTGACGGCGGTATTTACGATGGTGCATTTTTAGCGCCAAATGTGACCAAGGGGGCGGCGGCGCCGTCCGATTGGAAAGACATTCGACTGGAGACGAGGTCATGGCGAAAGCGGTTCGATCCAAGAAGTCTGGCGTAAAGGCGAAAAAGGCGGCACCCAAGGCGAAGGCTGCCAAGACGAAGAAACCGACGGCAAAGGCAAAGAAGGCGGTAAAAGCCAAAAAGGCTACTGCCGGAAAAGCTCCGGTAAAGAAAAAGGCTCCCGCCAGGAAGGCGAAGCCCGCCGCCAAGGCGAAGAAGGCTCCGGCCAAATCCAAAGCCAAACCTTCAAAGGCCAAGCAGTCAAAGGCCGCGCCGAAGAAATCCCCTGTGAAGAAGAAATCTGCTGTGAAGAAGCCAGCGGCGAAAAAGCCTGCCGCCAAAAAAGTCGCTAAGCCGGCCGCGAAGGCAAAGCCGAAACCCAGGGCGACCCCTGCTAAAGCAGCTCCGAAAGCCAAACCGGCAGCCAAGCCGGCAACGAAAGGCAAATCGATCCCTAAAGCCAGAACGGCAACGCCGAAAGCCAAAATCGCACCGGTGGCCCCTACAGGGGCGGTCGACCAGCAATCCTCCGCATCGGCTCCCGCCGCCCCTGCTACCGTCGCGCCGCCCGCGCGCGACCTCCCGCCTGTCGGCGAAAAGGCGCCAGACTTCTCGCTGCCTGCCGATGACGGAAGCACGGTCTCGCTCTCCGGCCTCGCCGGCAAGAAGGTCGTGCTTTATTTCTATCCGAAGGATGACACGCCTGGCTGCACGATCGAGGCGATCGCCTTCTCGGCACAGAAAGCCGCGTTCGAAGAGGCCGGCACCGTCGTTCTCGGCGTCTCGAAGGACTCGGTGGACGACCACTGCAAGTTCCGCGACAAGCACAACTTAACCGTCAGGCTCCTGTCGGACGAAAGCGGCAAGATGCTGGAAGATTATGGCGTATGGGGTGAGAAGAACCTCTATGGCAGGACTTACATGGGCATCGAACGCACCACCTTCCTGATCGATGGCGAAGGCGTGCTCCGCAAGGTCTGGCCGAAAGTGAGAGTCGAAGGTCATGCCGACGAAGTCCTCGCCGCCGCCAAGAGCCTCTGAACGACGGACGAACCGAGCTTGAGCAGCGAAGCCCTTTCCGCACCTCTTGCCATCGAAGGGGCTTCGCTCGCCGAGGCGGCCCGCAGCGTTCTCGACTGCCGGGACGCCGACGAAAAGGCCCGGCGCGCCCATGAGGTCGCGGACCTCTGGCGCACCGGCCGGCTCGATCTCCAGCCTGGCGAAATGCCACCCCGGCCGCAACGCCCCGAGCGGCCGCAATTGCTGGCGCCAAACCGCATGCCACGGCGGACCTTCAAGGGCCCACGCGGGCGTTTTGCGCTTCTCCACTCGCTGGCGCATATCGAATTGAACGCGATCGATTTGGCCTTCGACATCGCCGGCCGCTTCATCGGGCGGAATGTCTGCGGCGGTACGTCGTTGCCACGTGCTTTTTTCGACGACTGGATCAAGGTCGGCGACGAGGAAGCCCGCCACTTCGCAGCGCTCCAGGCTAGGCTCGTCGCAATGGGCGGTTGTTATGGCGATCTTCCGGCGCATGACGGGCTCTGGCAGGCGGCCGAAGAAACAAAGGACGATCTACTCGCCCGTCTCGCCGTTGTGCCGCTGGTTCTCGAGGCGCGCGGGCTCGACGTCACGCCACCCATGATCGAAAGGTTAACGGCCGCCGGGGATCATGAGAGCGCCGACGTGCTCCGCATGATCTATCGCGACGAGCAACAACATGTTGGGGCCGGCGCACGCTGGTTCAGCTATGTGTGCAAGGCCGACAAGCTTGACCCGGGCGTGACGTTTCAAACGCTGGTTCGCAAGCACTTCCGCGGAATTCTGAAACCGCCATTCAATGTCGCGGCCCGCGACGCCGCCGGGCTTGAGCGATCATTCTACGAACCCCTCGCATCGCGTTGAAAAAGCTTTTCTTTCCTGTCCCATTAAGCGACAGTATTTCGTTCGCCGGGGGCGGCGGAGACCCGTATCAATGGAATTTTAATGACAAGGGCCAAGACTAAGGCTCTGTGTTGAAAGCTTCATCTAAATCCATTGAAATAGCTGCGGGGCAAAATTGAGGGGGTATGGCGCATGAGGGGCGTGCACCATAAGAACTCGGAGTTTGGCGAAAGTGTGCGTAGATTTCTGCGCCACCACTATGTCGAACGCCAGATTTACCTGCGCAGTCACGGCCAGGTTCAGTTCATATCGTTGTCGCCGTTCACGCAGGCCATGTTCCTTGCTGTCGGCTTCCTGTTTTTTAGTTGGATCGCGTTCTCCTCGGTCAACGTCGTCTTCAAGCAGCAGATCATCGCCTCGAAAGAGCAGCGTTATGTGAAGATGCAAGGCGCCTACGAGGAAAGGATCGCGCAACTTCAATCGGCCTACGATCAATTGAATGGCCAGCTCGTCATCTCGCAGGAGCGCTTCCTCGCGACAACACGGCAGTTGGAGGACAAGCATCGCCAGTTGACGCAGCTCATGAGCCAGAGCAAGTCGGCGAGTTCCGAACTGGAAGGGATGCGCCGCCGTTACGCGGCGACCATGCGTGGGGTCAATTCGGCGGCACGCGGCAACACCATTCTTATGTCGGTCGATCAGGAGGCCGAAGGCGCGGACCTTGGCCACACCACCACCCGGCCGCAGCGTGCCGCCGATGCGGAAAGTTATGTCGTTGATGGCGCCGAAAATGGCAGGCTCGATATTGCCGGGCTGGCCGGTGGCCAAGCCGATCATAGCGGCACAGCGTCTCAAATTGACGCAAGATTGACCAAACTCGATCGTGCGCAACAGGGCCTGATCAACTCTGTCGAGGAGACGACCGATCGCAAGATCAAGGAACTGAAGTCGATCATCGGCATGACAAACGTCGCCGAAGTGAAGACCCTTTCCAAAGCCGCCACACCGAAGATTCCTGTGGCTGAAGGCGGCCCGTTCTTCGGCCTCGCCGAGGGCCAGGCCTTGGCCGGCGGCGGCGATGACAGCGCCTTCTCAAAGCAGCTTTATCGAGTCAGCCAGAACCTGAACACCATGGCCGATCTCGAAAACTTCATTGCAAAAATGCCATTGGCGGAACCACTTACGAGTTATCACGAGACCAGCGGCTTCGGCCCGCGCGTCGATCCGTTCAACGGCAGAATGGCCTTCCATGCCGGAGAAGATCTGGCGACGGACTACGGGGCGCCTGTCTATGCGACGGCCGCCGGAACGGTCGTCTATGCCGACTGGAAAGGCGCCTATGGACGGATGATCGAGGTCGATCTCGGCAACGGCTTCCGAACACGTTATGGCCATCTGAGCCGGATCGACGTCAAGGTTGGCCAGAAAATTGCATTTAGGGACACTATCGGCAGAGTCGGGTCCTCTGGTCGCAGCAGCGGGCCGCATCTTCACTATGAGGTTTGGTTCGGCGGGATTGTCCGTGACCCCTCCAAGTTCATCGAGGCAGGACATTATGTTTTCTCGAAGCAAGGATAAAGAGACCGAAAAGCCGACCGCGCCCGTCGTGGCACCGGCTCCGAATACACCGGCGGTCAAGCGCAATGGTGTACGGACGGCTCCCTCCATTATCTCCACCGATCTCGTGGTGCATGGAAATCTGACCGCGACCGGCGACATCCAGGTCGATGGCACGGTCGAAGGCGACATCCGCAGCCAGTCGCTGACCATTGGCGAAAAGGCCTCCATCAACGGTGAAATCGTCGCCGAGGACATCGTCATCCGTGGTCGCGTCATCGGTACGATCCGCGGCCGCCGCGTCCAGCTCGCCTCGACCTGCCATGTCGAAGGCGACATCCTTCACGAGGCGCTCGCCGTTGAGAC
>NZ_DATKFR010000425.1:0-2270 GCF_035511255.1 Parvibaculum sp.
CAGAAGATGTCGTCCGCGACCGGCTTCAGCACATGCTTCGAGAATGTATCGGCAATCGCCAGCACATCGCGGTGGAAGTGGATACAGCCCTTCGGCTTTCCAGTGGAGCCGGAGGTGAAGGCAATCAGCGCGATGTCATCCGCGGCGGTGTCGACCGGCGGGCATGCGGGCGATGCCTCCCTCATGGCGCCTTCGAGAGCTCCCTGCGCGTCGCCGAAGACGAGAATGGCCGCCTCCGATTTTGCCATTCCGGCAGCGCGCTCCAGCTCTTCGGTCAGACGATGGTCGCAAAGCGCGAGATCGATCTGCGCCTGCTCCATGACGACGGCCAGTTCGCGCGCCCTGAGCAGCGGCATGGTCGCCACGGCAATCGCGCCGATGCGTTCTACGGCGAGCCAGCAAACCATCATCATCGGGTTATTCGGTCCGCGCAGCAGCACACGGCTCCCGGGCGTCATGCCGCGAGCCTTCAGGACGTTCGCCAGGCGCCCGACGCGCTCCGCCACCTCGGCATAGGTCCAGACCGCATCGTCGCCGATGAAACATGCCCGGGCGCCTGCCCCCGCAGCAATCATGTCGTCGAGCAATGCCACGGCGCAGTTGAGCCGCTCCGGATAGCGGAGCTCCGGCAGATCGAAGATCAGCTCGGGCCAGAGCTCCCTCGGAGGAAGGCGGTCATAGGCGAAATTGTCCCGCTGGCGATCGGCCATGGTCATCCCTACTCGCCCATGATCCCGATCAGTTCGTCGACGGGGCGCACATCGGCAAAGGTCTGCATCACCGAGCGCATCGAGGCGAGATGACCATCTTCATAGGCGGCAACCACCGCGTCGTGCGGCATGAAGGTCTTGAAGTCGAGCATCATCGCGTCGCGTATCGTCGACTCGCAGCCGACATTGGTTGCCGTGCCGACCACGATCACCGTATCGATCCCCCGCTCCCTGAAGAGCTTCTCGACATCCACTGTGTTTTTGAGGAAGGCGCTGAAACGATATTTCGGCAGGACGAGGTCTTCCGCCCGAATGTCGAAGCCCGAATAGACATCATGCGTCGGACGGCCCTCAAGCAGGGCCTCGATCGCCTCGCCCCGCTTGTCGGCACTGACGAAATTCTCGAAGTAATGCCCCCAATACGTATCCGTTCCCGGCGCGCCCGTCGTGTGCCGAAACCAGGCGACAAGACCGCCCCGGCTCCGGAGCGCCTCGACCAGACGGTTGATGGCGGGAACGATCGTCAGGGTCGGCGGCGTGTGGAAGGGAGCGCCGGGTACGAGCCAGGCATTCTGCATGTCGATGACCATTAGCGCCGTCTTCTTCGGCTCGATGCGATCGAAGACGGCCAGCGTTCCCCGGCGATAAATCGAGCGGTCAATCAACTCCTGCGGCAGGGAGGCGGAGGCCTTGGTCATCGTCTTGCTCCGATACGCGGAAATCTATCTCAACTGATCGAGTACATTGTTGATGGCCGTCGGCAATGTCGTCCCGAAGCGCAAAGCGCGTTCCGGCGACCATCCCTGGACGGGGTCCTCTCTCCACGATGTATCCTTGAAAGGCTGTTCGAGCAGGATCGAGAGACAGTCGAAACGTTCGGCGATCCAGTTCCAGGCCATGGTGAGATCGGCTTCGGCCGGCGACCCGCCCGGATAGGGATGGCCCAGCTCGTACTCGGGCGACGCCGCCGCCCAGCTTCTCTCGAAGGCGTTGAAGAGCGACTTGAGCCGCTCGGACCGCGAGGGGATTTCGAGCGGGCCACCCAGGAAGTTGCAGCGCAGCTCCTCGTCGCCATGGCAATCCATGGCGAAATCGACACCCGTCTTTTCCATCAGCGCGCGCACATGAAAGACTTCCGGGCTGAGTTCGAGGCTCGGGCTGACCCATTCGCGGTTGAGATTGGCGCCAGCCGCGTTGGCGCGCGTATTTCCGCGACGAGCGCCGTCCGGATTCATGTTGGGCACGACGTAGAAGACGGCGCGATCCAGAAGGCTCAGCACGACCGGGTCATGCGGGTCGAGCATGCGTTCGAGAAAGCCCTCGACAAAAAAGCCACCCATCGTCTCCGACGGATGCTGCCGGGCAATGATCCAGCAGACTTTCTTGCCTTCGTCCGGCGTGCCGATGGTCAGCATGTCGAGATCGGCGCCTTCGACGGTATGACCGACGGTCGAAAGTGCCATGCGCGGCGACATCTGGCAGCGCCCCAGAAGCGCGAGTTCCCGTTCCAGCGGATAAGGCGCCCATGTCGCGTAATAGCAGCTGTCATATTCCGGCGTG
>NZ_DATKFR010000426.1:0-6310 GCF_035511255.1 Parvibaculum sp.
TCCGTCCATGGCTTGCGGATCGCGCCAACCCCGCGCATTTTAGCCGCGTCAGCCGCTCCGTTCCGGACACCCTCCATGCCCACCGCGACGAAGATGAAAAAAGCCGAGATCGAGGAGTTCTTCGCGCGCCTGTCGAAGGCGCTGCCGGAGCCCAAGACCGAGCTCGAATACAAGAACCCCTATACGCTGCTGGTCGCCGTGGTGCTGTCGGCGCAGGCGACCGACAAGGGGGTCAACAAGGCGACTGAGAAACTTTTCAAGACGGTCGATACGCCCCAGAAGATGCTGAAGCTCGGCGAGGCTGGGCTCGTCCAGCACATCAAGACGATCGGGCTCTATCGCGGCAAGGCGAAGAACGTCATCGCGCTCTCGCATCTCCTCGTCGCGAAGCATGGCGGCGAGGTGCCGCATGATCGCGCGGCGCTTGAAGCGCTACCCGGCGTCGGACGCAAGACGGCCAATGTGGTTCTCAACATCGTCTTCGGCGAACCGACCATCGCGGTCGACACGCATATTTTCCGCATCGGCAACCGCACGGGCCTTGCACCCGGCAAGACGCCCCTCGAAGTCGAACAGGTGCTGCTGAAGGTCGTGCCGCAGGCCTACATGATGCACGCGCATCACTGGCTGATCCTTCATGGCCGCTACACCTGCGTGGCGCGGAAACCCCTTTGCCCGCAATGTATCGTGCGCGACCTCTGCAAGTTCAAGGCGAAGACGACGGCGACCTGAGGCGAGATCACGAGACGGGCGGCGATTTCTTCGCGACCACTTCGGCGAGACAGGCCGCCGGATCGGCAGGACCGCCCAGCGTCTTGCGCGCGTCGACAAAGGACGAGGCGAGCGCGCCGGCATCGGTCTTGTAGAAATAGATGAAGAGCGAACAGCCTTCGCCGCCATATTGCCAGACCTGGGCCTGCGGTTCCGCGCGTTTGAAAGCCGGTTCGCCGAGACGGGCCGAGAGCGCTTCGGGCGCGACGCCAAGCAGGGCCTGCGGCGTCAACGGACCGCCGCCGATTTCCCTCGACGGCTCGACCGATGCGAGGTCGCGGTTCGACATGCCGACACCGGAAGACCCTCCGCCCGAGGCGCAGGCAGAAAGCCCAAGGGCAACCGCGCCGAAAAACGCGAAACGCAGAACAGGCATCATGCGCGGCCGATCCTTTTCGAGGTGTGGACCATGAAGACGGTGGCAAAAAGCGGCGTGAGAAGGTTGAGGAAGGGGACCGTGGCGAAGGCCGCGATGACAATTCCGGCGATGAAGGTGCGCGCCCGGTGACGATTGCGCAGGGTGAGCGCCGCATCAGGCGTCAGATGCCGGAGCGCGACGAGCTCGAAATATTCGCGGCCGAGGAGATAGCCGTTCACGATCCAGAAAAGGGCGAGATTGATGCCGGGCACCAGATAGAAGGGCAGCGCGATGACGTTGACGACGATCAGCACGACGGTAAAGCGGATCGCGACCCAGAGCGATTGCAGTACAGGCTGGTCGCGGCCGGGCGGATCGGCGGGATAGTCCTGCGCCTCGATCTTCGCGGCGATGCTTTCGAGAAAAAAGCTCGCGACCAGCGAAACCACGGGATGGACGAGCGGGATCAGCACGACGACGCCGATGAAGCGCGCGATCCATTCGAGCGTCACGTCGAGCCAGGGCGTGTCGAAACTCGGCAGCGCATCGAGCGCCCATTGGAGCCCGGCGCCGAACAGAGCGAGAACGACGATCGTCAACGCCAGCGACAGCCAGAGCACGCGGCGGAGAGGGCGGGAGAAGGTTTCGCTCAAGGCGCGCAGCGCGTCGGACAGCATTGAACTTGCCTCGGTTTCGGCGGCTTTTGCGGGAGCTTAAAGGCTCGGATCGCTTTGTCCAATCGGCCGGGCTCCCTATACTGCCGCCCGCCTTCCCTTCTTCTTTATCGGCGATGAGGACCATGACCGAACTGAAATATGACGTCGCCGGCATCGGCAACGCGCTTGTCGATGTGATCGCCGATGCGGACGACCATTTCCTTGTCGCCAACGGAATCGAAAAGGGCTCGATGACGCTGATCGACACGGATCGCGCCGACGAACTATACGGCCGCATGGGGCAGGCGATCGAAATGTCGGGCGGCTCCTGCGCCAACACGATCGCGGGGCTTGCCTCGCTCGGCGGCAAGGGCGCCTTTTTCGGCAAGGTGAAGAAGGATCAGCTGGGTCAGGTCTTCGAGCACGACATCAAATCGCTCGGCGTCCATTTCCCGGCGCCGCTGGCCGAAGACGGACCGCCGACCGGGCGCTGCCTAATCCTCGTCACGCCCGACGCGCAGCGCAGCATGAACACTTATCTGGGGGCCGCGCAGAACCTGACGGCGGACGACATCGACGCCGACATCATCAAGGCCTCCTTCGCGACCTATATGGAGGGCTATCTCTGGGACCGCCCCGGCGCGAAGGAAGCATTCCTCAAAGCCGCGAAGATCGCGCGCGACGCCGGACGCATCGTTTCGCTGACGCTGTCGGATTCCTTCTGCGTCGCGCGCTATCGCGACGAATTCCGCACACTGGTGAAGGACGAGGTCGATCTTCTCTTCGCCAACGAGGCCGAGATTCTGTCGCTCTATGAAGTCGATCTCTTCGACGAGGCGCTTGCGCAGGTGAAGAAGGATTGCAAATTCGCGGCACTGACGCGATCGGAGGCCGGGGCCGTCATCGTCGCCGAAGGCGAGGTGCATGTCGTCGACGCCGACAAGGTGGCGAAGGTCATCGACACGACCGGCGCCGGCGACCTCTTCGCGGCGGGATTTCTCTACGGCCTGTCGCACGGCTATTCGCCGGTCCATTCGGCGCGTCTCGGCGCAATGGCGGCGGCCGAGGTCATCTCGCATTACGGCCCGCGGCCGCAGGTCTCGCTGGCAAAGCTTGCGAAGGAAAAGGGGCTCTGACGCCTCCCGTCATTGCGAGGAGCGACAGCGACGAAGCGAAGCAATCCAGTCTTTCTTCACGGCGAGCTGGATTGCCACGCCCCTGCAGGGCTCGCAATGACGATCCTGATTAGATCGAAAACACGCTAGAGCTTCCTGAGCGCCACGTCGCGGATGCGATGGTCGTCGCCCTTGCGCAGGATGAGCTGGGCGCGCTGGCGCGTCGGCAGGATGTTTTTGCGCAGGTTGGCGAGGTTGATCGAGGTCCAGATCGAATCCGCCGTGCGCACCGCCTCGTCGTCGGAGAGCTTCGCATAGCGATGGAAATAGGCCTTGGGGTCGCTGAAGGAGGTCGAGCGCAGGCTGAGAAAACGCTCGATATACCAGCGGCGGATCGCCTCTTCATCCGCATCGAGATAAATCGAGAAGTCGAAGAAGTCGGACACGAAGGGCTGCGGTTCCTCGCCTTCGGCGGGCTTCCAGGGCTGGAAGACGTTGAGCCCCTCGACGACGAGGATGTCCGGCTGATCGACGACGATCTTGTCGTCCGGCACGATGTCGTAGGTGAAATGCGAATAGACCGGCGCCTCGACGTTGCGCGAACCGGCCTTCACATCCGAAAGAAACTGGATCAGGCGGCGCACGTCGAAGCTTTCGGGAAAGCCCTTGCGGCCCATCAGGTCGCGCTCTTCGAGAATCCGGTTCGGGAAAAGAAAGCCGTCGGTCGTGATGAGATCGACCTTCGGATGGTTCGGCCAGCGGGCGAGCAGCGTGCGCAGGATGCGCGCCGTGGTGCTCTTACCGACCGCGACCGAACCCGCGACGCCGATGATATAGGGGACCTTTGCCTGGGCGCGGCCGAGAAAATCGGAGGTGACGCGGTAAAGCTCCTGCGTCTCCAACACGTAGAGATTGAGCAGGCGCGAGAGCGGCAGATAAATCTCGCTGACTTCATCGAGCGAGATGCGCTCGCCAAAGCCCTTCAGCTCTTCGAGTTCGGCTTCCGACAAGGGGAGCGGCGTATCCTTGCGCAGTTCGCCCCATTCGGCCGCCGTAAAGTGGCGATAAGGCGAAAGATGCGCGCGCTCGATCGTATCGCTCATTGTCCGGCTCCACGCGAGGCCTTCTCGTCGATGCCGGAGCGGCCTTCGCGGCGCTCCAGCTCGGCATAGACGGCGGCGGGCTCGATGCCGCGTTCGGCGAGCAGGACCAGCCAGTGATAGAGGAGATCGGCGGATTCGGAGACGAGGGACTGCCGGTCGCCCGAGAGCGCGGCGACGATCGTTTCGACCGCCTCCTCGCCGAGCTTGCGCGCGCAAAGAGGCGCGCCGCCGGCGACCAGCTTCGCGGTGTAGGACGACGCAGGGTCACCCGCTTTCCGGGAGATGATGGTCTCGAAAAGCGCATCGAGCTGGCGGGCATCGGCTGCCATGAGGCACCCCCTGCAAGGAGAACAGGCGCCGTTCCGGGCGGCTTGCGGCCCGGCACGGCGGCTTTCCCTAGCAGATTTGCCGGGGGGGCGCTATCGGCGAAAGCGCGGCGCTTGCCGGTCGCCAAGAATGGCGATCGGGCATAGGCTGGTTCATCCGGTCCGCGCCACACCAAGACGGCGGCGCGATTCGGCTGAAAGACAACACCCAGATCAGGAAGGCTCATGCCGCGCGCAGTATCGCCAGACACCTCATTGCGACCCTCGGCGCGACGGGAGGGCGCGGTCACCATCGGCGTCTTGCGTGCATTCGTGGAGGCCTTCGAGCATGGCAGCTTCTCCAAAGCGGCGCAGGAGCTCGGCGTATCCCAGCCGAACATTTCCAACCAGGTGAGCGTGCTGGAGCAGGCGCTGGGCATCCGGTTGATCAACCGCCGCGGACCGGCCCTGTCGTTGACCGACGCGGGTCGCGAAGTTTTCGTGCGCGCCAGAATCGCGCTGGCAAAGATCGCCGAGATCGAAAGCGTCTCCCACGATTTTCGGACGCTGCACCAGGGGCGTCTTGCCGTCGGCTTTTCAAGCCCTCAGATCCCGGTCCCTTTGCTCGGTCGGTTTCGCAACACCTATCAGGGCATCGAGTTGCTGACCCGCAGCGGTAATTCCGAGCAACTACGCCGGGATCTGCTGGACTGCCGTATCGATCTGGCGATGTTTTCCCTGCTGGAGCCCGACCGGCAACTCGCCTGTCATCTGCTGGCTGATCTCGATCTCCAGCTGATCGTCCGGCTCGAAGACGGCCGGTTCGGCGACAAGGTGCCTCTTGACCGCCTTGCCGAAGAGCCGCTGGTTTTCCGCGAGCCGGGCTCCGTGACCCGCGCGCTGACCGAAGCGACGCTCTCCTCATTTGGCAATTGGCGGGGTCCTGCGCTGACTGTCACCGGCAATGCCGCCGTGGTGGAGGCGGTCGCCGCGGGTCTCGGCGTTGCGCTCCTCTTTCGCGGCGAAGCCGGGAACGACCGTCGCGTGCGGGCCATCGACATTGCCGGAGCCGCCCCGCGCGCCGGATTTTATCTGGCGACATTGCCGGACAACCTCTTATTGCCCTCCATCGCCGCGTTCATCGAACTGGCGACATCAGATTAGTTATAACTGTCGTTGAAGTATCATCTATAGATGATATACGAGAGTAATGAACGTCCTTTTCATCACTCTCGACCAGTTTCGCGGCGACTGTCTTTCCTCCGCAGGCCACCCCCTTGTGCGCACGCCCAATCTGGATCGGCTGGCCAGGGAGGGTGTTCGCCTCGCGCGGCATTACAGCCAGGCCGCGCCCTGTAGCCCCGGCCGGGCGAGCCTCTATACCGGCCTCTACCAGATGAACCACCGCGTGGTGGCAAACGGGACGCCGCTCGACCGGCGGTTCGACAGTATCGCCAGGGCTGCCCGCCGCGCCGGCTTTGAGCCGCAGCTCTTCGGCTACACCGATCAAAGCATCGACCCCCGGGATGCAAGCGGGCCCGACGACCCGCGTCTGAGCCATTACGACGAAGTGCTTCCGGGATTCGCCGAAGCCTTCGCATTGCGTCCGGGTAGGCCCGACACCTGGATTGCATGGTTGCGGAGCCAGGGCTTCTCCGTGCCGGACGATGCCCTGGCGGCCATCGCCACGGAGAGCGAGCGCGACGAGCGCTTCAGTCTTTCCGCGTTTCTGACCGATCGTTTTCTCGAATGGCTGGAGACCCGGGACGGCCCCTGGTTCGCCCATCTCAGTCAGTTTCGCCCGCACGAGCCCTTCGCCGCCGCCGGCCGCTTTGCAACAGCCTACGACCCGGCGCAAATTCCCGCGCCCATCGCCGCATCCGAAACGCGGCATTGGCTGCATGACAGCCTGATGAGGCATCCGAAGCTGGCTGCTCCCGCCGATCCGCAGGAAATGGCTCGGGTGAGGGCGCAGTATTACGGCATGATCAGCGAGGCCGAC
>NZ_DATKFR010000427.1:0-1507 GCF_035511255.1 Parvibaculum sp.
GCGCGACGCCCGGAATGAGATTGGTCGTCGCATTGCCGGTATCGATCGAGGTGATCTCGAAATTCGACGGCTGGAAATGCGCATTGCCCTTGTCGAGCACATGCGCATCGAGCCGGCGCAGCATTTCCATGAGACGCGGCAGCGGATTGTCGGCGAGATGCGGATAGGCGACATGGCCCTGTTGTCCGCGCACCGTCAGCCAGCCATTGATGCTGCCGCGCCGGCCGATCTTCACCATGTCGCCGAGCTTCGTGACGCAGGTCGGCTCGCCGACGAGGCAATGGTCGATGGTCTCGCCACGCGCCTTGAGCGCCTTCAGCATCTTCGCCGTGCCGTTGATGCCCGGTCCTTCCTCGTCGCCGGTGATGAGGAGACTGATCGAACCTTCGCCTTCGATAAGCTTTCCTTCGCGCACCAGCCGCGAGGCGGCGGCGACAAAACTCGCGATCGAGCCCTTCATGTCGGCGGCGCCGCGCCCGAAGAGGCGGCCACCCTTGATCTCGCCGGCGAAGGGATCGACCGACCACGAGGCTTCATCGCCGACAGGCACGACATCCGTATGCCCGGCAAAGCAGAAATGGGGCGCACCGGCGCCGATCCGCGCATAGAGATTGTCGATGTCGGGCGTGTTCTCGTCGCTGAAGCGCATGCGCTCGCAATTGAAGCCGAGCGGCGCGAGGTAATCCGCGAGCGTCGCCAGCGCACCCTCGTCCTTCGGCGTGACGCTCGGACAGCGGATCAGCTCGATGGCGATCTCAAGGGGATCGTAGGGGGCGGCTGCGGTCATGGTCATCCCGTGTACCGCGCTCCCGAAAAGCCGTCAAATGGCGCAGAAAATCGCCGGAAGGTCAGTCGAGCTGGTTCTCGCGCACGATGCGCTCATGCCCGTCCGTCACGCTCTTGACGCGGTACTGGTAGCCCGCGCCTTCGGTCGGCAACTGGCGGACGACGACATAATGGCCGCGCGCGGTCGCGAGATAGGAACCGCCGGGCTGGAATTCGACCGTCTGGCCGATCTGGAACTTGTGGGCCTGCATCTTGCGCTCCTTTGGGCTTTGCGTGCGCGAAGGAGGCGTGATGGTCCCGTCGGCATGGCGATGTAGCCCTCTCATGGGCTTATCGCGCCAAATACGCAATCTTTATCTTTTAACGGGGCGGACGGGCGGGAAAACGCCTAGGCTGGCGGCCGTCTGAGTCGGTGGCGTTCCGCCGGTCAGGAAATAGGAGGGCAAATTGGCCAAGGGTCAGCAGAAGAGCAATCGCGAAAAGAAAAAGCCGAAGAAGGATGCGAAGGTAAAGGCCCCCGCATCCGGCTCGGTCTTCGCCGCGCCCGCCCCGGACCGTAGCAAGGGCGGCAAGAAGAAATAATCCGGTCAGTCGCGCAGAAGCTCGTTGATCGAGGTCTTCGAGCGCGTCTGGGCGTCGACCGTTTTCACGATCACGCAGCAATAGAGGCTGGGCGAGGGCGATCCGTCGGGATTGGCCCGGCCCGGCAGCGAGCCCGGCA
>NZ_DATKFR010000428.1:0-1510 GCF_035511255.1 Parvibaculum sp.
GCGCGACGCCCGGAATGAGATTGGTCGTCGCATTGCCGGTATCGATCGAGGTGATCTCGAAATTCGACGGCTGGAAATGCGCATTGCCCTTGTCGAGCACATGCGCATCGAGCCGGCGCAGCATTTCCATGAGACGCGGCAAGGGATTGTCGGCGAGATGCGGATAGGCGACATGGCCCTGTTGTCCGCGCACGGTCAGCCAGCCATTGATGCTACCGCGCCGTCCGATCTTCATCATGTCGCCGAGCTTTGCAACGCAGGTCGGTTCGCCGACAAGGCAATGGTCGATGGTCTCGCCGCGCGCCTTGAGCGCCTTCAGCATCTTCGCGGTGCCGTTGATGCCCGGGCCTTCCTCGTCGCCGGTGATGAGGAGGCTGATCGAACCTTCGCCCTCGATGAGCTTTCCTTCGCGCACCAGCCGGGATGCGGCGGCGACAAAACTCGCGATCGAGCCCTTCATGTCGGCGGCGCCGCGCCCGAAGAGGCGGCCTCCCTTGATCTCGCCGGCGAAGGGATCGACCGACCACGAGGCTTCATCGCCGACAGGCACGACATCCGTATGCCCGGCAAAGCAGAAATGGGGCGCACCCGCGCCGATCCGCGCATAGAGATTGTCGATGTCGGGCGTGTTCTCGTCGCTGAAGCGCATCCGCTCGCAATTGAAGCCGAGCGGCGCGAGGTAATCCGCGAGCGTCGCCAGCGCACCCTCGTCTTTCGGTGTGACGCTCGGACAGCGGATCAGCTCGATGGCGATCTCAAGAGGATCGTAGGGGGCGGCTGCGGTCATGGTCATCCCGTGTACCGCGCCCCCGAAAAACCGTCAAATGGCGCAGAAAATCGCCGGAAGGTCAGTCGAGCTGGTTCTCGCGCACGATGCGTTCATGCCCGTCCGTCACGCTTTTGACGCGGTACTGGTAGCCCGCGCCCTCGGTCGGAAGCTGGCGGACGACCACATAATGGCCGCGCGCGGTCGCGAGGTAGGAGCCGCCGGGCTGGAACTCGACCGTCTGGCCGATCTGGAACTTGTGGGACTGCTGCATCTTGCGCTCCTTGGGGCTTTGCGTGCGCGAAGGAGGCATGAATGGTCCGTCGGCATAGCGATAGGGCCCTCTCATGGGCTCATGGCGCCAAATACGCAATCTTTATCTTTAAATGGGGGCGGGCACCCCCGAAAACGCCTAATGTGAGCCGAATCTGAGTCGGCGGCGGTTCGCCGGCTCCAAAGGGAGATCCAGATGGCCAAGGGTCAGCAGAAGAGCAATCGCGAAAAGAAGAAGCCGAAGAAGGATGCGAAGGTAAAGGCCCCCGCATCCGGCTCGGTCTTCGCCGCGCCTGCCCCGGACCGCAGCAAGGGCGGTAAGAAGAAATAAATCCGGTCAGTCGCGCAGAAGCTCGTTGATCGAGGTCTTCGAGCGCGTCTGGGCGTCGACCGTTTTCACGATCACGCAGCAATAGAGGCTGGGCGAGGGCGATCCGTCGGGATTGGCCCGGCCCGGCAGCGAGCCCGGCA
>NZ_DATKFR010000429.1:0-7815 GCF_035511255.1 Parvibaculum sp.
TTCCTGCGGCTTGCCCTCTTTCGAGGTCCGCACGAGGCAGAAAATCCAGTCCGCCCACTGCGCAACCGAGGTCCAGATCTTCGAGCCGTTGACGAGATAATGATCGCCCTTGTTCTCGGCCTTGGTCTGAAGCGAGGCGAGGTCGGAGCCCGAGCCCGGTTCCGAATAGCCCTGGCACCACAGAACATTCGTTTCGAGAATGTCAGGCAGGAACTTCTTCTTCTGTTCGGGCGAACCGAACTTCATGATGACCGGCGCCACCATGGTCGGACCGAACGGGATGGTGTGCGGAACGCCCGCGCGGCCCATCTCGACGTCGAAGATATATTTCTGCGACGCGGTGAAGCCCGGGCCGCCATATTCCTTCGGCCAGTTCGGCGCGAGCCAGCCCTTGCGCGCGAGCGCCTTCTGCCACTTCACATGGCTGTCCTTGTCGATATAGCCGTGTTTCGAGCGCGCGTGCTTGGCGCGTATGTCGGCCGTATAGGCCTCGTCGATGAAGGCGCGCACTTCCTGACGGAAGGCCTCGTCTTCCTTGCTGAAAGACAGGTCCATTCGAGATTATCCCTATTCGACTTTGGAAACGATCTGCAGCGTCGGACGACCGGCGAGAACCGCGCCGAGCGCCGGACCGGCCGCCTTGAAATGTTCGGACTGGCCGTGAGCCGCCATCGCATCTGCGGAGGCATACTGCTCCATCACGATATAGGTCGGCTCATCCTTCATCTTGAAGAAATCGTACTGCAGATTGCCCGTCTCGTTGGCGCGAACCTTGCCGCGCAGATCGGCGAAGATCTTCTCGAATTCAGCTTCCTTGCCTGGCTGCACTTTGATGGTGGCGACGATGCCGACGACGCTCATGATGTGGCTCCCTATTCCCGATGTTGATTTGTTGGGCGGGACTTTAGTGGCATTGGGGAGCCGCTTCAACGACTCCCGATGCCCGCCGCCCGAACGGAACGCGGTTCATTCCTGAACAGCTATTCGCCCTTATAGACCGGTACGCGCTTCTCGAAGAAGGCGTCGAGCGCCTCCCTGTGATCGGCGCTGTGATGGGCGAGCGCCTGCATCGAGGCCGAAAGCTCCATGATGCCGTCGAAGCTCGTCGTCATGCCGTGCCTGAGAAGCTGCTTGGTCATACGCAACACGTCCGGCGCCTGAACCGCGATCTTCCGCGCAATCGCTTCGGCCCGCGCCAATAGTTCCTCGGGCGGCACGACCTCGGACACGAGCCCCCATTCCTTCGCGGTCTGCGCGTCGATGGTGTCACCCGTGTACAGAAGCTCCGAAGCCCGTGCCATGCCGATAATGCGTGGCAGCAGCCAGGCTCCGCCATCGCCAGGGATGAGTCCGATCTTGAGGAAGGTCGCGCCGAAAATCGCGGAGCTCGCCGCAATGCGCGTGTCGCAAAGGCAGGCGACGTCATTGCCGAGCCCGATCGCCGGACCGTTGACGGCCGCGACGACCGGAACCTCTATGCCCCAGACGGCGCGCACGATACGGTGAATGCCGTTGCGGTAGCGTTCGCGTATATGCGTGCCGGGTCCGCCGAAGCCCTCCCCGCCGTCCCGCATCGCCTTGACATTGCCGCCCGCCGAAAAAGCCTGACCGGCGCCGGTCAAAATGACGCAGCGAACGTCGCGGTCGGCGTTGATGCGTGCCACGGCCTGCGAGAAATTATCGGGATCCTCGGCCGCACCGAGCGGATTGCGGATTTCCGGCCGGTTGATCGTCAGCGTGACGACATGGCCCTTTTTCTCGAATAGCAATGCATCGCTCATCCAGTTTCTCCCCATGGGCGCGGATTTGGGGCCCGCGCCTCGTTTGGCCGAAGCGATCCCCAGGAAACGCCCCGCGAAATATTGCTTTAACCACGAACTGGAAAAGCTTGTTAACAATTTTAGCCGACCCTCATCTCAAACGGGAAGCGAGAGATTCTGGGCAGGCGACACAAGTCGCCGATCCTTCCCGTGATCGAAGGGCGACTGCGTATGTCATGGGAAGACGCGCTTAGGAGTGCCGCTGCAAACCGGCGCGCCGGCGATAGCACGTCCAGGGAGGGAGTGGGTCCACGCTGGGCGTCGGCATTTGCCGGCCTTGGCGCGCTCCGCCGTCTCGCACCCCTGCGCATGTCGCATGAGGCCCGGCTTGCACAGCTTCGCGCCCTGGTCGAACCGCAGCTCAGCACGCCCGTCGTCTTCCCGCTGCTGGTCGCGGCATTCGGGCTGAGCCTTTCCGAGCGCGTGCCGCTATGGACGATCGTCACCTGGATACTGGTCGTGAATGCGACCCAGCTCGCCTGCTATCTGAACGCCCGCGCTTTCATCAAAGGCAACGTCCAGCCGGAAGGCGCCGAACATTGGGCGCGCCGCTTCGAGGCGCACACGCTCGCCTTCAGCATTGCCTTCTCCTCGGCGCTCTATTTCCTGTGGCCGACCGGAGATATCGCACGCCAGGCCTATATTCTGTCTGCCATGACGGTTTCGCTCGCACCGATGACTCTGGTGACGATCGCTTATTTCCCGGTTTTTTATCGCACCGTAATGCCGATCGCGGTCGCCATCGGGTTGAGGTTCGTCGCCTTCGGCGATCTCTTTCATTTTTCTCTGGTCGTCGTGCTCAGCCTCTTTATGGCGCTGCTCGTTCACCTCGCGGGCATCGTCAACAATGCCATTCTCGGCGCCATCAATCTGCAATCGGACAAGAATGCGCTGATCGAGCAACTCTTCCGCGCCAAACGCGAGTCGGATATAGCCCGCGCCCGGGCGGAAGAAGCCAATCGCGCAAAGTCGAGCTTTCTGGCCAACATGAGTCACGAGCTCCGGACGCCGCTCAACGCCATCATCGGCTTTTCGGAAGTCATGGCGAGCGAGATCTTCGGCGGCCACGCGAATCCGGTCTACAAGGAATATTCGCACGACATCAACCGCTCGGGTCAGCATCTCCTCGGCCTCATCAACGACATTCTCGATCTGTCGCGCATCGAAGCCGGGCGGTTCGAGATCGTCGAGGAAGAAGTGGACATCGTCCACCTTGCGAGAGATTGCGAGCGTCTGCTCGACATCCGCGCCCAGGCCCAGCGCGTCACCATTGTCGAGGACTTCGAAGGCGACTTGCCAATCCTCCGCGCCGACGCGCGCGCCCTGCGCCAGACATGGATCAATCTCCTGACCAATGCGATCAAGTTTTCGCCACCCAATACCGTCGTGACGATGATCGCGCGTCTCGATCCATCGGGCGATCTCCGCTTCGGCGTCCACGATCAGGGGCCGGGCATCGCCGAGTCCGAAATCGACAAGGTCATGGAAGCCTTCACTCAGGGCGCCGCCGGCATTGCGCAACCCGGCAAGGGCTCCGGACTAGGCCTTTCGATCGTCAAAGGGCTGCTTGCATTGCACGGCGGATGTTTCGAGTTGAAAAGCCGTCTCGGCGAAGGCACGCAAGCTGAGGCCGTCTTCCCCGCCGCGCGCCTGCGCCGCCCGACCCCGCCCGAGCGGCGCGCGAGCGCCTGATCAGACCGCCGTCGCGCGCGCGGCGGCGAGTCGGCGTACCACCGCCATGCGCATCAGAACATACTGGACCGCGAACAAGGCGAGCTTCGCTCCCATCGCGCCAAAGGCGATGAAGTAGCCCCAGATTTCCGGGCTGAAGGTCAGGGCGACGCCGATATTCGTAACGCCTAACCCGAACATCAATACCGCCCAGGCATAGCCCCAGCCGTTGATCATGCGAGCCGACATGTTCTCGGCGGCGACAGGCGGCAGGTAGCGGCCCATCCAGCCCTTGCGCAGCATGACGAAGCCGATGGCGAAATGAATGATGCTGGGCTTCACCATCATGAAGCGCGGATCGTGGAGATAGAGCGTGGCACCGCCGAAGACGATGACGAGGCCGAGACTCATCCACTGCATCGCATCGACCTGTCGTCCGCGGAATTTGAACAACGCGATCTGCCCGATGCCAACGGCGATGGCGGCGCCGGTGGCGATGAAGATGTCTCCAATGACCGCATAGAGCGCGACGAAAAAAATCGTCGATAGCATATCGTTGAAAAATTCCTTCATGACTTCCTCCGCTACCCGGGCCTACCGGTCGTCGCCGGCAGAAGCGCCTCGAGATGGTTCACATAGTCGAGCAGCGCCTGCCGCCCTTTTTCCGTCAGTGTGTAGGTCGTCTGCGGCTTACGCCCGACGAAGCGCTTCTCCATCGCGACATAACCGGCCTCCTCGAGTTTTCTTAAGTGCACACTCGCATTACCGTCTGTCGTCTTGGTCGCATCGCGGATCGTCGTGAAATCGACGCAAGCCTCGCGGGCTCCGGCAAGAAACGCGACGATGGCCAGCCGGACGCGGCCTTGCAGAACTTCGTCGATGGCGCTGTGGTCGTAATCAGCCATGGGCGGCAGGCCGCCTGAGCCAGAGCATGAGCCCCGGCAGGCAGAGCAGCACGATCATGAAGCCCGCCCCGGCCAGCAGACCTTCCGCGCGGCCATGCAGCAGAAAAAAGACGACCGCCGCGCCCCACCAGCCGGCCGCAATGAACCGGAGCCATCGGATTTTGGTGATCGACGCGCTGGCGAAGAAGCAGAGCCCGAGAAGACCGGCAACGCGCGTGTCCATCCACTCGCCCTCGATGCCGCCGACGGTCTGCATGATCGCGAAGATCACCGTGGTAACGCCGAAGCCGAGCCAGAGCGCGCGAAGGGCGTCGATGGCGGGACTCGCGGCACGCCCCTCCGGACGGAGACGCAGGCGGCCGCCGAACAGGGAAAACAGCCAGCCGACGGCAACGAGAGACCACCAGATCACGGATGGGCTGAGCGTCCACAGCCGAACGACAAAGGCATAGGTCCCGAGATAACCCAGCGCCATCAGCGCGCCCCAGAGCGCGAAATCGGGGCTACGCAGATGCGCATAGGCCCGGCCCTGCTCAAGGGCGCTCCTGATGAAGGCGATCTCCTCGCGAACCTTATCGTCGCCCATCAGCTTCTCCCGGATGCAATGTACTTTATTTTTTAAAGTACGAAATTGAAAAGGTCAACCGGATAGGACCGATCACCGGGTCCTCTATCTTCCGGGTCGAGGTCTGAAGTCGACCGGAACGTTGCCTCAACCCCTTGCCGCGATTCGCTTATTCGGGATGACATGTGGCGCTGGCGACGGGTCCCGATAGCCTGAGTCGCTGGACTCGATCCTCAGATTCGGCCCAAAAAAGAAAGGCCGTAACGTGAGTTACGGCCTCCCCTTCGACTCGGACTCGAAAGCTTATGCAGCGGTCGAGTAACGCTTCAACTGATGATCGACATTGCCGAACTGGGTGTCGATCATCGTCAGGCGCTTGAAATAGTGGCCGACATTGAGTTCGTCGGTCATGCCCATGCCGCCATGAAGCTGCACGGCCTGCTGGCCGACGAAGCGGCCAGCCTTGCCGATCTGGACCTTGGCGCCGGCGGCGGCCTTGGTGCGCTCGGCGTCGTTCTCGTCGAGCTTCAGGTTGACCATGTAGGTCATCGAGACGGACTGCTCATAGGCCATGAACATGTCGACCATGCGGTGCTGGAGCACCTGGAACTTGCCGATCGGCACGCCGAACTGCTTGCGCGTCTTGCAATATTCGACCGTCGCCTTGTTGAGTTCGCCCATGCAGCCCGTGGCTTCGGCCGCGAGTGCCGCGATCGCCTGATCGGTGATCTTCTCGACGAGCGGCAAGCCCTTGCCTTCCGCGCCGATCAACGCATCGGCACCGACCTTGACGTTCTCGAAGGTGATTTCCGAAGCGCGGCGGCCGTCAACCGTCGGATAGTCGCGGGTCGAGACGCCGGGGGCGTTCTTGTCGACGATGAAGACCGAAACGCCGTCGCGGTCGCGCTGGCCGCCGGAGGTGCGCGCGGTGACGATCAGCTTCTGCGCCCAGGGGGCGCCGAGAACCACGGCCTTGTAGCCGTTGATCGTGTAGCCCGCGCCGTCCTTCTTCGCCGTGGTGACGAGGTCGGCGAGGTTGTAGCGGCCCTGCGGTTCGGCATAGGCGAAGGCCCAGACCGTCGAACCGTCGATGATGCCCGGAATATTGGCTTCCTGCTGCGCGGCCGTGCCGGCCTCGCGGAGGAACCCGCCGGCGATGACGACCGTTTCGATGAAGGGCTCGACGACGAGATGACGGCCGAATTCCTCGGCGATGATCATCGTCTCGATGGCGCCGCCACCAAGGCCGCCCATCTCTTCCGAGAAGGGCGCAGCGAGAAGGCCGAGCTCGGCGAACTGCGCCCACATCGGCTGGCTCCAGCCTTCGGCCGACTTCACGATCTTGCGACGCGTGTCGAAGTCATACTTGTCGTTGAGCAGGCTCTGCACCGTATTGCGAAGCAGGGTCTGCTCCTCTGTGAACGAAAAATCCATGGTCCGTACCCTTCCCGTTGAGTGCTGTTTCTGTGAGGTGCTTTTTGGCTTTAAAGGCCGAGCACCATTTTTGCGATGATGTTGTGCTGAATTTCGTTCGAGCCGCCATAGATCGACGTCTTGCGCATGTTGAAGTAGTTCTGCGCGCTGCCGTTCGAGTAATCCGGCCCGGCGATGAATTCATTGCCGGTGAGTTCGCCCGTCGGCACGTTGACGTGACCGTAATTGCCGACCGCCTCGAGCGTCAGCTCGGTGATGCGCTGCTGGATCTCGGTGCCCTTGATCTTGAGGATCGAGGCTTCCGGCCCGGGCCCCCGGCCCTTGCTTTCGGCGGCGAGCGTGCGCAGTTCCGTCACTTCGAGCGCGGTGAGATCGATTTCGAGTTCGGCGACCTTGCGCGAGAACTCATCGGTCTTGATGAGCGGCGCCCCGTCGACAAGCTCGGCCGTCGCGATCGACTTCAGGCGTTCGATCGCCTTCTTGGAACGCGAGACGCCCGCGATGCCCGACCGCTCGTTGCCGAGCAGGAACTTCGCATAGGTCCAGCCCTTGTTCTCCTCGCCGATCAGGTTTTCGGCCGGCACCTTCACGTCTTCGAGGAAGACCTCGTTGACCTCATGCGCGCCATCCATCGTGATGATCGGACGCACGGTGATGCCCGGCGTCTTCATGTCGATGAGGAGGAAGGAAATGCTCTCCTGCGGCTTCGAATTCGGATCGGTGCGGACGAGGCAGAACATCCAGTCGGCATATTGCGCCAGCGTCGTCCAGATCTTGTGGCCGTTGACGACATAATGATCGCCCTCGCGGACGGCGCGCGTCTTGAGGCCGGCGAGATCGGAGCCAGCGCCCGGCTCCGAATAGCCCTGGCACCACCAATCGTCGCCCGACAGGATGCCCGGCAGGAACCGCTTCTTCTGTTCCTCGTTGCCGTAGTTGAAGATCACCGGACCGACCATCGCGAGGCCGAAGGGAAGAAGCGCCTGCGTCTCGGCGCGCGCATTCTCCTCGTTCCAGATATAGCGCTGCGTGGTCGTCCAGCCCGTGCCGCCGTATTCGACCGGCCAATGCGGAACGATCCAGCCCTTCTTGTAAAGGATGCGATGCCAGGTGAGGATTTCCTCCTTGGTCATCTCGCCGCGCGTCCGGCGCGACTTCAGGTCCTTCGGGTAATTCTCGGCGATGAAGCTGCGAACCTCGTCGCGGAAGGCGAGGTCCTCGGGCGAGAAACTCATGTCCATAGGGCGATCCTCCAGAACGGCGGGCCTGGCCGTCGAAGCCCGCCTAACCGTCTCATTTTACGTACGAAAGGGCCGGTGCGATCATTTCGCCCGGCCGCTTATTTTGGCGGTGATATTAGCCACCCTCGCCCCCGTTGCAAGGCCGGCGGCTGTGCGGCAGGAAACGGGCTCCTGTGCGC
>NZ_DATKFR010000430.1:0-11536 GCF_035511255.1 Parvibaculum sp.
CGACGGTGAGGATCTTCACCGTCTTGCCTTCGCGCAGGAGCTTGTAGATATGCTCGCGCGCGAGCCGCGAAATCGACGAATTGAAGCCGCCGCAAAGACCGCGATCGGCGGTCGCCACGATTACGAGATGCACCTGGTCGCTGCCCGTGCCGGCCAGCAGCTTGGGCGCATTCTCCTGGCCCGCCATGCCCGCCGAGAGATTGGCGAGCACCCGGCCCATGCGCTGCGCGTAAGGACGCGCCGCTTCCGCCGCCTCCTGCGCACGACGCAGCTTCGCCGCCGCAACCATCTGCATGGCCTTGGTGATCTTCTGCGTCGCCTTCACGCTCGCGATGCGGTTTCTAAGGTCTTTGAGGCTCGCCATTCGCCTTTACCTGGGTTCTCTTCGGTTCAGCTCAGGCAAACGCCTTGGAGAAGTTTTCGACCGCCGCCTTGAGCTTGGCTTCCGTATCGCCCGAAATCTGCTTCTCGGTGCGGATCGAGTCGAGGATGCCCATGTGGCTCGTCTTCACATGACGCAGGAATTCTTCCTCGAAACGGCCGACATCGCCGACCGGCAGCTTGTCGAGATAGCCGTTGACGCCGGCATAGATCACGACGACCTGCTCTTCGACCTTCAGCGGCGAGAACTGCGGCTGCTTCAGGAGCTCGGTCAGACGGGCGCCACGATTGAGCAGGCGCTGCGTCGCGGCGTCGAGATCGGAACCGAACTGCGCGAAGGCCGCCATTTCGCGGTACTGCGCGAGCTCGCCCTTGATCTTGCCCGCGACCTGCTTCATCGCCTTGATCTGCGCCGAAGAACCCACGCGCGACACGGAGAGACCGACGTTCACCGCCGGACGGATGCCCTGATAGAAGAGGTCCGTCTCGAGGAAGATCTGGCCGTCCGTGATCGAGATCACGTTGGTCGGGATGTAGGCCGATACGTCGTTCGCCTGCGTCTCGATGACGGGAAGCGCGGTCAAGGAGCCCTTGCCGTTCTCGTCATTGAGCTTCGCCGCGCGTTCGAGCAGGCGGGAATGGAGATAAAAGACGTCGCCCGGATAGGCTTCGCGCCCCGGCGGACGACGCAGAAGGAGCGACATCTGGCGGTAAGCGACGGCCTGCTTGGAAAGATCGTCATAGACGACGAGCGCATGCATGCCGTTGTCGCGGAAATATTCGCCGAAGGTGCAACCGGCGAACGGCGCCAGGAACTGCAGCGGCGCCGGCTCCGACGCCGTCGCGGCGACGACGATCGTGTACTGAAGGGCGCCGTTTTCTTCCAGCGTCTTGACGATCTGCGCGACCGTCGAGCGCTTCTGGCCGATGGCGACATAGATGCAATAGAGCTTCTGACCTTCGTCGGTGCCCTGGTTCAGCGGCTTCTGGTTGAGGATCGCGTCGATGGCGATCGCCGTCTTGCCGGTCTGGCGGTCGCCGATGATGAGCTCGCGCTGGCCGCGGCCGATCGGGATCAGGGCGTCGATCGCCTTGAGACCCGTCTGCATCGGCTCATGAACCGATTTGCGGGGAATGATGCCGGGCGCCTTGACGTCGACGCGGCGGCGCTCGTCGCTGACGATCGGACCCTTGCCGTCGATCGGATTGCCGAGCGGGTCGACGACGCGGCCGAGAAGGCCCTTGCCGACCGGAACGTCCACGATGGCGCCGGTGCGCTTCACCGTGTCGCCTTCTTTAATGTCGCGGTCGTTGCCGAAGATCACGACGCCGACATTGTCGCTTTCGAGATTCAGCGCCATGCCGCGAATGCCGCCGGGGAACTCGATCATTTCGCCCGCCTGGACGTTGTCGAGACCGTAGACGCGCGCGATACCGTCACCGACGGAGAGCACCTGGCCGATCTCGGAGACCTGCGCATCGGCGCCGAACCCCTTGATCTGCTGCTTGAGGATTGCGGAAATTTCCGCCGCCTGAATGTCCATCAGGAAGCCTCTTTCATGGCAAGCTTGAGAGAATTGAGTTTGGTCTTGAGAGACGAATCGATCATCCGGCTCCCGACCTTGACGACGAGCCCGCCGAGGAGCCCTTCATCGACACGTGTATTGACGAGAACGTCGCGTCCCGTCGCGGCCTTGAGCGCCGCCTTGATACTCGCGAGCTGCGCGTCGGATAGCGCGTGCGCGGAGGTAACATCGGCCGAAACTTCACCGCGGCTTTTCGCCAGAAGCTGCCGGTAGCCGGCGATCATCGCCGGCAGCGCGAAAAGACGGCGCTTCTCGATGACGAGGCCGACGAAATTGGCGACGAGGCCCTTGATGCCTGCGCGATCGAGGATCGCGGCAAAGGCCTTGGCCTGATCGTCGGCGCCGAAAACGGGGCTGAGAACGACTTGGCGGAGATCGACGCTGCCGTCGATCATCGCCTGAATGGCATTGAGATCGGCCGCAACGGCGTCAAGCGACCGCTCGCTTTCCGCGAGTTCGAAGAGTGCCGTTGCGTAACGGCCGGCCATGCCGGAAACGATGTTTTCAGATGCCACTTGGCGCGCTCGCCCGTAGGTTCTTGAAGATTGGCGCACCGTCTGCGGGGCGGCACGCTAACCAATTGAATTCTCTATCGTAATTTGACCTAAGGAGCCTCAACAGGCCCGCTACCCCAAGGTCGCGCGTTTGGTAACATAAGCCCCGCGCATGCGCAACATCCCGGCCCGTAATTGACAGGGTGCGACATTTTGAACAAGGGGGAGGAAGGGGCCGCCTTCGGATGCCTCGACCTTAATGCCAGTGCTGCTGCACCCAGGGCACCTGCATCAGCTCATGCGGCTTCGGGCGGCCGTGAAAATTGATGACGCGCACGGCCGGATCGATGTCGAGCGGCACATTGAGCGTCTGCCCTGTGATCTTGCAGAGCTGAAACTTGAACGACTTGATGCCGTTCGGCAGCACGTCGTCCACGAAATAGACGTCCTTCATATGCCGCCAGATATAAAGCTGGTCGCCGCCTTCGAGCGTCAGTACGCCCGGCAGGTCCTTCACGAAGGCATCATAGATGAAGGCGAGGTCCGGATGACGGAAATAGAGCCAGGACGAATTGATGGCCGAACCCTGCCACTGCAACGGATCGCGATAGGCGCAAAGCTTCGCCCCCGACTTGCGGCAGGCGGCGAGCAGTGGGCTGATATCACCGGTGATGATCTGGTCGAGATCGAGATAGAGGATTTCGCCCTCCGGCATGGCGGGCGAGAAGAGAAAGAGCTTGTTCCACCAGCCCGGCACGTTGAAGAGCGGCTTGATCGGCTTGATCGAGGCTTCGAGGCCGCGCGGATCCTCGGTGATGCACCACGCGTCGAAATCCTCGTCGAGATGACGCCGCAGCATGGAGAACATGCGGTTGACGTAGTCGGCGGGATAGGCCGTCCCGTATTTGACGGTGACGATATTGAGACGCGGCGACATGCTGGAAGCCCCTCGAGCGGATTTGCCCGATTGGACGCCGCACAGGGTTAAGTTCGGGTAAAAAGCGCCTCGCCTCAGAGAAAGCTGTAAGGATCGATATCGACCGAAACCCTGATCGCGTTCGGCACCTTCAATTCGCCGAGCCAGGCCTGCATGTAGGCCTGTATATTGACGTTGCGTGTGGCCTTGACGAGAAATCTGAGACGCGTCCGCCCGCGCAGCAACGCCAGCGGCGCGGGCGCCGGGCCGAGCACCGAGACGTCGTCGGCCTGCGGCGCGGCACGCGCCATCTCGCGGGCAAATTTCTGCGCAAGCGGCGCATTCTCCGACGAAACGACGATGCCGACGAGCCGCCCGAAAGGCGGCAGCCCCACACGTTCCCGCGCTTCCGCCTCGCGCTTCAGGAAGGCGTCTCGATTGCCCGAGACGAGCGCCCGCATGACCGCGTGTTCGGGCATATAGGTCTGGAGGAAAACCCGTCCCGGCCGCTCGGCGCGGCCCGCCCGTCCCGCGACTTGCTGCAGAAGCTGGAACGTCCGCTCGGCGGCGCGCAGGTCGCCATTCTCCAGCCCGAGATCGGCATCGACTACGCCGACGACGGTGAGCCAGGGAAAGTGATGCCCCTTCGCAACGATCTGTGTACCGACGATGATGTCGACCTCGCGCGCCTCGATCTCGCGAAACACCTCTTCATGGGATTGCGGACCGCGCAGATTGTCGCTCGACAGGAGCGCGAGGCGCGCCTCGGGAAAACGCTCGGCGACCTCTTCCGCGATGCGCTCGACCCCCGGCCCGCAGGCGATCAGCGTGTCTTCGGCGCCGCAGGACGGGCAGGCCTTCGGCACCGGCGCCGAATAGCCGCAATGATGACAGACGAGTTCACGGCGAAACCGGTGCTCGACCAGCCAGGACGAGCATTGCGGGCATTCGATGCGATGCCCGCAGGTCCGGCAGAGCGTCAGCGGCGCATAGCCGCGTCGGTTGAGAAAGAGCATCGCCTGTTCGCCGGCCGCCAGCGCATTGGCAATTTCCGCGACGAGCCGCGGCGCGAGCCAGCGCCCGCGCTCCGGCGGCTCCTCGCGCATGTCGATCGCGGTCACGTCCGGCATCTCGGCGATGCCGTGGCGTTCCGGCAACACGACGCGCTCGTAGCGTCCCTGTTCGGCATTGACCATGCTTTCGAGCGACGGCGTCGCCGAACTGAGGATGATCGGGAACTGTCCGAGCGAGGCGCGCACCACGGCCATGTCGCGCGCATGATAGGTGACGCCGTCTTCCTGCTTGAAGGCGGCCTCATGCTCCTCGTCGACGACGATGAGACCGAGTCCCGGAAACGGCAGGAAGAGCGCCGAGCGCGCGCCGACGACGACCCGGGCGCGCCCTTCCGCGACTCCGCGCCAGACTCGCGTGCGCTCGCGCGTCGAGAGTTCCGAATGCCACTCTGCTGGCTTGCAGTGAAACCGCGCCTCGAAGCGCGCCAGAAACTGGCTCGTCAGCGCAATCTCCGGCAACAGGATCAACGCCTGCTTTCCGCGCGCCAGAGCCTCCGCCACCGCCTCGAAATAAACCTCCGTCTTGCCCGATCCCGTGACGCCGTCGAGCAGGATCGACGTGAACCGACTTTCATCGACGCGGGCGCGCAGGGTCGCCGCCGCGGCTTGCTGTTCCGGCGACAACGATTTCGAGCCCGCCTCGATATCGGGTGCCGGAAACGGCGCTTCCGTCGGCAGGTCGACCGGGACGAGCGCCCCCGCCTCGATAAGTCCGCGCACCACGCCGTCCGAAACGCCGGCCTCTTCGGCAAGCTCGCGCGGCGTGCGCGCAAACTGGTCCATGGCGGTGTCAATCGCCCTCATGCGCGCGGGAGTCATACGCGCGGGTCTTTTATCCACAAGCCTGTAGGCCGTCCGCATCCGCTGCGGCTCCAGCGCGCCCGGCGCGCGGATGGCGAGCCTGAGCACGGAACCGCGCGGATTGAGCGTGTAGCCGGCGATCCAGTCGACGAACCGTCGCGACACGTCCGGCATCGGCGGCACGTCGAGCACTTCGAGGATGGGCTTCAGCCGTTTTGGATCGACCTCGCCCGTGCCTTCGCCCCAGACGACGCCGAGAATCTGCTGCGCGCCCAGGGGCACGATGACATAGGCGCCCGGCTCCGCAATTAACCCGTCAGGAACCTCATAATCGTAAGGTGCTGGCAGGGCGAGCGGGACGAGAACGCTGACGCTTTTCGGCAAAGTCTTAACGGGCATCCGCTCTCTTCGGCGATAAATTCAAAGGCGACGCGACAGTGTAATACCTGATAAAGCAAGTGGAACGTCGCCGCTTGCACCGGACGGCCCGATGGGCAAAAAAGGACAAAAGAAGAGTTGCACGGCGGGCGCGACTGGACTGTCATACGCGACCGAAGCCGCATCAAGAGCAAAGCCCCCATGAAGTTTTTTGTCGACACCGCCGATATCGCCGAAATCAAGGATCTCGCCGCCACCGGCCTCCTCGATGGCGTGACCACCAACCCGTCGCTGATCGCCAAGTCCGGTCGCAACTTCCTCGAAGTCGTCGAGGAAATCTGCGGCGTCGTCGATGGCCCGGTCAGCGCCGAGGTGACGGCGCTCGAAGCCGACGAGATGCTGAAGGAAGGCCGCAAGCTCGCGAAGATCGCCCCGAACATCGCCGTCAAGGTGCCGCTCACCTGGGCCGGGCTCAGGACCTGCAAGACGCTGACGGGCGAAGGCACGATGGTGAACGTCACCCTCTGCTTCTCCGCGAATCAGGCGCTGCTCGCCGCCAAGGCCGGCGCAACCTTCATTTCGCCCTTCATTGGCCGCCTTGACGATATCAACCTCGATGGCATGGAGCTCATCGAAGAGATCCGCACCATCTACGACAATTATGACTTCGCGACCGAAATTCTCGCGGCTTCGATCCGCACCGCGAACCATGTAAAGGAAGCCGCCCTCCTCGGCGCCGATGTGGCGACGGTTCCGCCGGCTGTGCTGCGCGGGCTGGCGGCGCATCCCCTGACCGATAAGGGGCTCGAGCAGTTCATGGCCGACTGGAAGAAGACGGGCCAGAAGATACTTTGATTTTTCTCTCCGGGGCAGATTGGGCACGGACTTGCCCCGGCATGCGACGGACACACAAGCCACTTAAAGGCAGGCCATGAGTCATTATAACGACCGTACCGAAGTCGAGCGCATCAGGCGCTCCGAGCCGACGCTTTCCCCGGCCGAGGTGCGCGCCTTTCTGATGGCAAACCCGGATTTTGTCGCCACCGATCCCGAACTCGTCTCGGCGCTCGCCCCTTCGCGCGTCGACGGCGCCAATGTGGTCGACATGCAGCAGTTCATCATCGGCAAGCTGCAAGGCCAGGTGCGTACGCTGCGCGACATCCAGTCGGACCTCATCGAGGCTTCGTCCCTGAACAGCCTTGCCCGCGAGCAGGTCCATCAGGCCGCGCTCGCGCTCCTTGATGCGCGCGACTTCGAGCATCTGATCGATTACATCACCGCGCCGGACGGCCTTGCCCGCGCGCTCGGCGCCCGTGCCGCCGCGATCTGCATCGAGACGACCAACGGCGTCTCCGGCATCGGCGTCCGCAGCGTCCGCGTGCTGGAACCCGACGGCGTCGCCCGCATGATGGGCGGCGTGGTGCCCTATCGCCTCGTCGCCAATGTGCGCGGCAGCCGGGGGCTTTATAATCATCTCGCCGAAGAGGTGCAGTCCGAAGCTCTGGTGCGCCTCGAATTCTCGCGCGTTTCGCCGCCCGGCCTGCTCGCTCTCGGCGGCTTTGCGCCGGAGCAGTTCCATCCCGATCAGGCCGCCGACCTGCTTGAATTCCTGGCCCGCATCGTGGAGCGCTGCGTGCGTCGATGGCTCGACCTGCCGCCGGAGAAATAACGGGCGCCCGCGCCCCCACGCCCGACGAGGCGGCCGCTTCGATCGCCGCCGCCTCCGATCTGCGCGTCGAATTCCGTGCCTGGTATTCCCATCTGATGGCCGAGCGCCGCGTGAGCCCCGCGACGCTCGTCGGCTATCTCCGCGATCTCACGCGCTTCTTCGAATTCATGACTGACCATCTGGGCGGCGTAGCCACGCTCGACGATCTGCGCAGGCTCGAACTGCGTGACTTTCGGGCTTTTCTGACCCTGCGCCGCAAGGAAGGCTTGCAAAGCCGCAGTCTCGCCCGCGCCTTGTCGAGCATCCGTTCCTTCTTCCGTTTTCTGGATCGCGGTGGCGTGGTCTCGAATGCGGCACTGACGGCGCTTCGGTCGCCTAAACTTCCGCATGCGATTCCGAAGCCGCTGACGGCGGGCGCCGCCTTCGATCTCATCGACGAGGCCGCCGCGCAGGAGACCGCGCCCTGGATCGCCGCTCGCGATACCGCCATTCTGATGTTGCTCTACGGATGCGGGCTCCGCATCGCCGAAGTGCTTTCGCTCGATCGTCGCGACGCCCCCTTGCGCGAAACGATGCGCATTATCGGGAAGGGACGAAAGGAACGCCTCGTGCCGGTGCTCGCCATCGCGCGGGAGGCGGTCGACGATTATCTGCGTCTCTGTCCCTTCGGCCTCACGGATGGCGACGCGCTCTTCGTCGGCGCACGCGGCAAGCGGCTCGATCAACGCATGGTGCGCGGCACGGTCATCAACCTGCGCCGCCGCCTCGGCCTCGCCGACACGGTGACGCCGCATGCGCTGCGCCACAGCTTCGCGACGCATCTCCTCGCCGGCGGAGGCGATCTCCGCTCGATCCAGGAACTCCTGGGCCATGCCAGCCTTTCGACCACGCAGATGTACACCGAGGTCGACAGCCAGCGCCTTCTCGACATCTACGACAAGGCCCATCCGAGAGCAGGGCATTAAAAATGCTGTCACCCGGGCTTGTTCCGGGGGCCGCATGCTCTGAATTTGTCGCCCCTGGATCCCGGCACAAGGCCGGGATGACACCGGGGAAATGAAATCACATATGGATCGGCGAGCCCGTGACCGCCAGCGCCGCTTCCTTCACCGCTTCCGACAGCGTCGGATGCGCAAAGCACATGCGCGCGATGTCCTCGGAACTGCCGGCGAACTCCATCGCGACGACAGCCTCCTGGATCATCTCGCCAGCATTGGCGCCGATGATGTGAACGCCGAGAATGCGATCGGTCTTCTTGTCCGCGAGAATCTTGACGAAGCCTTCGGTCGTCTTGTTCGCCTTGGCGCGCCCGTTCGCCGTAAAGGGGAACTTGCCGGCATTGTACTCGACACCCTCCGCCTTCAACTGCTCCTCGGTCTTGCCGACCGAGGCGACTTCAGGCCCGGTATAGACCACTGCCGGAATGACATCGTAATTGACATGGCCGTAATGGCCGGCGAGCTGTTCGGCGAGTGCGACGCCCTCTTCCATGCCCTTATGCGCCAGCATTGGCCCGGCGATCACATCGCCGACCGCATAGATGCCGTCGATATTGGTCTTGAACCTCGCATCGACTTCGACACGGCCGCGCTTGTCGGTCTTCACACCGACATCCGCAAGCCCGAGCTTGTCGGTATAGGCGACGCGGCCGATCGCGACGAGTACGACATCGGCCTCGAGCACCTGCGCATCGCCGCCCGCCGCCGGTTCGACCGTGACCTTCAGGCCTGCCTTCGTCTTCTCGACCTTCGTCACCTTTGAGCCGAGCTTGAAATCGAAACCCTGCTTCTTGAGGATTCGGGTGAAATTCTTGACGACCTCGCCGTCCATGCCCGGCAGGATCGCGTCGAGGAATTCGACCACCGTCACCTGCGCGCCGAGCCGCCCCCAGACCGAACCCAGTTCGAGCCCGATGACGCCGCCGCCGACGACGAGAAGCCGCTCCGGCACCTTGTCGAGCATCAGCGCGCCGGTCGACGAGACGACCGTCTTCTCGTCGATTTCGATGCCGGGCAGACGCGCGACATCTGAGCCCGTCGCGATGACGATGTTCTTCGTCTCGATCAGACGATCGCCGACCTGCACCCGGCCCGGCGCCTTGATGACGCCCTCGCCCTTCACCCATTCGATCTTGTTCTTCTTGAAGAGGAACTCGATGCCCTTGGTGTTGCCGTCGACCGCCTCGTCCTTGAAGGCGATGAGCTTCTTCACGTCGATCTTCGGCGTGCCGACCTCGATGCCCATGCCGGGAAACGCATGCTGCGCTTCCGCAAAAAGTTCGGACGCGTGCAGCAACGCCTTGGAGGGGATGCAACCGATGTTGAGGCAAGTGCCGCCCAGCGTCTCGCGCTTCTCGACACAGGCGACCTTGAGGCCGAGCTGCGCCGCCTTGATCGCGCATTCATAGCCGGCAGGGCCCGAGCCGATCACGACGAGGTCGAAGGCGTCAGCCATCAGATATACTCCGGAAATTAGAGATCGAGCAGCAAGCGCTGTGGGTCTTCGAGCGCTTCCTTGACGCGCACCAGGAAGGTCACCGCTTCCTTGCCGTCGACGATCCGGTGATCGTAGGAAAGCGCCAGATACATCATCGGCCTGATCTCGACCTTGCCCGCGACCACGACCGGGCGGTCCTGGATCTTGTGCATGCCGAGCACGCCCGATTGCGGCGCGTTGAGGATCGGCGTCGACATCAGCGAACCGTAGACGCCGCCATTCGAGATCGTGAAGGTGCCGCCCTGCAACTCCTCGAGCTTCAACTGCGCATCCCGGGCGCGCTTGCCGAAATCGTTGATCGTCTTTTCGATGTCCGCAAACGAGAGATCCTGCGCCTCGCGCACCACCGGTACGACCAGGCCGCGATCGGTGCCGACCGCCACGCCGATATTGTAGTAGTTCTTGTAGACGAGGTCCTCGCCGTCGATCTCGCCATTGACCGCCGGGATTTCCTTCAGCGCCGCGATGCAGGCTTTGACGAAGAAGCCCATGAAGCCGAGGCGCACGCCGTGCTTCTTTTCGAAGACGTCCTTGTAGTGGTTGCGCAAGGCCATGATCGCCGTCATGTCCACCTCGTTGAAGGTGGTGAGCATGGCCGCCGTGTTCTGCGCTTCCTTCAGACGCGTCGCGATGGTCTTGCGGAGCCGCGTCATGCGTACGCGCTCCTCGCGGGCCGCCTGATCGGCCGGCGCGGGCGTGCGAACCTGAACCGGCGCTGCCGGCGTCGCGGGCTTCGCCGCCGCTTCGAGCGCATCGCCCTTGGTGATGCGCCCGTCCTTGCCCGTACCTTCGATCTTCGACGTATCGAGCGCATTCTCCTCGACGACGCGGCGCACCGACGGCGCGAGTGCGGCATCCGCCGCCTTCGCCGGCGCTGGAGCTGCCGGAGCAGGCGCCGGCTGAACGGCGGCGGCCGGCTTCGGCGCTTCGGCCTTCTTCGGTTCTTCCTTCTTCGCGGCGGGCTTGGCGGCGGCCTTCGCACCGCCCTCGCCGATCGCGCCGAGAATCGCGCCGATCGTCACGGTCTCGCCGCTCTGCACCAGCACCTCGGAGAGAACGCCCGAGGCCGGCGACGGCACTTCGACCGTCACCTTGTCGGTTTCGAGTTCGACCAGCGGCTCATCGACCGCGACCGTGTCGCCCGGCTTCTTGAACCACTGCGCGACGGTCGCTTCCGTCACCGACTCGCCGAGTGCCGGCACCTTGATTTCCGTGGCCATTCTCTCTCCGCCTTTCAGAGACGTCTCAATCGATCTTCAATGCATCCGACAGAAGCTGGTTGAGCTGCTGGTTGTGCTTGCTCATGAGGCCGACCGCCGGCGATGCCGAGGCGGGCCGTCCGGCGTAGCGCGCGCGGCGATAGCGCGCGCCGACCTGGTCGAGCACCCATTCGAGATTGGGCTCCATGAAGGTCCAGCTACCCATGTTCTTCGGCTCTTCCTGACACCAGACGATCTCGGCGTCCTTGAAGCGCAGGAGCTCGGTCATCAGCGACTTCGCCGGGAAGGGATAGAGCTGCTCGACGCGCATCAGATAGATATCGTCGATGCCGCGCTTCTCGCGTTCGTCGTAGAGGTCGTAATAGACCTTGCCCGTGCAGAGCACGACGCGCTTGATCTTGTCGTCGGCGACGAGCTTGATCTTCTCGCCCTTGAGCTGTTGCGCATCGTCCCAGAGCACACGATGGAAAGTCGAGCCGGGCCCGAACTCCTCAATGTTCGAGATCACGCGCTTGTGCCGCA
>NZ_DATKFR010000431.1:0-1716 GCF_035511255.1 Parvibaculum sp.
GAGCGCCGAGGCAAGCCAGAGCGGGCGGCCGGAAATCTCGGCGCCCGAGGCGTCGGCGTCATATTCGCGCGTGCGGCTGATCGCCATCTGCACGAGGCCGGCGGCGATGGGCGCGAGGATCGCCAACGCCAGCGTGCCGATGAAGCCGCCATTGTTCTCGCGGTTGCCGCCGAAAAAGAACGCGAAATTCGCCAGCATCGAGATCGCGCCGGCGATCGTCGCCGTGATCGTCATGGTCAGCGTGTCGCGGTTCCGGATGTGGCTCAGCTCGTGCGCCATCACGCCAGCGAGTTCTTCCGGCGTCAGCATCTGCAAGAGGCCCGTCGTCGCGGCGACGGCGGCGTGTTCCGGATTTCGGCCGGTCGCGAAGGCATTGGGCTGATCCGAATGGATGATGTAGGTCGCGGGCACCGGCATGCCGGCATTCTCGGCGAGCTGCGCGACGAGGCGCACATATCGGGGTGCGCTCGTCTCGTCGACGCGCTCGGCGCCATACATCGAGAGCACCATGCGGTCGGAATTCCAGTAGGCGAAGAGGTTCATCGCGGCGGCGACGAAAAAGGCAATGGTCGCGCCGCCCGCACCGCCGATCAGATAGCCGAGCCCCATGAAGAGCGCGGTGAGGGCGGCGAGCAGAATGCCTGTCTTGACGGTGTTCATCGGGTCCTTCCTGTTGGTCCCGGCGCGCCTCGAACTGGCGCCGCGGGGATCGAGGTCTTATATGTAGCCGCGACGAAGTCCCTTCAAGCGAGCGGGTCATGAACGGCGAAACGGACAGGCAGGCGGATGAACGGACGGCGGAAGAGACGCCGCCCAAGGTGCTGAGCCCCGCCGCCAAGCGGGCGCTGGCCGAAGCCGAGGAACGCCGCCGCGCCGCCGACGAAGCCCGCGCCGGGAATCCCGTGCCCCGCGAGATCAATGGGCCCAAGGGGACGCAGATCGGCGCCGAGCCGACACGTTACGGCGACTGGGAAGTCAAAGGTATCGTCAGCGATTTCTGAAGCGCGCGTTTCCGCTCGGTTCCGGCGCGCACCGCTCGCGAATCGCTCCGGATTCCTATATATGTGATTTAAATCCTATATCGCTGGTCTCGGGCAAGGCCGGCGGGATTTGTTTTGCGCCGGGGGGCAGGCGCGATTGCTTTGTAACGAGTGGACCCATGCGCGCCCGGTTTCTTGTCAGTCTTGCCGTTCTCATGGCCGCTTCGCCCGCCGAAGCGAAGGACGTGTTGCGCGGGCCCGTCGAGGCGGAGGTCGTCCGCGTCGTCGATGGCGACACGCTGGCGGTCAGGGCCGAGATCTGGCTCGGCCAGACGGTCGACGTCGATGTGCGGCTCGCCGGGATCGATGCGCCGGAGCTCAAGGGCAAATGTCCGCAGGAGCGCGAAGGCGCCGCGCGGGCCCGCGATTATCTCGCGCGGCTGAGCGATGGCGGGCCGGTGCGCCTCACCAATATCAAGCGTGACAAGTTCGGTGGCCGCGTCATCGCCAATGTCTCGAACGACGCAACGCCGGATTTCAGCGCCGCGCTCAGGGCGCGCGGGCTCGCACGCGGCTATGACGGCGCCAAGCGCGAAAGCTGGTGCGAGCTTGCCGGCGGCAGCGGCGCGCGGGGTTAGGTCAGGCGACCGATTGCAGTCCCTTTTTATCGACCAGCGTCAACAATTTCAGAGATGTGCCTTTCGGGTGTTTTTCACCGCGCTCCCACTGGCTGACG
>NZ_DATKFR010000432.1:0-20236 GCF_035511255.1 Parvibaculum sp.
GTCGAGGATTTGATCGGTGTCAAGGACGGCGCGCAGGAAGCGAAATTCAAAGGCGGCGCGCATTCGATCGCGCGGCGTCTTGCCGAAAGCCTGAAGACGCCGGTCGTGCTCGACGCCCCCGTACGCGCGATCAGGCAGGACGATGAGGGCGTCACGATCCGCAGCGACAAGGGCGATTATCGCGCGGCGCATGTCGTCATCGCGGTGCCGCCGGTGCTCGCCGCGCGCATCCATTACGACGTCGCCCTGCCGGCGAAGCGCGACGGGCTTTTCCAGCGCATGCCGATGGGCTCGGTCATCAAGGTGCATGTCGCCTACAAGGAACCCTTCTGGCGTCGCGCCGGATTGTCAGGGCAGGCCGCCAGCGATCATCATGCCTTCAATGTCGTTTTCGATCAGACGCCGGAAGACGAGCGCGTCGGCATTCTCGTCGGCTTCATCGATGGCGACCATGCGGTCGAGATGAGCGCGCGCGGCGACAATGCGCGGCGGCAAAGCGTCATCTCGGCTCTCACCGATTACTTCGGTCCGAAGGCCGCCGAGCCCATCGATTACGTCGATCAGGATTGGACCGCCGAAGAGTGGAGCCGCGGTTGCTATGTCGCGCATATGGCGCCCGGCGTCATGACGCGCTACGGCGATGTGATCCGGGAACCGGTGGGCCGCCTTCATTGGGCGGGCACGGAAACGGCGACCGAATGGGTCGGTTACATGGACGGCGCGCTGCAATCGGGCATCCGCGCGGCTGCAGAGATCGTGCAACGGACCCAGGTGCGGCAGTAGGCGCGGGGTGCCAGCGCTGTCGCTGAGCGTCAGGGGCAGATGACCGTGCGCTTGAATCTCCCGCCTTTCGCCGCCGCTTGCGCGACGGCCTCGTTGGCCTGATCCAGCGGGAAGGCCGTGATCTCCACCATGGAGATGTCCAGCAGGCCTGCACGCACCAGATTTATCATCGTCGTGTTGGCGGAGGGCGGATACATCCACTGTCCCTTGACCGTGATGTTGTTGCGCATGAGCCAGGGGTAGGGGAGCGCGAGATCGTCGCCGCCCAGCATGCCGACGCCGCCCATCAGGACGACGCGGCCATATTCCCGCACCGTCATCGCGGCGGCACGGACGGAGGAGGTCGGCGCCTCGGGTGGCAGCAGGTCGAGCACGGCGTCGATGGGGCCGGGCGACGCCGCCTGCATCCGCCGGATATCCTCCGCCTCGTCGCCGGTCAGCTTCACGGTCCGTACGCGCGGCCCGAACCGGCGCTTGAGGCTTTCGAGCATCGCCTCGTTGCGTCCCGGGGCGATGACACAGGCCGCTCCCATGGCCAGCGCGACCGCCACACCCGCGCTGCCGAAATTCCCGGTGGCGCCGCTCACCAGCAGCGTTTCGCCCGGCTTGAGGTCGATGGCGAGGAGGCCGCCATAAGGAACCAGATAGAGGCTGAGGACGCACCACCTTGCCGCATCCGCCGCGTCGATCGGACCGAGCGGGAAGACATTCTCCGTCGGCACCAGCATCTGCTCCGCCCATGAGCCATGGTGGAAGTGCTGCTGCAGCTTCAGGCCGCCCTCTCCGCGCGCGCTGAGGCCCTGCAGCGTGATGTCGGGCGTCTTCGCATCGTCGCGCGAGCGTACCGTCGGATCGCAAACGACCCATTCTCCGACCTTGAGCCTCGTGGCATCCGGTCCGATCGCACGGACGCGGCCGACCGCGCCGGCGCCCGGCACCATGGGCAGGGTCATCGGATATTGCCGTTCCCCGCTCAGCACTTCGCCCATGTAGGGCAGGACGCCTGCCGCCGCGACATCGACGATGACCTCCCCGGTGCCCAGCACCGGGTCAGGGAGCTCTTTAATGACGAGCGGGGTTCCGAATTCCTTGAGGATGGCAGCTTTCATGTCGGGTCTCCTTCGGGCTGAAGACCTTTTTTCGCATGTCTGGAAAACCGCATTCAGACCTAATATTATCCTAGGATTGAGAATGTTCCTCCGGAGCCCAGGGGCCGTGCCGATGAATGAGGTTGTCAGCAGTGAACTGGGCGACTTTCTTCGCTCGCGTCGTGCGAGGTTGTCGCCGGAGGCAGTGGGCCTCCCCAGCGGTCGTCGTCGGCGGACCCCCGGTCTGCGCCGCGAGGAAGTCGCTCAACTCGCCGGCATCGGTGTCGATTGGTATATCCGGCTGGAACAAGGGCGCACCGTCAGCCCTTCGGCGACGACGGTGGATGCGCTGTCGCGCGCCTTGCGCCTCAATCCGGTGGAGGAGACGCATTTGCGGGCGCTGACCCGCAACGCCGAGCGCCAGCCCTTTGCTCGCGAGGTCGTGCCGGAAAGCCTTTTGCGCACCGTCGAGGCGTTGAACGTCCCGGCCTATGTGACCGGGCGGCGCTGGGATGTGCTGTGCTGGAACGCCGCAGCTGCCGAGATATTTGCTTTCGACCGGGTGCCCGAGGAAGACCGCAACACTTTAATTCTGGTACTGACCAATCCGAAGACCCGCCGGCTTTTCGGCACAGGCTGGGCCGAGGAAGCAAAGAGAATGGTGGCCCAGTTCCGCGCGACCCACGACCTTCGGGCATGGGACCCTGCATTCGCGGATCTGGTGAAACGTCTGCGAGCCGGGTGCCCCGAATTCGCCACCTGGTGGGAGGCTCACGATCTTCGAGAAACCGTCGCCGGCCAAAAGCAGCTAACCCACCCTCGCAAGGGAGCGCTACGCCTCCAGTACACAACCTTCCAGGCCAATGACGATCCAGGCCTGAGGTTGGTGATCTACACTCAGCCCTAGTCTCAGCGTTGCGGCAATGCCGGCTCATCTCTACCAGCCGTGGTCAATCGATCACGCGCGTTCGGTTTCGATCGTCGCAATTATGACAAGCCGCGGAAATCTGCGGTTTTTCTTGACACGCTGCACTGCGCCATTTACATCACGCGGCAGAACGCAATCGCACGTGCCTCTGGCCAGACTGGTTACGTAACGGCGTACGCGTCTCTTTTGGAAAGTTTGGCGGCCTGCCGCAATCAGGCAAACCCGCTGGGTTTCGAGGGAGAATGCATATGCCGGATTATAGTCTGAGGGGCTGACGCCCCGGATCAAAGCCGAGCCGTCCTCGCGTAACGCAGGACAAGTCGGGCGAGACAGCCCCACACCCGGCAAAAAACAAGCGAAGCGTTTCTTCTGAAAGCTTTTAGTTTTATGGGCCCCGACGCACCCGGAAGGGAGCGTTCCGTCGTCACGGAACGGGTTCGGCAAGCCCGGTCATCTACTGGTTGGAGAGAGGCCATGTCCGAGCCCCGCGCCCTCTTCCAATTGGGGATCGACTTGAATTGCGATTCAAGGAAGACCCAGGCGGAAGTTCTCGAGTTCCCTCATCACGTCGCCGGTCTCGGCGATGTCGAAACGCTGTCCGAAGGACCGCGCGCGCATGCCGACGAGCGCAAGGATTTCTTCATCGAGCGCGACGGCGAACGCTTCGCCGGCACGCATCTCATCATCGATCTGATCGGCGCGAGCCGGCTGGACGATCTCGCGCATATCGAGAAGACGCTGATCCGCTGCGTCGAGGTTTCGAAGGCGACGCTTCTGCATATCCATCTCCATCACTTCACACCCAATGGCGGCGTGTCGGGCGTGGCGGTGCTGTCGGAAAGCCATATCTCGATCCACACCTGGCCCGAGGCGGATTACGCCGCGCTCGACGTCTTCATGTGCGGCGAGGCCGAACCGCAAAATTCGATCGCGGTCCTGCAGGAGGCATTCGGTCCTTCGAACGTCCGCGTCGAGGAATTGCGTCGCGGCAGGGGCATGGTCTGATGACCGACGGAAAGAGCGGTCCGCGCTGGATCACGGAGACCCTTCACGAGGAAGGCGGCCTCCGGACGTCCTATCGCGCGGATCGCGTTCTGTTCGAGGAAGCGACCGATCACCAGCATCTCGTGATTTTCGACAATCCGACCTTCGGCCGGATGATGTCGCTCGACGGCGCGACGCAGGTGACGGAGAAGGACGAGTTCGTCTATCACGAGATGATGACGCATGTGCCGGTCTTCGCGCATGGCAACGTCAGGTCGTTGCTCATCATCGGCGGCGGCGACGGCGGTATCCTGCGCGAGGCAGTCCGTCATGCGGAGATCGAGAAGATCACCATGGTCGAGATCGATCCGGCGGTGACGGATTTCTCGAAGACCCATCTGCCGATGGTCTCCGCCGGTGCCTTCGACGATCCGCGGCTCGATCTCGTCTTCGCCGACGGCGCCAAATTCGTCGAGGACGAGGGGGATGGCTACGATGTCATCATCGTCGATTCGACCGATCCCGTCGGACCGGGGGCCGTACTCTTCGAGGAAAGCTTTTACCGCGATGCGAAGAAACGCCTCAACGAAGGCGGCATCATCGTGACGCAGAATGGCGTGCCGTTTCTGCAGCCGGCGGAACTTCAGAGTACGATCTCGAAATTCCATCGCCTGTTCCGTTTCAGCGGATGCTATCTCGCAACCATCCCGACCTATGTCGGCGGACCCATGGCGATGGGTATCGGCACGGACGACGAGTTCGTCAGGGCGGTCACGCTCGAATGCCTTGAGCGCCGTTTCGAGGCCGCGAATTTCCCGACGCAGTACTACACGCCGGAAGTTCACAAGGCGGCTTTCGCCTTGCCAGCCTATATCCAGCGTCTCGTCGACGCCGCCCGGGCCTGACGTCTATCGGCACGGGGCGTGTCGAGACAATTTCCCTGTGTGAGCGAATATGTGTATCCTCCCGGGCGACTCGGTGGGCGCCGGGCCACTACGACTTGTTAAACAAGCGAGTGGGATATTTGCAGATCTCGTGTGGGAGAGACTCTGTTGGGCATGTCATCTGACGCCGAGGATATCGGCGGGGTTTCCGGCGTTCTCGCGGAAAGCGATGTCGAGGAAGCCAGGATTTCCGACTATGTGCTTTTCATTGCCGCGGCCGCGATTTCGATCGCATTGATCGGTTTTGCCGCCGTCGAGCTGGCTCGGACCTTCTAGGTCCTGCGGAGCGATGGCGACGGCATGCCGCACATGCCGCATATTGCTAAAACCATAGTTTTCTGATAGAGAATTAAGTGTTTTAGCGAGAGAGGTCGCGTAATGGGTGACATACAGCACTTCGGAAAGCTTAGTGACGCGCAACGTGCCGGGACCTATGGGGTGGCCGACGCGGGTGCGGAGCCGGCACGCGCGTCGGATTATGCGCTTCTCTTTGGGGTCGGCACCCTGTCGATGGCGCTGACGGTTTTCGGCGCCTGGAAGGTCGTCGAACTGCTGGCTCATATCTGAGCGACGGCTTCGCCCGCTCGCCTTCCGGACTCCTCCCTCCTCGACCCGGCGCAACGGGTCCAAATGCACCCAGAAAAAGTGGCGAAAGATTGCGCCATTTTCTGGAATTCGTCGGCGGTCCCTTTACGTTGGATCACGCGAGCGGTGTCGGAGACGCATTGGGCCGCGTCTCATTTCGACACCGTATTGGGGGCCGGGGACCGTGCTTGTCCAACGGTCGTCACCTGAGTTTGGGCATTCCGATGGGCAAACCGATTTCGACAAGGGCGCCGGGCGACGACGACAGGGTTGTGCCGGTCGGGGAAGACGAGATGCTTCCCGCACGACGCAGCGACTACATGATTTTCCTGCTGTTCGCGGTTATATCGCTATCGCTGATTTCGTTCGGCCTCTGGGAGGCGATCAACCGCTTCTAGGCTGGCTGTGCGGGCGGGGCGGCCTAACCGATCCGGGTCGGGCTGACGACGATGCCGTCGCCGTCCGCATAGAGATATTCGCCGGGGCGGAATACGACGCCGGCAAAGGCCACGGCGACACCGACTTCACCCAGCCCCTTGCGGTCGCTTCTCCTCGGATGTGCGGCGAGAGCCTTCACGCCGATATTTGAAGTCGCGATCTCGGCCGTGTCGCGCACACAGCCATTGATGACGAGACCAGCCCAGCCATTTCTTTCGGCCAGCACCGCGAGATTGCCGCCGAAGAGCGCGCATCTCAGCGAACCGCCGCCATCGACCACGAGGACGCGGCCCTCGCCGGGCGTTTCCAGCAATTCACGGACCTTCGGATTGTCTTCGAAAGTCTTCAGCGTCGCGATGGGCCCCGAGAAGGCGAGCTTGCTACCGTAATCGCGGAAGACGGACTCCCCATGCTGGATGTCGGGATGTGCGTCGGAAAGATCGGTCGTCGCGGGAGAGGTCATGAACGGTCCGGATGGAAGGTGACGAGACGAGCCATTGATACCGAAGAAACTCGCCGGCCGGGCAAGAATTTTCGGATCGTCTCACGCGGCGGGATAAAGCGCCTGCAGCCGCCGGTGCCGATGGCGAAAGATCGCGCGCACGACGAAGTTGGTGAGGGTGGAGGTCGAGCCGATGCGCGGCACCACGGTCACAGTGTCGCGCAGCACGGTTCCGTGCTCGGTCGCCGTCAGCCGTCGTTCGTGGCGCCAGAGCTTTTGCAGCAGGCTGTGCGAGGTTTCGACGAAGTGACCCGGCCCGACTTCATGGATGACGAAGACGTGGCGGTCGAAGGGGATGAGGCCGAAAAGAAAAATCCAGGAGCCGAAAAGCGGCTGATCGAGCGGTGCGTCGGCGAGGCCGAGATCGGCTTCGGGAAAGCTCATGCGAATGAGCGGCATCAGCTCGGCATTGACGCCGGCGGGCGTCGTTACCGCATGCCAGAGCCTGTCCGGCGCGCAGGGCAGTTCGGTCGAAATGTCGACGGCGTGTGCGGGCGGGGCATCATCTGAAAATGTCATGTGGGTGGATTCGTGCTTGACGTCTAATTTGATAATGATTATCAATAACAAATCCGGAGGCGGGTGCAAGCGGTTTTGAGCGGGCCGCCCATTCCGCGCCGGACAAACCCCAGCGAAGCTCGCTGCGGCGGGATCCCGTCCTCCCGATCCCGCAATGTAGCGACGATAAAAGGCCGCGACGCCGTTCCTCGTCGCGGCCTTTCCCTTTTTCAGAGGCGTTCAACGCCGGTTCCGGTTACCTCGCGCGTAATCGACTTCGGTTCGCGCGGCAAGCAGCATGTGCCTCGTTCCCGTTGCTCAAAAGGAGATGCACATGACCGATTACAACCGCGTCGTCGAAGGCTACTTCGCCGTCTGGAACGAGGAAGCCTCGGAGCGCCGCCGCGCGCTCATCGCGAAGACCTGGACGGAGGGCGCCACTTATCTCGATCCGATGCTCAGCGGCGACGGTCACGACGGCATCGACCGCATGATCGCCGCCGTCCACGAGAAATTTCCAGGCCACAGATTCAAGCCGAAGGGCGCCGTCGACGGACATGCCGACCGCCTGCGCTTCAGTTGGGAGCTCGTCGGGCCGGACGGCAAGGGCGTCGGCGTCGCCGGCACGGATTTCGGCGTCGTCGCAGGCGACGGACGGCTCGCCGCCGTTACAGGTTTTCTCGATCAAGCGCCGGGCGCCTGAGCAGGAACGGGACTGCGGAGATTTATGCCGCAGTCCCTCCATTTTCCGGAGGCTTAGATTGATTACAGGCTCGCTAGCGACGTGTAGCTCGCCGCGATAATCGCATTGGCGCGGGCGTCGCCGGCGAGTTCCGCGCCCATCTGGTTCATCACGTAGGAAATGGCGATGCCCGTTGCCGGATCGGCCATGCCGAAGGAACCGCCCCAGCCCGAATGGCCGAAGCTCTCGTCGCTGGGGCCGAAGAGCCCGCCGCCATTGAGCAGATATCCCGCCGCCCAGCGGCCGGGCATGCCCAGGACTTCATCCACGCCTTCGATCCGGGTGGCCGTCATGGCACGGATCGTTTCCAGCTTTACGAGCCGCCTGCCATCGATCATGCCATTGCCGGCCAGAGCGCCGTAGACGCGGGCGATCGCCGCCGCCGTGCCCTGTCCATTCGCGGAAGAGAGTTCGGCCGCCCGCCAGAAGCGTTTGTTCGGAACGAGGGCGTCGAGCGCCGGGTTGGCCAATGCCACGATCTGCGAGGGGTTGAGCGTGTAGCCGTCGGGCAAGCCGGATTTTCCCGCCGGGATCATTTCCGCGACGCGGGCATCTTCGGTTTCGGGCAGGCCAATGAAGAAGTCGATGCCAAAGGGCTGCGCGACCTCTTCATCGAAATAAGTGCCGATCGTCGCGCCGGCCACGCGTCTGACGAGTTCTCCGACGAGAATGCCGACAGTGAGGGCATGATAGCCGGACTTCGAGCCGGGCTCCCAGAGCGGCGCCTGCGCGGCAAGCCTTTCGGCCATCAAGGCATGGTCGCACATCTCCTCGATGGTGGTCGGGACCGAGGGCCCGCAGAGCCCTGCCTGATGGGAAAGCATCTGCCCGACCGTGATGTTGCCTTTCCCTTCGGCCGCAAATTCGGGCCAGTATTTCGAGACCCTGTCCTCGTAGGACATCTGCCCGCGTTCGACGAGCATCGCACAGACGAGCGCGCCCATGCCCTTCGTTGTCGACCAGACGTTGGCGAGCGTGTCGCGTGTCCAGGGTCTCGCGCGTGCCGCGTCCGCGAAGCCGCCCCAGAGATCGACGACGACCTGGCCGTCCTTCACGACGGAGACCGAAGCGCCCGCTTCGCCGCGCAGCGCGAAGTTCTCCGCGAATGCCGCGCGGACGGGCTCGAACCCCGCCGCACAAGTCCCGTGAATTGCCGCTCCGGGGGCGGTCCCGTCAGCCATGCCATCCTCCCCCAAGGTTCAGTGCTTCTGTTGCCGGACAGCCTCTCGCAAAGATAGGCGTCAGGCAAAGAAAAACCCGCGGGGATCGTTCCCCGCGGGTCTCGTCTTGAAGTGTCGTAGCCGGATTAGTGCGCGGCGGCCTTGAACTGCTGGGCTTCGGTCGAGTCGCCGAGGGCTGTCGTGGAGCTTTCGCCGCCGGCGGCTGCGATCGACACGAGGTCGAAGTAGCCGGTGCCGACTTCGCGCTGGTGGCGCGTCGCGGTGTAGCCCTTGGCTTCCGAGGCGAACTCGGCCTGCTGCAGCTCGGAGTAAGCCGCCATGCCGCGATCGCGGTAGCCCGAGGCCAGCTCGAACATGCCGTGGTTGAGCTGGTGGAAACCGGCCAGCGTGACGAACTGGTACTTGTAGCCCATCGCCGCGATTTCCTTCTGGAACTTCGCGATGGTCGCCTTGTCGAGCTTCGCTTCCCAGTTGAAGGAGGGCGAGCAGTTATAGGCGAGGAGCTGGTCCGGATATTCCTTGCGGACGGCTTCGGCGAAGCGCTTGGCGTCGGCGAGGTTCGGGACCGAGGTCTCCCACCACAGCAGATCGGCATAGGGCGCGAAGGCGAGGCCGCGCTTGATGCAATGGTCGACGCCCGTGCCCGGCTTCAGGCGGTAGAAGCCTTCGACCGTGCGGCCCTTGTCGAAGTCGATGAACTCGTGATCGCGCTCGTCGATGTCCGACGTGATCAGGTTCGCGGATTCGGCGTCGGTACGCGCCATGATGAGCGTCGGCGTGCCCATGACGTCGGCGCCGAGGCGCGCGGCGTTGAGGTTGCGCTCATGCGCGCGCGTCGGGATCAGAACCTTGCCGCCGAGATGGCCGCACTTCTTTTCAGACGCGAGCTGGTCTTCGTAGTGAACGCCCGAAGCGCCGGCTTCGATATAGGCCTTCATGATCTCGAAGCAGTTCAGCGGGCCGCCGAAACCGGCTTCCGCGTCGGCGACGATCGGCAGGAACCAGTCGCGCTTGGCGCCGCCTTCCGAGTGCTCGATCTCGTCCGCACGCTTCAGGGCGCGGTTGATCTTCTTGGCGAGTTCCGGACCGGCATTCGCGGGGTAAAGCGACTGGTCGGGATACATCGCGCCGGCGGTGTTGGCGTCGGCGGCAACCTGCCAGCCCGAGAGATAGATCGCCTTCAGGCCCGCACGCGCCATCTGCATGGCCTGGTTGCCGGAGAGGGCGCCCAGCGAATGCACGTAGTCGCCGGAGTTCAGCATTTCCCAGAGCTTGTTCGCGCCGCGCGTGGCGAGCGTGTACTCGATCGGGAAGGAGCCGCGCAGCTTCTCAACGTCTTCGACGCTGTAGTTGCGCTTCACATTGTCGAAGCGGCCCTTGGGCGCGCTCGGGATCAGGTCGTAAAAGGTCTTGCTCATGGGATGGTCCTCGGGTCAACAGTCTCGGGGCTTGGTGATCGGATTTAGTTTTCGTGACTGACGAGCAGCCGGTAGGCGGGCAGCGTCAGGAATTCTTCGCATTCCTCGGCGGTTGCCATTTCCGCAAAGAGGCGGATCGCCTCGTCGAAATGGCCTTGCGTCCAGCGCGTCTCGCCGAGAGTGGCGCGCAGTTTCTTCATCTCGTCGTCGAGCACTTCGCGGAAAAGCTCCGGCGTAACCGTGCGGCCGTCCGAAAGCTTCGCCGCGTGGTAGAGCCACTGCCAGATCTGCGTGCGGCTGATTTCGGCCGTCGCGGCATCTTCCATCAGGTTGTAGAGCGGCACGGCGCCGCGGCCGCCGAGCCAGGCTTCGATATATTGCACGCCGACGCGCACGCATTCGCGCATGCCGTCCTCGGTGCGCTCGCCCTGATGCGGCTCGAGCAGTTCCTTCTGGCCGACATTCACATCCTGACGCTGGCGCGAAAGCTGGTTCGGGCCGGTGAGCTTGCCGAAGATTTCCATCGCGACCGGCACGAGATCGGGATGCGCGACCCAGGTGCCGTCGTGACCGTTGGTCGCTTCGCGCTCCTTGTCTGCGCGCACCTTGTTGAAGGCCGCATCATTCGCCGCTTCGTCGCCCTTCACGGGGATCTGGGCGGCCATGCCGCCCATCGCGAAGGCGCCGCGCTCATGGCAGGTCTTCACGAGGAGAAGCGAATAGGCGTTAAGGAAGGCCTTGCCCATGACGACCGAAGCGCGGTCGGGCAGCAGGTAGTTCGGGTTCTTCCCGAGCCGCTTGATGTAGCTGAAGATGTAGTCCCAGCGGCCGCAGTTGAGGCCGACGATGTGGTCCTTCAGCTCATAAAGGATTTCGTGCATCTCGAAGGCGGCGGGCAGGGTCTCGATCAGCACCGTGACCTTGATCGAGCCGTTCGGAATGCCGAGCACCTTCTGCGCATGAACGAAGGCGTCGTTCCAGAGGCGCGCTTCCTTGTGGCTCTCCATCTTCGGCAGATAGAAATAGGGGCCGGTGCCGTGCGCCTTCAGCTTCTTCGCGTTGTGGAAGAAGTAGAGGCCGAAATCGAAGAGCGAGCCGGACATCGGCAGGCCGTCGATCTCGACATGCGCCTCGTCGAGATGCCAGCCGCGGGGGCGGACGTTGAGGACCGCATGCTTGTCGGCGACGTTGTAGGTCTTGCCGTTCGCTTCGTCGGTGAAGCCGATCTTGCCATCCCAGTAGTCGATGAGATTGATCTGGCCGCCGATCATGTTGTCCCAGGTCGGCGCCGCCGCATCCTCGAAATCGGTCATGTAGGACTGCGCGCCGGAATTGAGCGCGTTGATGACCATCTTGCGGTTGTCGACGGGGCCCGTGATCTCGACGCGGCGGTCGAGCAGATCCTTCGGGATCGGCGCAACCTTCCAGTCGCCTTCGCGGACCGACTTGGTCTCGGCCAGAAAATCGGGCAGTTCGCCGGCATCGAAGCGCTTCTGGCGCTCGGCACGGGCGGCGAGGAGCTCGCGACGGCGGGCGCCGAACTTGCGTTCGAGCTCGGCGACGAAGGCGAGGGCATCGGCCGTGAGCACACGCTCATAGCCGGGCTTCACGCTCCCGCGAATCTGGATGCCGTCCTTGCTGGTTGCCGCTGCCGACTGGCTCATGGCCGATGTCTCCACTCTGCGCTTCTGCTTGACGATGCGCGGGTCATACATCCACAACAACCGAAAGTCCAAAACATTCCTAAGTCTTTGAAACTGTTAAAGTAAAGAACTTCACAGAATGAGTGAATGAAATCGTTGAGAATGTAAATTTTGTAAATTACAATCGCTATCATCGCCGTTTCGGAGGGCTTTGCAGCCATGTCGTCGGAGAAAAAAGTCTTTGCGGGTCCGCGCGTTAGGCGGCTTCGCCGTGAGCGGAGCCTGACCCAGGCGCGCATGGCGGCCGATCTCGGTATTTCGGCCAGTTACCTTAATCTCATCGAGCGGAACCAGCGGCCGATGTCGGCGCAGATCCTGCTGAAGCTCGCCGAAGTCTATGATGTCGAGCTCCGGAGCCTTGCTGGTGACGACGAGGCACGCTCGCTCACCACGCTGAAAGAAGTCTTCGGCGATCCTCTGTTCCGCGATAGCGGGCTCTCCATTCAGGATATGCAGGAGGTCTCCGCCGCGAGTCCGGCGGCGGCCGATGCCGTGGCGACGCTCTATCGGGCCTATCAGCAAGCGGTGGCGAACACTTCGGCCCTGGCCGAGCGGCTTGCCGATCGCGATCTGCTCGACGGGGGGCAGGCGATCAGCGCTCCGCTCGAAGAGGTGCGCGACTTCATCAACAGCCGCAACAATCACTTCCCGGCGCTCGACGAGACCGCCGAGGAACTTTACCGCAAGGCGTCGCTCGGCGCCGACGAGCCCTATGTCAGCCTGCGCAATTATCTGCGCGCCGCGCATGGCGTCGCGACCCGCGTGGTGCCTGCCGATCTGATGTCGGGCGAACTGCGGCGCTACGACCGCCATCGTCAGACGATCTTTCTCTCCGAGCTGCTCGACCAGCCGGGGCGCTCGTTCCAGCTTGCCTATCAGCTTGGCTATTTCGAGCAATCGCGGGCGATCGAGGACATCGTCGAGACCTCGGGTCTCGACGGCGACGAGGCGCGTACGCTCTGCCGTGTCGCGCTCGCCAATTATTTCGCGGCGGCGCTGCTGATGCCTTATGCGGCCTTTGTCCGCACGGCAGAGGAGACGCATTACGATCTGCGTCTGTTGGGACGGCGTTTCGGCACCAGCTTCGAGCAGGTCTGTCACCGGCTGACGACGCTGCAGCGGCCCGGCGCGCGCGGCATTCCGTTTTTCCTGATCCGCGTCGACAATGCGGGCAACGTCTCGAAGCGTTTTTCGGCGGCGGGATTTCACTTCGCGCGTTTCGGCGGAACCTGCCCGCGCTGGAACGTGCACGACGCTTTCCGCGTGCCCGGCGACATCTATACGCAGGTTATCCAGATGGAGGACGGCACACGCTATTTCTCGATCTCGCGCACGGTGAGCCGGGGCGGCTCGGGCATCGGCGTGCCGGGCGATCAATATGCGGTGGGGCTCGGCTGCGAAATCACCCATGCGCGCAAGCTCGTCTATAGCCGCGGCTACGATCTCGACGACGCGCGCGGCGCGACGCCCATCGGCGTCAATTGCAGGCTTTGCGAAAGGCTCGATTGTTCGCAGCGCGCCTTCCCGCCGTTGAAGCAGCGGCTGCGCGTCGAGGATCATGTGCGCGGCATCTCGCCCTTCGGTGTGCCGGTGACGAGCGGCTGACCTGGCGCTAGATCAGGAAAAGCAGGCGGATGCCATAGGCGAGCGCCGCCGTGGCGAGGACGCCCGCGACCCAGAGTCCCGCGAACCAGAGAGCCTTGCGGCCCCCCTCACTCATCCGAATAACCGCCATGCTCGGTCGCCTTGCCGCGGAAAACCGAATAGGCGTACCAAGTGTAAAAAAGGATCATCGGCAAGGTAATCGCGACGCCGACCAGCGCGAAGAGGATGGTGCTCGAAGGCGCCGCCGCCTGATGGATCGTGAGAGCCGGCGGGATGATGTTCGGCCAGAGGCTGATGGCGAGGCCCAGAAAGCCGAGCAGGAAGACCGCCATGGCGAAAGCGAGCGGCAGGCGCTCGCGCCCCGAGATCAGTGACCAGTAGAGTCCCGCAAGGGCCGCCGCGGTCAGCAGCGGCACGGGCGCGAGCAACAGGATCTGCGGACCACCGAACCAGCGGTCCGATATCGCGGATGACATCAGCGGCGTGATGATGCTGACGGCGCCCATCGCGACGATGACGCCGCCGCCCGTGACCATCGCCGCGCGGCGCGCCCAGGCTTGTGTTTTGTGTTCGGTCTTCAACACGAGCCATGCGGCGCCCAACAGCGCATAGCCGAAGACCACGCCAATGCCGGTCAGGATCGAGAAGGGGGAGAGCCAGTCGAAAAGATGGCCCGCGAAGCGGCCGTTCTCGACATGGACGCCCTGGATCAACGCGCCGAGCAATACGCCCTGCATAAGCGCGGAAAACAGAGAGCCGCCGAAAAAGGCGCGATCCCAGATGCGCTTGCTCGTGGATGCACCGTGGCGGAATTCGAAAGAGACGCCGCGAAAGATCAGCGCGAAAAGAAGACCCATGACCGGCATGTAGAAGGCAGGCATGACGATCGCATAAGCGGTCGGGAAGAAGACGAGAAGCCCGCCGCCGCCGAGGACAAGCCACGTTTCGTTGCCGTCCCAGATCGGCGCGACCGAATTCATCATGGTCGAGCGCGACTGGTGGTCGGGCGCAAAGGGAAAGAGGATGCCGACGCCGAGATCGAATCCGTCGAGCATGACATAGAGAAGAATGCTGAGGGCAATGATGCCGGCCGCGACGAGCGGAAGATCGATCATGAGTAAACCTCCCCTTCGCCGTCCTTGCGCGGCGGCAGGACGAGGCCGGGCCTCGCGCCTTGTATCGCTTCCGGCTCCGCATATTCGTCGAGCGGCTTCGGCCCCACGCGGATGATCTTCGAGACGTAATAGAGATAGGCGCCGAAGAGGCCGCCATAGACGATCAGGAAGACGATGAGGCTCGTCGTCACGGCGCCGACATCGACCACCGGCGAAATGCTGTCCACGGTGCGCAGATGGCCGTAGACGGTGAAGGGCTGGCGGCCGACCTCGGCGACATACCAGCCGGCGAGAATGGCGACGAGGCCGAGCGGCGTCGAAAGCGTCGCGAGACGCATCAGCCATTTGTCGGTTTCGAGCGTGCCGCGCCAGCGGGAGACGGCGCTCCACGCGCCGATCAGCAGAAAGAGAAGGCCGAGGCCGACCATGACGCGAAAGCTCCAGAAGACGATGCCGACCGGCGGACGGTCTTGCTTAGGTACGTCCTTCAGGCCCGGCACGATACCGTCGATGTCATGGGTCAGAATGAGGCTCGCAATGCCAGGTATCGAAATCTCGTAATGATTGGTCTCGTTCTTCGCGTCAGGGATGGCGAAGAAAATGATCGGCGCGCGGGCCTGCCTGTCCCAGTTCGCTTCCATCGCCGCGACCTTCACCGGCTGATGCTCCAGCACGTTGAGGCCGTGCTGGTCGCCGAGAAAGATTTGCAGCGGCGCGAGGATCAGGATCGCCCAGAGCGCGATCGAATAGCTCTTGCGCGCCAATACCGTGTGTTTGCCGGCGAGGAGATAGCCCGCCGAAATGCCGGCGATGGCGAGCGCCGAGGTGAGATAGGCGGCCGCCACCATATGCGTGAAACGATAGGGGAAGGACGGGTTGAAGATGACGGCGACCCAGCTATCGGGCACGAAATGCCCGGCCGCGGCGTCGAAATGCGCGCCGGCGGGCGTCTGCATCCAGCTATTGGCCGAGAGAATCCAGAAGGCGGAGACGACAGTGCCTGCGCCGACCAGACAGGTGGCGAGGAAGTGGAGGCGCGGCCCCACCTTGTTCCAGCCGAAGAGCATGATGCCGAGGAAGCCTGCTTCCATGAAGAAGGCGGTGAGAACCTCGTAGGCCATCAGCGGCCCGAGGACGGGCCCGACGATGCGCGAGAACTCGGCCCAGTTGGTGCCGAATTCATACTCGAGCACGATGCCTGAAACGACGCCCATGCCAAAGGAGAGGGCGAAGAGCCGGACCCAGAACTGATAGAGGCGCCGCCAGGCTTCGTCGCCTGTTCGCAACCAGAAAGCCTCGACCAGAACGAGAAATCCCGAAAGGCCGATCGTCAGTGCCGGGAAAATGATGTGGAAGGATATCGTAAAGGCGAACTGCAAGCGCGAGAGAACGACAACATCAGCGTCGGGCATGACTCACCTCCGATTGCGCCGACTATACATCAGAGCTGCGTTCTCGCCATGCGACCCAGTGTCAATAATAATGGCACTAAAAGAAGGGTTTTTCGAAGACGTGCAGTCTTAACGAACGAGACGTTCGGCCGGGAAGCTCAGGGTGATGCTCATCGGCGCGGCCCCGCCGCCATCCACGTTCAGCGTGCCGCCATGCAGCTCCATCACCTTGCGTGTGAGGGAAAGGCCGAGCCCTTCCGAGCGTGCGGCGCCGCTACCGGCGGCGCTGACGAAGGGATCGTCCGTGGCGGAATAGGGCAGGCGGGTCTGAGCGTCCTCGCCGTCGCCGGCGATTTCGCTCAGCGTCAGAACGATACCGGTGGAGGTTCCCGTGGCGGACAGACGCAACGTCGCGCCGCGGCGCGACGTGTGGATCGCCTCGGCGATCAGTCGGAACAGTCCCTGACGCAGCCGCTTGGAGTCGCCGCGCAGGCCTGGCAGTTTCTGCGGGCAATCGATCTCAAGCCTCAGCCCTTCCTCGCCGGCCCGGGCCCGTTGGCTGGCGACGGCGATCTCGATCAGCTGGCCGAGATTGCAGATTTCGTCGGTGAGGCTCACCAGGTCGGTTTCGGCCTCTGCAATGCCGAGCAGATCCTCGATCATGTCGAGCAGCATCGTTCCGCTCGAATGAATGTCGTTGGCATATTCGCGGTAACGCTGCTGGCCGATGGGACCAAGCTGCTCGTTCTTCATCAGTTCGGAAAAGCCGATGATGTGCGTCAGCGGTGTGCGGAGATCGTGATTGACGTTCGAGAAGAAAGTCCGGCTGCGCTTCTTCGCCTCGCGGCTTTGCGCCTCGGCGGCCTGCATCGTGTGTTCGAGCCTGCGGCGCACGGTAACGTCGTTCAGCGCCGCGACGCGTGCGGGCACGCCGCCCCAGCGCGTGTCGACGATGCGCATCTCCGCGAAGCGATTGTCGCCGTCCGGCCGCACAACGGCGACTTCGTGCTCGCCGGGATCGGTCGGAAGGCCGAAAGGCTTGCCGATCAGATCGTCGGCCGTGCGACCGAGCAGTTCTTCCGCCGCGCCGTTGGCGAAGCGCACATTGCCGTGGCTGTCGAGAATGACCATAGCCTCGGAGGTTTCCTGAACCAGCGTGACCTGCGGCTCCGATTTCGGATGCACCTCGTTGATCTGACGCCGTTCGCGCGCTTGCCGCCGCGCCACGGCGCGATGAAGCGCCAGCATCAGGGCACGGGGTGCATCTGCATCGATGCCAAGGCAGTCTTCCGCACCGGCATTCATGGCGCGTATCTGCAGACCGGCATCCTCGCGGCCGACGGCGAGCACGGGTGCGTCGGGTCCGAGCGCGATCACGCGATGAAGGAATTCGATTTCGCCGTCTTCGCCATCGGCGATATCGACAATCAGTGCGTCGATGCCGGGAACGAGGAGGGGCTCGATGCCGTCGCAAGGCGCCGAAAAGCTGAAGCTGATCGAGCCGCCGTCGATGGAAGACGTCGACTGCAATCCGTTGAGGAGGGTGCGATCCTTGCTCACGACATGGGTCGCCAGCGAGGGCAGAACCGTGCGGCCCTCGTAACCCGTGGGAATGCGACCTGTCGATTCCATATGTATCGCTCGGCCCATATCAGGCATTCCTTCCGGCCCCCGCCACTGGTCGATCTGGAAACTTTCTTCGTGTCTCAATCGACCAATCCGCCCGTTCAACTCGACTAGCGTAATGAGTGAGGTGTTGCCGTGACTCTGCTTGAACAAGGTTGACGCAGAACCGCCTCGCCGGTTCCGATGATCTGCATTTTTGGTAAATACTTGGTAAAGATTGGGGATATCTTGTGTGTGCGGTGTGAGCCACATACAAGAAGAATGGTCCGGCTCGATGGAGCAAAAGCTGAGCGGACTCAATGCTCTTGGGGCCGGCCTTCATCTCGTTTCGGCTGATGAATGAGAGGGTTCGGCTTTACCGATCGTTAGGAGGCGCCCGGCGCGGCAAATTGCCCCCGCCGGGTCCTGTTTAACCCTTCGGTACATTTCAGCCGGCAGGTGATTCGCGGTTTCACCCGTCCGAAGCCAACCTTGTTCCCCCTCCCGCGATGAGTTAGGTATGCGCCCGCGCCGGGTTCGGCGTGTTCAAACGGTTTCCGACGGTCATGGCCAAGCAGGAAAAGACCTTTCGCCCCAAGGCGCGCGTGCCGAAGGGGCTGCGCGACGTCGCCGCGCCCATGGTGCGGGCGGAGGCGCGGATGCTCGCGCGCATTCGCGAGGTCTATGAACGCTATGGTTTCGACCCGCTGGAGACCTCGGCGATGGAATATGCCGATGCGCTCGGCAAGTTCCTGCCCGACGAGGACCGTCCCAACGAAGGTGTCTTTTCCTTTCAGGACGACGACGAGCAATGGCTCGCCTTGCGCTACGACCTGACGGCGCCGCTTGCGCGCTATGTCGCCGAGAATTACGACGGCCTGCCGAAGCCTTTCCGCCGCTACCAGACGGGGCCCGTCTGGCGCAACGAGAAGCCGGGCCCGGGCCGTTTCCGCCAGTTCACGCAGTTCGATGCCGACACGGTCGGTGCGCCGACGATCGCCGCAGACGCCGAGATGTGCATGATGGCCTGCGATACGCTGGAAGCGCTGGGGCTTGCGCGCGGCCAGTACCGTCTGCGCGTCAACAACCGCAAGGTGCTCGACGGTCTCCTCGAGGAAATCGGCCTCGGCACCGATGCCGCCGATCGCACGCATATGACGGTGCTGCGCTCCATCGACAAGTTCGACAAGCTTGGCCGTCGCGGCGTCGAGTTGCTGCTCGGCGCGGGCCGCAAGGACGAGTCCGGCGACTTCACGAAGGGCGCGGGCCTTGGCGCAGAGCAGATTTCGCGCGTGCTCGACTATGTGGAATCGGGCCTCAACGAAGGCTCCGCCGATCGCGGCGCCGTGCTCGACGGCTGGCGCAAGGTTGTCGGCGCGAGCGCCATCGGCCGCGACGGTATCGACGAGCTTGCCGAAATGGATGCGCTCTTCCGGGCGGCGGGCTATGGCCCGGATCGCATCGAGTTCAATTCCTGGATCGTGCGCGGGCTCGGCTATTACACCGGCCCCGTCTTCGAGGCCGAGCTTCTCTTCGACGTGAAGGACGAGGACGGCAATCTCGTGCGCTTCGGCTCCGTCGGGTCGGGCGGGCGCTATGACGGGCTCATCGAGCGCTTCAAGGGCGTGAAGGTGCCGGCGACCGGCTTTTCGGTCGGCGTCAGCCGCCTGCAATCCGCGCTCGAAGCGCTGGGCCGCGTCGAGAAGGATCTCGTCGCGCCGCCGGTCGTCGTGCTGACGCTCGATGCCGCGAACATGGCGGGCTATCAGGCGATGGTCGGCGAACTCCGCGCCGCCGGCATCCGCGCTGAAATGTATCTCGGCGGTTCGGGCATGCGCGCCCAGATGAAATATGCCGACCGGCGCGCCTCGCCCGTCGCGGTCATCGAGGGCGAGGACGAGCGCGCAAAGGGCATCGTCACGCTGAAGGACCTGATCCTCGGCTCCGAGGTTTCGCGCGAGATCACCGACAATGCCGAGTGGCGCCAGAGTGCCGCTGCCCAGATCGAGGTCGCGCGCGACAAGCTCGTCGAGGGCGTGTGCGAAATTCTCGCCCGGCATGGCCTCCATCCGGGGCTCCATCGCCATTAGGCGATCGCTTCCCCGTTCTCGAAATTAACGAAAATCATGATAAAAGGGCGCGGCCGGAGGGTCCGGCGCGCGCGAAGGATAAAGACCATGTCATCGACGCCAGCGAGAAATCCGGCGGGACTTGAGGGAGGCACGGGCGCCATGCGCGCGGTCTTCGAGCGCGCGGGCTTTGCCCCTGTCGAGCCGCCGCTGCTGCAGCCGGCCGACGTCTTCCTCGACCGGTCGGGCGAAGATATCCGCCGCCGCCTTTATGTGTTCACCGATCCGGGCGGGCAGGAACTCTGCCTGCGCCCGGACCTCACCATTCCGACCTGCCGGCTTTATCTTGAAGGCGCGGGCAAGGGCGAGGCGAAGTTCTGCTATTCAGGGCCCGTTTTCCGCTTCGAGCCCAAGGGGTCGGGCAAACCGACCGAAGTCGTGCAGACCGGCGCCGAGTTTTTTGGCGGCACCGATGCGGAAGCTGCCGATGCCGAAATGCTGGCGCTTGCCGCCGATGCGGTGCGCGCGGGCGGCCTTTCCGGTTTCGACATCGAGATGGGCGACCTCGCGCTGTTCGATGCGCTGGTCGATGCGCTCGACATTCCGTCGGGCTGGCGTACGCGACTGAAGCGGCATTTCTGGCGGCCGGACTATTTC
>NZ_DATKFR010000433.1:0-5688 GCF_035511255.1 Parvibaculum sp.
CTTGTTTATTGGGCTTTCCACGCCAACTACCGCGCCGCCCGTGCCCATGAGACGGTGCAGCTTTCCGATAACGAGTTGCGTGTCCGGCACGTGGACCAGAAGGGACGCGCCCGCGCCTGGAGCTTCCAGCCTTATTGGGTGCGGCTCGAAACGGTCGAGCATCCCGACGAGACCAAAGACATCTATCTCGTCTCGCACGGGAAGGCGCTCGAGATCGCGCATTGCCTCTCGCCGGCGGAGCGGATCGACTTCGCGAAGGCATTGAACCGCGCGCTCATTGAACTGAAGACGCCTTCGATCTGAAGCCCTCCCCCCTTGAGGGGGAGGGTTGGGAGGGGGGTAGGCTGCAAGGAAGAGTCTCTCGAAGAAGACCCCCCACCCGATCAGCTTTGCTGATCGACCTCCCCTCAAGGGGGGAGGTAAGTTCGGTCAATGCGCCTCGCGCTCGATCAGATCCGTCTTCTTCAGGACATTCCCCTTGTCGTCGAGCTCATAAACGATCGGCGCACCGGTGCCGATGTTGAGCGCAATGACCTCTTCCTGATTGAGTTTGTCGAGCACCATCACCAGCGCGCGGAGCGAGTTGCCATGCGCCGCGACCAGCACACGCTCGCCTTTCAGCACGCGCGGCAGGATTTCCTTTTCGAAATAGGGCAGGACGCGCGCCGCCGTGTCCTTCAGGCTCTCGCCGCCGGGCGGCGGAATATCGTAGGAGCGGCGCCAGATATGCACCTGTTCCTCGCCCCATTTCGCCCGCGCATCGTCCTTGTTGAGACCGGAGAGATCGCCGTAATCGCGCTCGTTCAAAGCCTGATCCTTGACGACGGGCAAATTCGGCTGGCCGAGTTCCTCCAGCAGAATGCGGTTCGTCTCCTGCGCGCGCGACAGCGCCGAGGTATATGCGACGTCGAATTGGTAGCCTTTATCCTTCAGCGCCCGGCCCGCCTCACGCGCTTCGCGCTTGCCCTGTTCGGTGAGGCCGGGATCGCGCCAGCCCGTGAAGAGGTTTTTCTCGTTCCATTCGCTTTGTCCGTGGCGGACGAGAACAAGCAGGTTCGACACTTTGATTTTCCTTTATTCGTAGACTGATTTACTGGATGCCGAGAACGTCGGCCATGCTGAAGAGCCCCGGTCCCTTGCCCTGGCCCCACATGGCCGCGCGGATCGCGCCGCGGGCGAAAATCGCGCGGTCCTCGGCAACGTGCCCGAGCACGATGCGCTCCGACGGCCCGGCGAAGATCACCTGATGGTCGCCGACGACGCTGCCGCCCCTGAGGCTCGCAAAGCCGATCGCGCCTTCCTCGCGCGCGCCGGTAATGCCGTCACGTCCGCGTTCGGAATGATTGCCGAGCGTAATGCCGCGGCCTTCCGCCGCCGCCTCGCCGAGAAGGAGGGCGGTGCCGGACGGCGCGTCGACCTTGTGGCGATGGTGCATTTCGACGATCTCGATATCCCAGGAGGGATCGAGCGCCTTCGCCGCCTGGCGGACGAGTGCCGCGAGCAGATTGACCCCGAGGCTCATATTGCCGGCCTTGACGATGGTGGCGTGCCGCGCCGCCGCCGCGATCCGCGCCTCGTCCGCGTCCTCGATACCGGTCGTGCCGATCACATGAACGATGCGGGCTTGCGCCGCGAGCCCGGCGAATTCGACGCTGGCGCGCGGCACCGAGAAATCGATCAGCGCGTCGGCTTGCCCGATGACGGCGAGCGCGTCGTCCGACGCCGCGATGCCGAGCGGCGCGGCAAGCCCCGCCAGCGTCCCGAGATCGGCGCCGACATGGGGGCTGCCCTTGGCCTCGATGCCGCCGGCGAGCGTCGCGCCTTCGGTCTCATGGATGAGCTTCAGCAGCGTGCGGCCCATCCGGCCCGCGCAGCCCGTCACCGCGATCTTCACATCCTGCGTCATGATCCTGCCCGGCATGAAACCTCAGGCGGCGGGTATATCAGGCCCTCCCCGCGAGGTAAATCCGGCCGCCGACCCGGTCTTTGCATCGAAGAGAGGCCCCTCGAAGCTCCTCATCCGCGGAAAATAAACCACGCGCCGGCCGCGATCAGCGCAAAGCCGATGGCCGTATTCCATGTCGGCGCCTGGCCGAGATAAAACGCCGAGAAGCCGACAAAGACGGTGAGCGTAATGACTTCCTGAATCGTCTTGAGTTGCGTCGCCGAATAGACCGACGAACCGAAGCGGTTCGCGGGGACCGCGAGGCAATATTCAAAAAGTGCGAGCCCCCAGCTGATCGCGATCACCATGACGAGCGGCGTCGCCTTGTACTTCAGATGCCAGTACCAGGCGGTCGTCATGAAGAGATTGGAAAGGGTGAGAAGGCCGATCGGCAGCAGATAGGCTTGCATGGCAACCCGAATGAAAAAGGACCCCGCTGGAATTGCGGGGTCCCGATAGTAACGCAAAGCCGTTCCGTGTCGCCTCACTCAGCTCTGAAACCCGTCCCAGAATTCCTTCACCCGGGCAAAGAAGCCCGAACTCTCCGGATTGGTCTCGCTGCTCGACGCCTTCTCGAATTCCCGCAGCAATTCCTTCTGCTTCTTCGAAAGGTGGACCGGCGTCTCGACGGTCGTCTGGATATAGAGGTCGCCGATTTCGCGCGAATTGATCACCGGCATGCCCTTGTCCTTGAGGCGGAATTGCCGCCCCGTCTGGCTGCCTTCGGGAACCTTCAGCTTCACGCGCTTGCCGTTGAGCGTCGGCACCTCGATCTCGCCGCCGAGCGCGGCCGTGGTCATCGAGATCGGCACCCGGCAGAAGAGATCGGCGCCATCGCGCTGGAAAATCGGATGCGGCCTGACCGAGAGGAAAATATAAAGGTCGCCCGAAGGCCCGCCGCGCAGGCCCGCCTCGCCTTCGCCGCTGAGCCGGATGCGCGTGCCGTCCTCGACGCCCGCCGGGATATTGACCGAGAGCGTGCGCTCGCGCTCGACGCGGCCGGCGCCGTGGCAGGTATGGCAAGGCTTCTCGATAGTCTGGCCCCGGCCATGGCAGGTCGGACAGGTTCGCTCCACCGTGAAGAAGCCCTGCGTCGCGCGCACCTTGCCGGCGCCCTGGCAGGTCGTGCAGGTGACGGGTTGTGAGCCGGGCTCCGCGCCCGAGCCGTGACAGGTCTCGCAGGACACCGAGGACGGCACGCGGATCTGCGCTTTCTTGCCCTCGTATGCCTCTTCGAGGCTGATCTCCATGTTGTAGCGAAGGTCCTGGCCGCGCGCCTTGCCGCCGTCGCTCCGCCGCCCGCGCCGCCCGCCCATGAACTCGCCGAAGAGATCGTCGAAGATATCGGACATCGACGCCGAGAAATCGCCGCTGAAGCCGCCCGGACCGCCGCGCGCGCCGGCGCTGCCGTCGAAGGCGGCATGGCCGAATTGGTCGTAGGCCGCCCGGCTCTGCTCGTCCTTCAGCACGTCATAGGCTTCGTTCAGTTCCTTGAACTTCGTCTCCGCTTCCTTGTCGCCGGGATTGCGGTCGGGGTGAAGCTCCTTCGCCTTGGCGCGATAGGCCTTCTTCATCTCGTCGGCGGTCGCGTTCCGCGCGACACCCAGCACTTCGTAGAAATCACGTTTGGACATTGATCAGGGTCTCACAGAGCGACGCCCCGGCGAGCCGAAACTCACCGGGGCGTTGTCATGCGTGTAAGGGGTGAACGACATGGGACAAGCCCGCCTGGAGAATCGGCTCAGTTCTTGTCGTCCCGCTTGTTTTCGTCGACTTCCTCGAAGTCGGCATCGACGACATCGTCGGCATTGCTGCTCGACGGGCCGCCATCGCCGGCCGCGCTCTCGTCCTGCGCGGCCTTGTAGATGGCCTCGCCGAGCTTCATCGCGACTTGCGTCAATTCCTGCGTCTTCGCCTTGACGTCGTCGGCCGAACCGTCCTTCAGCGCCGTTTTGAGCGCCTCGACGGCGGCTTCGATCTCGCCCTTCACGTCGGCCGACACCTTGTCGGCATTTTCGGCCAGCGTCTTCTCGGTCGAATGGACGAGCGCTTCGGCGTGGTTGCGCGTCTCGACCTCCTCGCGCTTCTTCTTGTCCTCGGCGGCATGAGCTTCGGCGTCCTTCACCATCTGCTCGATGTCTTTTTCCGACAGACCGCCCGAAGCCTGGATGCGGATCGACTGTTCCTTGTTGGTCGCCTTGTCCTTCGCCGACACGTTGACGATGCCGTTGGCGTCGATGTCGAAGGTGACTTCGACCTGCGGCACGCCGCGCGGCGCCGGCGGAATGCCGATCAGATCGAACTGGCCGAGCAGCTTGTTGTCGGCGGCCATTTCGCGCTCGCCCTGGAAGACGCGGATCGTCACGGCCGACTGGTTGTCGTCGGCGGTGGAGAAGGTCTGCGACTTCTTGGTCGGGATCGTCGTGTTTCGGTCGATGAGGCGCGTGAAGACGCCGCCCAGCGTTTCGATGCCGAGCGACAAGGGCGTCACGTCGAGGAGCAGCACGTCCTTGACGTCGCCCTGCAGCACGCCGGCCTGAATGGCGGCGCCCATGGCGACGACTTCGTCGGGGTTTACCGACTTGTTCGGTTCCTTGCCGAAAAACTGCTTCACCACGTCCTGGATTTTCGGCATGCGGATCTGGCCGCCGACGAGAACGATCTCGTCGATCTGCGCCGCCGTCACGCCGGCATCCTTGAGCGCCTTCTTGCAGGGTTCGATGGTGCGCTGGATCAGATCTTCCACAAGCGCTTCGAGCTTGGCGCGGGTGAGCTTCATCGTCAGATGCTTCGGACCGGAGGCATCCGCCGTGATGAAGGGGAGGTTCACTTCCGTCTGCTGCGCCGAGGAGAGCTCGATCTTCGCCTTTTCGGCCGCTTCCTTCAGACGCTGCAGCGCGAGCTTGTCGCCGCGAAGGTCGATGCCGTTTTCTTTCTTGAACTCGTCGGCGAGATAGTTGACGAGACGCATGTCGAAGTCTTCGCCGCCGAGGAACGTGTCGCCATTGGTGGCTTTCACCTCGAAGACGCCGTCGCCGATTTCAAGAATGGAAATATCGAAGGTGCCGCCGCCGAGATCGTAGACCGCGATGATCTCGCCGGCCTTGCGGTCGAGACCATAGGCGAGCGCCGCCGCCGTCGGTTCGTTGATGATGCGCAGCACATCGAGGCCCGCGATCTTGCCGGCGTCCTTGGTCGCCTGGCGCTGGGCGTCGTTGAAATAGGCGGGCACGGTGATGACGGCCTGCGTCACCTTTTCGCCGAGATAGGCCTCGGCCGTTTCCTTCATCTTCTGCAGCGTGAAGGCGGAAATCTGCGAGGGCGAATATTTCTCGCCATTGGCCTCGACCCAGGCGTCGCCGTTCGGCGCGCGGACGATGTCGTAGGGGACCATCCCCTTGTCCTTCTGGGTGGTCGGGTCGTCATAGGAGCGGCCGATGAGCCGCTTGATCGCGAAGAAGGTGTTGGTCGGGTTGGTGACGGCCTGGCGTTTCGCCGATTGGCCGACGAGTCGCTCGCCGTCCTGAGTGAAGGCCACGATCGACGGCGTCGTCCGCAGGCCTTCGGAATTCTCGATCACTTTCGGCGTGGAACCATCCATGACCGCGACACACGAGTTTGTCGTGCCAAGGTCGATGCCGATTACTTTTCCCATCTCAAAGGTCCTCTTCTCTGTGCGGCAGGCCGTGCGAGCCCGTTCTGTATAGGCGCTCGCGCACCGTCCCGAAAGTGGCGCGGGTCGC
>NZ_DATKFR010000434.1:0-2569 GCF_035511255.1 Parvibaculum sp.
CGCATAGGCGCGCGCCACCGTGCCGACGGTGACGCCGAGTTCATAGGCGATGTCGCGCAAGGGCGGCAACCGTGTGCCCGGCGCGAGCCGGCCCTCGGCGATCGCTTCGCCGATGAGATCGGCAATCGCCCGGTAGCGCGGGCCGCTTCGTTTCGTTTTGAGAAATTCAGTGAGAGAAAATGTCATGGTGACAATAAAACAATTGAACCGGGATGTTCGCCAACTAGAGTGCGAATGAGGGATACAATAATGCAATCGAGCGGAATATATAGCTCAAAGCGCGGAAAATTGTATCGATACAATGTGGAGCCAAAAATGAAAGCGCAGCTCTTCCAGGTCGATGCCTTCGCCGACAGGCCCTTCGAGGGCAATCCGGCGGCCGTCGTTCCGCTCGAAATCTGGCCCGAGGATGCCGTGCTGCAGGCCATCGCGGCCGAGAATAACCTCGCGGAAACGGCCTTTTTCGCGCCTGAAGGCGCCGGAAGCGATGCCTTCCGCCTGCGCTGGTTCACGCCGGCTGTGGAGGTTGATCTCTGCGGCCACGCCACCCTCGCCAGCGCTCACGTCATCCTCTCCCACCTCGCCTTTTCCTCACCCGAAATTCACTTCGAAACGAGGAGCGGACGCCTCACCGTGACGCGCGCCGGCGACCTCCTCGCGATGGATTTTCCGGCCGCGAAAGCAAAGCCGATCCCGGAGCCCGAGGGCCTTGCCCGCGCGCTCGGCGCAAAGCCCATCGTCTATGCAAGGACGAGCAACATCATGGCGCTCTTCGGCAACGCCGCCGAGGTGGCGGCCCTCGATCCCGATTTTCCGGCGCTGAAAAAGCTTCTGATGCCGTCCGGCGCGGGGCTCATCTGCACTGCTCCGGGGACGGACGGGTTCGATTTCGTCTCGCGCTTCTTCGCTCCCGCGCATGGCATCGACGAGGATCCGGTGACGGGTTCGGCGCATTGCACCAGCGTTCCCTACTGGGCGAAAAAGCTCGGAAAAACCGATCTCGTCGCGCGCCAGATTTCAAAACGCGGCGGCACCCTCTGGTGCACCGACGCCGGCGACCGCGTCATCATCCGCGGCCGTTGCGCGGATTACATGAAGGGCGAGATCGAGGTTTGACCTTTTTCCCTTTCATTGTCATCCCGGGCTCGTCCCGGGATCCAGGGGCCGCTTGCTCAGGGTTTGAGACTCCTGGATCCCGGCATAAAGCCGGGATGACAATGAGAGGTGTTTGAGTGGTGTGTCTAAGCCACCGCCGCGTCCAACTCGAAAACCCTGTCGTGCAACGGTTTCAGCGTCGAGCGATGCCCGACGGAGATGAGCGTCGGCCGTTGCGGCATCGCTTCCACCAATCGGTAAAGCGCCGCCTCCGAGGCTTCGTCGAGTGCCGATGTCGCCTCATCCAGAAACACCATGTCCGGCTGATGCACGAGAATGCGCGCGAAGGCGAGGCGCTGCTGCTCGCCGCCGGAAAGCCGCTGCGCCCAATTGTCCTCGCGATCGAGCTCTCCGACAAATCCGTCGAGGCCCACATGTTGAAGCGCCGCGGCGAGTTCGGCATTTCCGACCTGATCCGGCTTGTAGGGATAGAGGATCGCGTCGCGCAGCGTGCCGAGCGGAATATAGGGCTTCTGCGGCAGGAAGAGCGGCTTCTTCGCCGAGGTCGAAATGCGCCCCTTGCCGAACGGCCAAAGGCCCGAGATCGCGCGCAGCAGCGTCGATTTGCCGGCGCCTGTCGCACCCATGATGAGCAGCCGCGACGATGACGGCACGTCGAGGTTGATATCCTTTTTCAGCGTCGCGCCATTCGGCAATCGGAGATCGAGATGCGCGACGGAAAGCCCGTCGCCCGTGCCGCGCGCGATGTCGATTTCCGGCGTCTCGTTGCGCACTAGCGCCGCGCGATGCTCGAACTGCGTCAGGCGGAACATGACTGCCTGCAACTCCGCGATGTCGGAATAGGAATTGACGATGAAGGAAAGCGACGTCTGCACCTGATCGAAGGCGGTTGCGATCTGCTGGATGCCGCCGAACTCGATCGCCTTGCCGAAATATTTCGGCGCTGCGACGAGATAGGGCACGATGACGGCGATCTGCGTATAGCTGCTGACGAGCGCGTTGAGCTTCATCTGCCGGATCAGCACGGCGATGAAATTGTCGTAGATCTTGCCGAAGCGTCCGCGCAGCACGCCGCCTTCATGATCCTCGCCATTGTAGAAGGCGACGCTTTCGGAATTCTCGCGCAGACGCACGAGGCTGTAGCGGAAATCGGCTTCGTAGCGTTGCTGGTTGTAGGTGAGGGGAACGAGCGGCCGGCCGAGCTTCACCGTCGCCCATGTGCCGATGCCCGCGTAAAGGATCGCGCCGACGGCGGCATAACCGGGAATCGTGATGGAGCCGTAGGCGCCGAGCGGAATGGTCAGCGGTCCCAACAACACCCAGAGAATGGCGATGAAGGAAACGAAAGTGACGATGGCGCTGAGCAGTCCGACAGAGAGGTTCAGCACCTGCGCCGTGAAGAGGCGAAGGTCGTCGGCGATGCGCTGGTCGGGGTTGTCGGTCTCTGCGCCCT
>NZ_DATKFR010000435.1:0-8114 GCF_035511255.1 Parvibaculum sp.
GAGACAGAAGTCATAAAACAGCTGCGCCGGCGCCACCTGTGTTCCCATCATCGCTCTGTCCTCCGATAAGCACAAAACGATGGAATCACGCACCGGAAGCCCGATCAACTGCCGACTTAATCAACACAATCGGCGCTAAGCGGACCTATGAAACCCCCGGCCCTCTCTGTCTCCCGATCGCCCATGAGACCCTCCCTTCCCGGACGATCCCCGAGACCTGCTTGCCGAGATGCCGCGCCAGCACCTGCTGCCAGGGCACGAGCGTGAACTCGCGCGATTTCTCGATCACCGCGAAGCGGCCGCTGGCGAGATCGACATGGCGGCGATAGGTGCCTGTCACCTTTTGCCCAGATTCGGTTTCGGCGTAGGGCAGACCGAGTTCGCCCGAGAGCTGCCCCGCCACACGCAGCAACTCCCGGCGGCGCAGGATGCCGAGCATGTTGGCGCGATAGACGATACGGTCCTGCTCTTCCCGCGCCAGTTCCTGCCCGACCAGCCATTGCCGGCGCAGCGCAAGCGCGCCGCGGACATCTCCGCCGAAGCCTGCCTCGCGCAGGGGCTCCGGCCTCTCCGCCACCAACTCACGGTCTAGCCAGGTCTCACCATTGGTGGTCACCTGCCGCTCAAGCGGCCAGGCGGACAGCGTCTCGACAATGACCGGGCTTGATCTTGCCTGGCTGCGTTCGAAGGAAGCGGCGCGTTCCAGATGATCGGGTGCGATGACCCAGCTTCCGTCAGGCTCACGATCGACCAGTCCGGCGCCCCGCCTCATCGCTTCCAGCCGCCTGACATGGGTTTCGGCAAAGGCGCGGCTCGCCGTCGGATCGTGACGGAGATGCGCTTCGATGTCGTAGCGCCCACCATTCGCGGCTGCGACCTCCGCGACCGTCCGGTCGACCGCCCTCGGTCCCACTGGCTTCGGCGTGATCGCGACGATAGCGCCTTCCGGATGCGTTTCCACAGATTCTGACCGGCCGATATCCACGTAATGCGCGCGGCCGTCGAGCCCATCGACGATCAGATAGTGGCGGTCGTTGAGTTCATCCGACAATCCCCGCGCGACCACACGCCCGACAATGCGCCGTGCCTCTCCGTCCACCGGATCATGGATCGCATAGTCGGACGGGGCCCGCCCGAGTCCTTTCTTGGTCATTCCGCGGTGAAGCGTCTTGATGATGTCGCCGCGCTCGCCCATGCGGCGAAGCGCCGGTTCCAACCCGGAGTTGAGCTTCCACGTTCCGGGCGTAACTTCCTCGGCCAATCCCAACCGCTTCAGTTTCTGCAGCCGGCCCGCCCGCAGGCTCTGCCGGAACGCATCGCCTGCGGTCATACCGGAACGGACGCAACCTTCACTGTCCGCCTCCTTCAGCAGGCTGCGATCGATACTCGTGAACCGCTCTTGCTCGACTTCCCGCGTGAGGTTCGTTTCGATCTCGAGATCGCTCTTGGGGCCGAGATCGAGGGTGGCGATTTCGGCGGCGCGCTCGCGCATGCCCGTCGAGAGATAATCCCGCGCGATGACGAGGTCCTTTCCGCGCTCGTCCTTGCCTCGCAGCATGATGTGAGTGTGGGGATGGCCGGTATTGTAATGATCGACCGCGACCCAATCGAGGCGCGTCCCCAGATCCTCCTCCATGCGGGCCATGAAGCGCCGCGTGAAACCCTTCAGTTCCTCATACTGAGCCGAGTCCTCAGCGGAGACGATGAAGCGGAACTGGTGCCGGTCACCCTCGCACCGTTCCAGAAACTCCTTGCCGCCCGCGCGATCCTGCCCAGCGTCGTAAAGCTCGCCCGGCTGCCCTTCGCGCGTCACGCCGTCGCGCTGGATGTAACGGAGATGCAGACGCGCCGCTTTCAGGCCCTGCCATTTCAGCTTCACGATACGGGATTTGACGACGACACGCCGCGCGCGGAAGGCGGCATGGCTCCCGCGCGACGCGAGCACGCGGCCGATGCCGGTGCCGCGGCCGATGCGATTGCCCTGGAAGCCCGAGCCCGGCGACGCCCCACCGAAACGGCGTCCGCCCGCCAGCGCCGCCGATTTCAGCACGCGCTGCTGATAGCGCCGCGCGGTCTTACCGTCACGCGCTCCGATCCGGCCGAGTCGTGGCTCGAAGCCGTCCTCCTGCATCGTCTCCTCTCCGCGATTGTCGCCCATCTTGAAGATGATCGGCTTTCGTCGGCGAACAAGACGGTGCCACGGAGATCAAGCGACCCCAACGACTTATGGGCGCAATGGCGCCACGCCTTCGGCGTATGGCGCCGTCAAAAGAGATGTGCAGACAGGAACATAAGCCCCTCATGGCGCCGTTCTTTTATCTTGCCCCCCCGCGACCCAGAGCCCGCTCCGCGCTCACCTGCGCCGATGCCCTTTCTCCTGGGGCGGACTAACGGGAGGTGCCGGAGAGCGGCACGAAGAGATCCCCGTCAATGACAGCGGAATCACCGTGCGATTTGCTGTCCGAACGGGCGAACAGATGTCGCTCTGGAGACCGGCTCGCATCGTTTGGCGAACCGATTTCGGGGCGCGTTTCATGCCTGCCGAGCGGAAAGAAGAGCGACTTTCCTGACGCGAATGACGCTCGCGCGCTCATTCTCTGGGCGACTTTTCTGTCGTCTACGACGACCAGATCGATGCGCGGCAGCAATGTGGTGAGATAGGCAAGGGTCTCCTCGGGAAGGCTCTGCTCGCCCTTCAGATAAGCTTCATAGCGTGTCGGCCCGGCATGATAGGCGGCGAAGAGTCCCGGACGGCCGAAGCGCTCGCGCATCTCGCGGAGATAGGCCGTGCCCGCCAGAATATTGTCGCGCGGATCATGCGGATCGGGCCCGAGCCCGTATCGGTCGCGCAGTTCGGCATAGGTCGCGGGCATCAGCTGCATCAGACCCATGGCGCCTGCGGGCGATGTGATCGGTGCGCCGTTCAGCAGGGTCCGACCGCCGCTTTCCGCCTCGATGACGGCTTGGATCCAGTGCGCCGGAATGCCGAAACGCCGCGCGGCTTCATCTATGTAGACACGCCACTTCTCTACCGCTGCCGCCTCTGCTTCGGCGGCGACGCTCATCGCGACGAACGACGAGAATCCGATCTCCGGCTCGGCACTGCGGACCGCATGAGCAAGAACCAGCGTCAGAATATCCATAGCGGCACCAGCCTGCCGATGACGAGCCGCCGCTCGACCGGCCCGAAATACCGCCCGTCGAAAGAGGTGGGTTCGCCTTCGGCGAGAAGCAAAACGTGATAGCCGCCAAGCCTCTCGCAGCCCTGCCAGCGCGGCATCGGACGGCCTTTGCCGTCCTGCTCCAGCCGTCGCGCCGCGTGCCGCCCGTTGATATAGAGATCGTTCCCGGTCATGCAGACCGTCTCGAAACGGGAGGCGGCGACACGCTTGATCAGCAAGGCGTCCGGCGCGAGATAGCCGCGCGCGACGGCAAGCCGCCGGGCTTCTCCCGGCAATCGCGCCAGCCCGAGATCGCCCCGGACAAAATCCCGCGAGAGACGCAGATAGAGCCCGCGCGGGGCACTGGCGCTCGCGTTCCAGACGAGACGAGGCAGTGGGTCGATGAACGTGGTCACGCCGATCAGGCCGATACCGAGTGCCGTCCAGAGAAGAGAACGCCTGCGGCGGTGGGGACGCTTGGGTCCGCGCGGGGACCGCATGGGGATAAGTGCGCCGCTTTCTGCGATGAGGGAGAGCCGCTCATTCATCAGAGGTCGAGCGCTTCGCCCGCTCCCGCGACCAGGCATCGAGATCGTCGATGTGATAGCGCACATAGCGGCCATGCTTGCGGTATTCGGGGCCGCCGCCGACGACGCGCATCTTTTCGAGCGTGCGCTCCGAGAGGCCGACATAGTGGGCGGCCTGCGGCGTGTTGAGGAAGGGACTGCCCTTCTTGGCATTCGCAGCCCGGGTCGCGTCGTCATCCATGGGGGCACCTCGCGTCTTGCCCGCGCGCGAATCGCGCAAGGAAGCCCCACCACGGCAAGGATCGGAAAAAGTGGTCCGGCCATTGAGCGGCGAATATCCGGCTACGTCGTTTCGCCAACGTAACAGATCGCAAAAGGGAAAAGCCTCCGCGCCCGGAGGGGCGCGGAGGCGAGGCGTGACCGTCAGTCGACGGGATTCCAGATCAGCGCGAAGGTCTCGTCGTCATCCTGACCGGCGGCGCGGCCGAGATTGGCGTAGAGACGGCGCGGCCCGAATTCCGGCGCGGCGAGACTGAGGCTCACATAGTCCCGGCCCGAAGTTTCGCCGGTGCGCGTCCAGCCCGCGCCGATCTCGACGCCTTGCGTGAGGACGCGGAAGTCCGGCTGTGCCTCGGCGCTTTTCGCCGCATTGGGCACGATATCGATCTCGGCGCGGATGGTCAGCGTCTTCAACTGGCCCTTGTAGCCGCCGCTCGACTGCTTGGTGACATATCCAATTGCAGGCATGGGTCTCTCCTTCGATGAACGCCGAGGGGTCCATTCCCCTCGCGATGGCGAACCCCGATGGGCGCGGCAGCCGCCCGCCGAACCAGAGGCCGGAGCGCAAGCGCAGGACCCGAGCGGCGGGCTTTTTTGAAGCGAAGCGCCCCGCGAGGAGCGCGCGTCAGCGCGCGGGGAAAAAAGCCCGGCGCGACGGTTTCGGGCGGGCGGCAGCGCCCATAGGTCTCGCCGCTCAAGCGAGGGAATGGCCCCCGGTGACGCCCCAGCCGAAGGAAGAGAGAGCCCACGCAATCCATGCGCGCCAAGCCTCTTGAGGCGGCGGGCCGGATGATGAAAGGCCGGAAGCAAGGGATCGATTCAGCGCCAATAGGGTGGCGCCGACAACGCCGGAGACGGCTCATGCGGAGTGAGGGCGACGCCGCAGATGCGTGGCGAAGAACGGGCAAAATGCGCCTCACCTTGCTGCCGGAATGCGGCCAACGCGCCCGCATCGCGTTCCCGCGTGTCGCATGACGACGGCTTCGCTGCCTCTGGAATCGCTCCCACGATCGCGCCACCTCCGCGATACCGGAGTGTGACAATTGACGCGTCGAGGGTCTGGGGGAAAGAGCGGGCGGCGCTAAACGCCGCCCGCACAAGTCTCAGGCCTTCCCAAAATATCCCGCCACGCGATGCCATGCCTCGGCGGGCGCGAAACCGCCATCCTCGCGATAGGTTCGGGCCGGAACATGCATCCAGCGGGGCAGCCATGTGCCGACCTTCGCGCGGCCATTCGTGCCCGCGAGACAGTCGCGGATGATCTGCTTCTGGACGGAGGCCTTTTCGGCGACATTCTGGTCGGCGACGCTTTTTCCGGCCACTTCCGCCAGCATCTCATTGATCGTGCTGCGGTCGCGCAGCAGTTCGAAGAAGGTCTCGTCCGGCTCCCACACCGGGCCCATATCGCGCTTCAGCACCACCGCCAGCGCCTCGACCGCCGCGCTCCCGACCTGCAGTGTCTCGCCCATCACGGTGACGAGCACGTTCATGACTTCCTCGTCGTTGAGCATCAGAAGCTTGGCGAAGAGGGCGACGGTTGCTGTGTCGTCGCCATGCGGCGCGGTGAGGCTTTCGCGCTCTTCCGGAAGACCGAGCAGGGCCCGGATATTGGCCTGCCAGCCCCGGAAGGCACATTCGGCGATATTCGCCGCGAGGCTTTTCGCGATGGTCTCCGACGCCGCTTTCTGCGGCTCCGGCGTCACCTGCCAGAGCGCCGATCCGGCGATGACATGGGCGAGCATCAGCCGCAGCGCGACACCCGGATGGTCCAGCAATTCGGCGCGCACGGCGGCATGACGATGCAGTTCGATATAGTTGCGCATCGCTTTGGTGACCTCGGGCCGAGCGGCGCGGACCTCCGCCGCATCATCGCTCGCGCCCTCCTTTTTCGCCCTGCGGCGCGCCTCCACGCGAGAGAGATAGCCCTCGTGGAAACTCACCTCGCCGCGGCCTGAGACCTCGATATAGACCTTGCCGCCCTTCTTCTTCGGGACCTTCTCGTAGTCCCATGCGGGGAAATGCTCGCCGGGCTCCATGACGATGACCTCCGTCCAGCCCGCCTCGCGCAGCGCATCTGCGCGGCCTGCGATGGCCTCGCCCTGCTTGCGCCAGAAGAGGTCGGGATCGGCGAAATACCCTTCCTCGCCGAAAAGATCGGCAACGATCTCGCCCTCATATGTGTCGAGCGGGAAGAGCGCCGCGCCGGTCGCAATCGACTGGCCGCCGAAGAGCCATTGTTTCAGCCGGTGGCCGGTCGGACAGGCGCTCCGGTCGGTCTTCCAGAGTTTCCACCATTCCTTCTGCTTCGCTTGCGAGGCGAGCGTCAGATGGCGGATCGATGCGGCATCGATCTTCTCCGCCCGATAGGCCTCGCGGATCGGCGCGATCAGCGTGCCGAGCGCGAGGCGGCGCTTCACCATCAATTCGGTGAGACCGAAGGTCGCGGCGATGTCGGCGACGGATTTCCCCTCGCGGGTGAGCCGCGCGAAGCACTCATACTGGCTCATCTCGTCGGGATCGAGACGGGCGATGTTCTCGATCAGCGAGGCTTCGAGTGCCGCCGCATCGTCGCCGGGCTCCATCACGGCACAGGGCAAGGGCTCGACCTCGCCCTGCTCCTCCTTCACCGCCTTGGCCGAGAAATAGCGCCGCCGTCCGGCGACGATCTCATAGAGGTTTGCTTCCGCCGCGACGGGGCGCACGAGCAGCGGCTGCAGGATGCCGCGTGCCCGGATCGAAGGCAGGATGTCGTCGATATCGGGCGGACGCTTGCCATGCCGCATGTTGATCGCGGCGGGCCGCAATTCATCGATCGGGATGTGACGCAGTTCCATTGGTCTCTCCTTTCGCGTTTTCGGGGGTGGGGCACGGGCTCTCTGCCGTCTCATCGGGCAGAGAAAAGTTCGACCAGTCGGCGAGCGCGTAGGTGTCGCCGTCCGCATCGATATGAAGGTCGGGGATGCCGGGCGCGGCACCCTCGGTGTCGTAGTCACGGACATGGACGATTGCGCGCCCGCCCTCGATCTCGACCTGCTGCACGGTGCCACCGGAGACCGTGACGGTCACGGCGACCGGCTCGCCGCGCTCGGAAAAGCGCGGCGGCACGGGGAGCGAGGAGGCAAACTCCCGCCACGGATCGGCGTCGTCGCCTTCGGCAACGGCATCGACAAATGTCGGGCCGCAATCGTCGAACGGCTTCCAGCCGTCGCTCTCGTTGGCGGTGACGATGGCCCTCTCCAGCGCCTCCGCGAGCGTGTCGGCCTCGACCGTCACGGTATTGGCGTAATAGGCGGCAAAGCCGCATTGGACGGTCCATTTCTTCATGGGGCGTCTCCTTCAGAACAGGCTCAGCTGGTTGCGCGCATCCTCGTCGAAGAGACCGATATTGAGCGGCTTCTGGGCTTTGCGCGGGCGCAACGGCGCGGCCATGAAGGCCGCCAGCCGGTCGCGGTCGCGGATCGGCGCGACACCCGGAACAAGGCACTGCTCGCCTTCGGGCGTCGTTTCCACATCGAGAGGCGGGTGCCCGCTCATGCCGCCCTCCCCTCGCCCGTCTCTGTGCTGTTCGCGCGGAAGGCCAGCAGGAAATCCGCTGCCTTCGAGGCAAGGCTCGCGGCGCGGAAGATGGCGCGCTCATCGTCACGGAGGAGATCGAGCCATGAGGCGATATAGTCCGCATGACGCACCGTCGGCACGATGCCGAGCGCAGCACAGACAAAGGCGCTTGCCATTTCGGCGACAAGTTCCTCCGCCGCGTAGGCGCGCGAACCGAAGCGCCCGGAGAGATCGCGCGCCAGCCGCGAGGGATGGCCGGTCCAGTGGCCGAGTTCATGGAAACAGGTGCGGTAATAGTTGACCGGCTCGTGAAAGGCCGCTTGCGGCGGCACCTCGATGCGGTCGAGGCTCGGCATATAAAAGGCCATCGCGCCGCCCGCATGGAATGCCGCGCCGGTCGCGGCGATCAGCGCCTCGGCGGCGGGCACGGTCTCGCATTCCGGCAGTATGGCGGGCGGTGCAAGCAGCTCGCCCGGCAGGCCGTCGCATTGCGCGACATTGAAAACGGTGAAGCGCTTGAGAAAGGGAACGCTCCGGGCCTCCTCGCCTTCCGCCGCCGCGCGTTCCCGTTCCGCCTTGGGCGTGAAGCGGT
>NZ_DATKFR010000436.1:0-5512 GCF_035511255.1 Parvibaculum sp.
TCGACGCGATGCTTTGCACGAGGTGGCGGCAAGCGATTACAGCAACATGGGTGCGGCGATGGGCTTCACGGCGGCCCTTGTCGCGCGCTTTGCCGGGGCTGCTCCGCTGGCGCCGGTTCTCTGGTGCGAGGGGAGCCACGCACCTTTCGATTTTGGCGGGCTCTATGGACCGGGGCTTGCAAGCTTCGGACTCGATCCGGCGCGGCTCGTTATCGTTACACCCTCCCGTGATGTCGAACTTCTATGGACGCTGGAAGAGGCGCTGCGGCTGGGTGCTTTCGCGGCGGTCGTGGGCGAGATCGACGCCGGCGCACGTGCCTTCGATCTCACCGCGACGCGGCGGCTTCAACTGGCGGCGGAAGAGGGCGGCGCGCCGGCTCTGCTTCTGACCGGACATCAAAGCGCCGGCGCAAGTGCCGCGGTCACGCGCTGGCGTATCGCCGCCGCGCCAAGTCCGGTCGATCTGCCATTGCAGGATCGCCAGATGCAGCTCCCCGGTCGGCCATGCTGGCATGTGACGCTCGAACGATGCCGTGGCGCCGAAAGAGGTGCGTCATGGAGCATGGAATGGGATCGGGCACGTCTGGAATTTGCCGCGCCGCGCTTGAAACCTGCGGAACGGAGAAAAACAGAATTAAGGCTGGCGGGATAGGTGCCCGTTACCACCAATAGGGCGGGCCATAGCGCGGACCCCACCAGGGCGGCGGCATGTTATTGGCGCGATCGATGGCGCGCGTGTTGTTTTCCTGCGCGCGGATTTCCTTCAGCTTCAGCATACAATTGCCGAAGGCTGTCGAGCCGGGCTTGAAGCCGAGGCTCTGGCATTCCTGTCCATCGGCTTGCCGCTGGGCGGCGTCCATTGCCGCCTGCTCTTCTGGACTGACACAGGCGGCAAGCGTCAGAAGGGCCGCCACCGCTAACCATTTACGCATTCACATCTCCTGAAGCCCTAAAAGCCATGAACGACACCCACACCAAGACCGAAGCTGACATCGGGCGATTGAGATCCGCGCTCCTTGGCGCGAATCTCCTTCAGCTTCAGCCGGCAATTGCCATAGGGCTCTGTGCCTGGCTTGAAGCCCAGATCGATGCAGTTCTGATTGTCGACCGCATCGAGCCGCGCCTGTTCGGCGGCGGGATCGGCGCAAGCCCCCGCAAGCAGGGCGAAGCCGATCACGGCACCGATCCACAAAGCCCGTCTGGTTTTCATCTTGGTGCCTCTTGTTTGATGTCTCCATCTTAAACGTGAAGAAGGCGAAACGGCGGCGTTTGATTTCACATTTTTTTGACTCGCCTTTTTAAACGGGTGGAGTCAGATTTATGTTCCTGTTTTGTTCTGATGATGGGTGGCGTGTCGATGACGGGGCGGCGACGGATCGTTGCAGTGTTTCTGCCGCATTGGCCGATGGATCGGTTCTTCAGAACCCTCAAAGGGAGTGTCGGGAAGCCGGTCGACCGCAGGCAACCGTTTGCTCTTGCCGCAGCTGCGCAAGGCGGTCTCCGCATTACCGCCCGCAATCATGCGGCGGCAAAAGAAGGCATCGCCCAGGGCCAGCTCGTCGCAGATGCCATGGCGCTTTGTCCGGCCCTGGATATGCGTGAGGCGGACTTTGCCGCCGACGCGACGGCGCTGAAAAAACTCGCCGATTGGTGCGGACGCTATACGCCATGGACGGCTCCCGATGCGCAGGGTCTCGGCGAAGAACCCGACGGCATCCTGATGGATATCACCGGCTGCGATCACCTCTTCGGCGGCGAGGCCGCGCTTCTCGATGATCTCATGGCACGGCTGAGAGGTTTCGGCATTGCGGCGCGTGCCGTCTCCGCCTCAACGCCCGGTGCGGCTTGGGCGCTTGCCCGCTTCGGCGAGAAGCCAGTTTTCAGCTTGCCTGCCGGTGAGGAGGAGCATGCACTTGGAAATCTGCCGGTGCGCGCCTTGCGTCTCTCCACCCATATTTCCGACGGGCTGCACAGACTCGGTCTGAAGCGTATCGGCGATCTTTATGGCCGGCCCCGAGCGCCGATCACGGCACGTTTCGGCACGGAGGTTACTCGTCGTCTCGACCAGGCACTCGGGCGCGCTTCGGAACCCATTTCACCAGAAATGCCGCTGGTGCCGTTCCGCGCCCGGCTTCTCTTCGCGGAGGGCCTGACGCGCATCGAGGACATCGAAACGGTGGTGGAGCGTCTCGCTCTTGAGCTTGGCGATCTGCTCACGCGCGATCAGAAAGGCGCGCGCCGGCTTGAGCTGCTGCTCTTCCGCGTCGATGGCGAGGTGATGCGACTTCTCGCCGGCACCAGCGCGCCTTCGCGCAATGCACACCATCTTTCACGGCTCTTTCGCGAGAAGCTGAAACAGACCGGCGACGATTTCGATGCGGGTTTCGGCATCGAGGCGATGAGCCTTGCGGCGCTCGACGTCGATGTCATGACGCCGTCGCAAGACGTCTTGTCCGGTGAGGCGCACCGCATGCGGGACATCGACGCGCTGATCGATAGGATCGGTAACCGTCTCGGCCCCTCCCGAGTGCGCCGCCTGAAGCCTTGCGCAAGTCACATACCCGAACGCGCGGTCGTGGCCGTTCCCGCGATGGGCGAAGCATCGCCGTTTCCCGCATTCATCTCTCCCAATGACTGGCGCATTCCCGATCTACTGCGCCTCGATGGTGCGATGGGCCGCCCCCTGCGCATGCTTGCCTGCGTCGAGCCGATCGAGGTCACAGCCGAAGTGCCGGAAGGTCCGCCACGCAGCTTCCGCTGGCGCCGTGTTCTGCATCATGTCGTGCGTTCGGAAGGTCCCGAACGCGTCGCGCCCGAATGGTGGCGGCGCGACGGTGATCGAACGCGCGATTATTACCGCATCGAGGACAAGGAAGGCCGCCGCTTCTGGCTTTACCGCGACGGTCTTTATACGCGCGATGCGCAGGAACCGCGCTGGTACTTGCATGGAATTTTCGGATGATGAAAGAGAGAGGTGAAAAATGATCCGCTTCTCCCGCAAGGGCGGCTTTGCCGAGCTTGCCGTGATGACGAATTTCAGTTTTCTGCGCGGCGGTTCCCACGCTGACGAGCTGGTGCTGGCGGCGAAGGCTCTTGGCCTGAGTGCGATCGGCGTCGCGGACCTCAATACGCTAGCCGGTGCGGTGCGCATGCATGCGGCGGCCAAGGCGAACGGGCTCCGACTTCTCGTCGGTGCGCGACTCGTCATGCAAGATGGTTTCGAGGTCATCGCGTATCCCGAGGATCGCACGGCCTATGCGCGGCTGACGAAACTGCTCACGCTCGGCAACAGGCGCGCGAAGAAGGGTGAGTGCCATTTGGCGCTCGCCGACATTCTTGCCGCCGGCGAAGGGCACTGCTTCATCGCCATGCCGCCTTCCGATCTGACATCGACCTTTGGCGAAACGCTCCGGACGCTGGAAAGGGCATTCCCGCGATCCGTCTGGCTTGGTGTCGCACCGCGATATGATGGCAACGATACACGGCGCTTCACCGCTCTCGAACGGCTCGCGCGCGAGACGGGCACGAAGCTGCTGGTGACGAACGACGTGCTCTATCATGCGCCTGAGCGTCGCCCTCTACAGGATGTGCTCACCTGCATTCGTGAGCATTGTACGTTGGAAACAGCGGGCTTGCGTCTGGAGGCCAATGCGGAACGCCACTTGAAATCCGACGCCGAAATGACACGCCTTTTTCCGCACGCGCCGGAAGCGCTGGATGAGGGCCTCAAGATCATGGAGCGCTGCCGTTTCTCGCTCGATGAATTGAAGTATGAATATCCCGCCGACAATTTCTCCGAAAACGAGACGCCTCAACAACTTCTCGTGCGGTTGACGCAGGAGGGGATGCAATGGCGTTTCCCGGGCGGTGTGCCGGACAAGATCGGGAAGGCGATCGAGCATGAACTCGCCCTGATCGAGGAAATGAACTACGCGCCTTATTTTCTCACCGTCCATGACATCGTTCGTCATGCGCGGAGTAAAGACATTCTTTGTCAGGGGCGCGGTTCTGCTGCGAATTCCACGGTCTGCTACTGTCTCGGCATTACCTCCGTCGACCCGACTGAAATCGATCTTCTTTTTGAGCGCTTCGTGTCGAAGGATCGCAACGAGCCGCCGGACATCGACGTCGATTTCGAGCATGAGCGGCGCGAGGAGGTGATCCAGTATATTTATGAAAAGTATGGTCGCGAACGAGCGGGCATCGCGGCGACCGTCATATCCTATCGGTCGCGCAGCGCCATTCGCGATGTCGGCAAGGTCTTCGGTCTTTCCGAGGACGTCATCAATGCGCTGGCGCGCTCGACCTGGGGCTGGTCCAATCACGGCGTTTCGGAAGAGGACGCGCGCAAGACGGGGCTTGACCCAACGGACCGACGACTTGAAATGGCACTGGCGCTAGCCGCCGAGCTCATCGGCTTTCCGCGTCATCTTTCGCAGCATGTCGGAGGTTTCGTCATCACCAAGGGGCTGCTCGAAGAGGTCGTGCCGATCGGCAATGCCGCAATGGATAAGCGCACCTTCGTCGAATGGGACAAGGACGATCTCGATGCACTCGGCATCCTGAAGATTGATGTTCTGGCGCTCGGCATGCTCTCCTGCATCCGTCGCGCCTTCGTCATGCTGGAAAAGCATTACGGCATCAAGATGAACCTTGCGACGGTACCGCAGAACGATCCGGCCGTTTACGACATGCTTTGCAAGGCCGACAGCGTCGGTGTCTTTCAGGTGGAAAGCCGGGCGCAGATGTCGATGTTGCCACGGCTAAAACCGCGCAACTTCTACGATCTTGTCGTCGAAGTTGCCATCGTACGGCCAGGGCCAATTCAGGGCGATATGGTGCATCCCTATCTGCGCCGGCGCGATAAGCTCGAAGAAGTGACTTACCCCTCGGTCGAACTCGAACAGGTTCTGTCGAAGACGATGGGTGTTCCCCTCTTCCAGGAGCAGGCGATGAAGATGGCGATCGTCGCGGCAGGCTTCACGCCGGGCGAGGCCGATCAGCTACGCCGTGCCATGGCGGCTTTCCGACGCGTCGGTACGATCGGGAAATATCGCGAGAAATTCATTGAAGGCATGGTGGAGCGCAATTACGAACGCGACTTCGCCGAGCGCTGCTTCAAGCAGATCGAAGGTTTCGCCGATTATGGATTCCCGGAGAGTCACGCGGCGAGCTTCGCGCTGCTCGTCTATGTGTCTGCCTGGATCAAGTGTCATTACCCCGATGTCTTCTGCGCGGCGATCCTCAATGCACAGCCCATGGGTTTTTATGCACCCGCGCAACTCGTCCGCGACGCGCGCGAACATGGCGTCGAGATGCGTGCCGTCGATGTGAATTTCAGCGACTGGGACTGCACGCTCGAAGCGGTGTCCGAAAGGTCGCGCTGCGCCGTGCGGCTCGGCATGCGCCAGGTGAAGGGTGTGCAGGAAGAGACGGGCGAGACGATCGTCAGGGAGCGCGGAAAAGGTTTCGATTCCGTGCGGCATCTCTGGCTCAAAACCGGGCTCACGCC
>NZ_DATKFR010000437.1:0-19177 GCF_035511255.1 Parvibaculum sp.
AAGGCGAGTGCGCTGGTACCGAGGATCACCGCGGCGTCATAGGCGGCCGTCAATCCGCTGACGACAGGTTGCGAAACCGGCTGCGGCCGGATCGCCTGCATCGACAGGCCTTTTGCCGATGAAATCGTCTCCGCCATGACATCGCTCCAAACTGACGCGCCCCGCGCCCGGTCCCGTAGTCTGATAACAACTGTCTTCTGCCACAGAGGCTGCAAGGTCTGTTGTGATCACCGCAGGGAAGAAGCGTGACCAGTGCGGGACCGCGCTATTTCCTCGCCCGCTTCCCTGGCGGCGGTTTGCGACGGCTCGCGTTTCAGCACGCCGTCGAGAATTGTGGCGGCAAAACGGCCGGGCGTTCGATGCGCGGCGAAAGCCTTCACGGTCTTCTCTTCGGCGAGTGCCGCCGGGCCGCGCCTGACCGCTTTGGAAATCGCCGAGGCCAACGCAGCGGCATCCGTCGTATCGACCGCAAGACCCAGCCTGTGTTCGCGTGTCAGTCTGCCGATCAGTCCATAATCCTGCGTGATGATCGGCTTGCCGGCGCTCGCCGCCCAGAGCATGACGCCGCTCGAGCCCACAAAACGTTGATAGGGCGCGAGAATGACGTCGGCGCGGCGCACCAGTCCGGCAAGTTCTTCCGCCGGCAGGAAGCGGTCGTCGAAGGAGAGTCGCAAGGGAAGCACGGAACGCAACGCATCCGCTCGCTCCGCCGCGAGTTCCCGCAACGGGGGCTCGATGCGGCCGGCGACGAGGACGGACATACGCGCCGCCGTTTCGGGCGCAAGATGCGCGAGCGCGTCGAAAAGCGCGAGCAGCCCCTTGCGCTCGCTGATCTCTCCGAAAAGCAGAAAGAGAACGCGGCCATCCGTCGGCCGGATACCCGCGGCCTCCGGAGAAGGCGCGGGGAGCGGAAAGGCCGGATCGACGAGCCCTCTGACTTTCGACGTGGCGGTCGTCGAAAGGAAGTAGGGATCGAGGGAGAAAACGATATCGAGGGATGGATTGCGCAGCATGAGAGCGTAGAGAACCTGTTTGCGCAGATCTCGGATGCGTTCCTTCAGACTCGTCCTCGAAGCCGCGTGGTCGTCATCGTAATGTGCGGACGGCCGGAACAGGATGCCGGAGACCGGACGGCGCGCACGCAGGCCGAGGGCGAGCGGCAGCGTGATGTGATCGAGGCCGAGAAAGAAGCCGTAGTCCGCGCCGCTCGACGCGAGATGGCTCTGCATCGTATTCCAGCGTCCCATGCCGCTGACGGCGAGCTGTGGGGCGAGCGACCGGCGCTCTTCCTTCTCGCTCAGGGTTTGGATGGATGTCGAGGGCGGCACATGGATCGCCTCGGCGAGCCGACGTGGAACGGCAAGCGTCAGCTTGAGATATGGATGACGCTCGGCCGCAAAGCGCGTGAGATGCTCGAACCATTCGCGCGCATGGCCCCGCTCGTCCGGTTCGAAGATCAGGATGTGACGGGGAGGGGCGTCGGCCATGCGATCAACGTCCATGCAGTGCGTTGGCGAAATCCCGCAACACCTTGGGCTTCGCATGTCGTTCGAGGACATGGGCGCGTCCCCGCGCGCCGAGTTCGTCGCGCCGCGTCCTGTTCGCCGCGAGCGCGAGCAGCGCCTCGGCGAAGGCTTGCGGATCGTTCGGTGGTACACAGGCGAAGGCGCCCGTCTCCTCGCACATGCGCGAGAGAAGGCTGCCGGGCTCCGCCGTGGCGATGAAAGGTCGGCCCGCCGCCATGATGGCGAAGATTTTCGACGGCACCGCGAAATCGGCGCCTTGCGGGTTCTGCGGTACGAGATGAATGTCGCCTTCGGCGAGTGCTTCGTTGAGCCGCTCCGGCGGCAACAACGGCATGAACTCAACATTACGCAGGCCAAGTTCGCGTGCGGTCTGCCGGAGCGCCTCCGCCTCCCGGCCCTCACCCCGCAACACAAGCCGGATATCGGATTTCGCGTGCTGTAGAAGCTTTGCAACATCGAGAATCTGCCGCAGTCCCTGCTTCTTGCCGAAATTTCCGCTGTAGAGAACCGTGATCGGCCCGGCGGTTTCGTTACGGCAGGGATAGATGGCGTCGGTATCGATCCAGATCGGCAGCACCTGGATCGGCGTCGTCACGTCGCGCTCCTCGAGCTGGATGCGCATGTTTTCCGACAATACGAGAACGAGGTCGGTTCGGTTGAGCGCCGCGCGCTCGATCCAGCGCAAAAGGCCGAGCAGTGCGCCGCCGCCCATGATGCCGAGCCCCTCCGCAAGCCCGGATTCGATATCGTGAATGATCGCAACATGGCGTCCCCGCCGCCTCGTCATCGCAATACCGAGGATCACGGTCAGAATCGACGGGCACAGCGAGACGACGATTTCGCGTCGCCGCACGCGACCGCGCGAAAGCTCCAGAAGCCCCCGCATCAGGAATCCTGCGCCCGTCATCATGCGCCGCATCGCGCCACCGCCGGTCAGCACCCGGTTCGATAGCCGCGTTACCGGCACGCCATCGACGATCTCCTCGTCCCGGGCACCGGAACGATAATCGGCGAACACGGCGTCGCTCGGATAATGCGGGCGTGCGGTCACCACGCGCACATCGATGCTATGCGCGTTGAGCCATTCAGCCATATCGCCGCAATAAGGGCCTGAGCCGATCCATTCGGGCCGGTAATACTGGGTGACGAAAAGCGCGCCCGGTGCCGGCGAGGAGGCGGCCATCACGCGACCTTCGTGGCGAGCGCCTTGCCGCCGCCCCGCTTTGCGTTCGTATACGTGTAGTGGAGATCGACCGAGGCGTAGCGCTTGTAGAGTTTCGGATCGACCTGCGCGAGCGCGACGCCGGAAATATGCCCGCCCGACATTCGCACCTGTTTGATCGCGTCTGCTGCCACATCCTGCGACGTATGGCGCCAGCGCGCGACAAACACCGTCGCGTCGACAATGCGCGCATACTGCATTGCCTCGCTGCCGACGAGGACCGGCGGCGTGTCGAGAATGACGAGTTCATAATGCCGGGACAATGAACTCAAAAGGGCGCGCAGCCTTTCGAAATCCGGCACATAGCCCGTGCCGTGCGGCACGCGGCCGGCAAAAATCGCGTGAAGGCCGGAGGTCGGATCGCGATAGACGGCTTCGTCGGGCGTCGCCTCGCCATTCAGAAGCTCCACCAGACCCGGCTGCGACGGTTGGCCGAGAAGGCTGTGAAGGCTCGGTCGGCGCAGATCGCCATCGACGACGATGACGCGGCGGCCGCTATAGGCAAGCAGCCGCGCCATCGAAATGCTGATGAGCGACTTGCCTTCGTCCGGGATCGACGAGGTCATCATGATGACGCTCGGGCTTTCGCCCGGATGCGTCAGCACGAGTTTGGTATGGAGTTTGCGCACGGCCTCGCTGAAGGGCGAAGCGGGATCGCGAATCACATGCTCAGCCGCCGCCGACGCGCGGAAAGTCGGAATCATCGCGAGCGTCGGAAGGCCAGTCCTCCGTTCGACGTCCTCGCTGGTACGGAACGAGCGGTCGAGCGAATCCGCAAAAAGCGCGAGCAGTGCGCCGCCGATGAGGCCGGCGAGCCCCGCACCGACGAAAATCGCCGCCGTCGGCGGGAACGCGGCTTTGTTCGGCATGCTCGCATGTGAGATGACCCAGGCGTCGGGTTGCTGGAAGTCCTGCTGTGCGGCCGTCTGCTTGTAACCTTCGAGGAAATTCTGGAAGAGCGTGCTCGAAGCCTGCGCCTCGCGTTCAAGCTCGCGAAGCTTGATCGACTGCTCGTTGGTCTGACCGACCGCGCCCTGTGTACGATCTAGGCTCGCTTTGAGCGCATTGTAGCGCGCCTGGGCGGCCGTCTGCTCGTTCTTGAGGCTGGCAACGATCTGCGCCACCTGCGCCCGTTCCTTGGCATTGATGTCGGCGATCTGCGCCTTGATGTTCTGAATCTGCGGATGCTTGGGGCCGTAGATCGAGGAGAGTTGCGCGGCCTGCTGCTCTACATCCGTGCGCTTTTCTTCCAGCGCCTGAATGATCGGAGAGGCAAGAACCTGCGGGATGCTCTTCGGATCCTTGCCAGCTTTCAACATTGCCGTCGCTTGGCCGAGCTGCGCGTCGGCTTCCGCCTTCGCGGCCTCGGCGGTGACGAGCTGCGTGCTGAGTTCCGACATCTGCTGCGTGGTGACGGTAGCGTTGTTCGCCTCGTATAGATTGTTCGCGCGGCGATAATCCTCGACGGCGCGTTCGTCATTGTCGACCTGGGCGCGGAGCGTCTGGATCTGGGCGCTCAGCCATTCATTTGCTTTCTGTGTGGTCTGAGCCTTGAAGATGAGCTGCTGCTCGATATAGAGATCCGCAAAGGCGTTGGCGATCCGCATCGCCTTGGCCGGACTTTGCGAGGTCGCGGAGACCTCGAGCACATGCGAACGGTCGGCGGCGTCGACGCTGACGGCGTTCAAAACGGTGCTAATAACGCGCTGGCGAGCCTGCTCTTTCTTTTCATCGCTGGCGGTCTCGTCGGAGCTCGTTTCGGACGAGAATTTGAAGAGCCCCTTGATCCCGGCGAGGAGGCTCTCCGGACGCAGCGCCGGATTGAATTCCGGGTCGTGATCGAGGGCGAGCCGCTCCACCACACGCTCGGCCGTGGCGCGCGATGCGATCACATGTCCCTGGCTTTCGACGGTATCGCGGTCCACCACGAGCTTGTCGACCGACGACTGGGCCCCGGCCACGTTGCTACCCGGCACGCCGATAAGCACCTCCGAGGTCGCCATGAAAAGAGGTGTCATCAAGCTCGTCGCCACGAAGGAGACGATGAGAAGGGTGCCGACCGTGCCGATGATGAAGATCTTGCCGCGCCAAAGTTTGCGCAGCATTGCCATGGCGTCGGATTCCGACGCCGGCGGAATGGAAAATCCCGGGACGACGGGCTCGACTTGTCTGGAATTGCCGAAGCCGGGTGCGCTCGGAAGCTGGTTGGAAAGGGTCATGCTCAGAACCACCTTTCTCGTACTGTGATGACGTCGCCGGGGTGAACCTTCGTCTGCTGCTGCGCATCCTGCTGCGCGCTCGACGGATCGCCAGCACGGGTGATGTAGAAATCCTCTTCCTTGGCGCGATAGGTAAAGCCGCCGGCCATCGCGACGGCGTTGATGACCGTCATGCCGTTCGTATAGGCGTAGTTCCCGGGATTGTTGACTTCACCGACAATGTAGAAGGGCCGGTAGGTCATGATCTCCACGCTGACGCGCGGATCGCGCAGGTAGTCGGGTTGCAGCTTCGAAGCGATCTGCGATTCGAGCTGCGTCGCCGAGAGTCCGCCGGCGTCGACGTTGCCGATCAGCGGAAATGCGATCTCGCCCGTTCCGTTGACCTGGAACTCGCCCGTGAGATCGGGCTGCCCATACACGATGACGCGAACGCGGTCGCCGGCGCCGAGTTGATAGTTGGGATCGTTGATGATGCCCGGCGCGCCCTTGCCGCCGCCCGGGTGCCCTCCCGGATTCTGATGACCGGGCATCTGTTGCCCGGGTACCTGGCCGGGCGTGGCGGAGGCCGCTGCCGGTGCGTTGGCCTGCATCTGCATTTGTGCGTCGGCCGACATCGCCGGCTCCGTCGCGAAAATCGACAGGCCGACGCACGCGGCGCCGGCCACGATCCATCGAACGAGAAGATTTCCGCCGATCATCTGTCAGTCTCCTTCAGTCGTATCCATGCGAGCGGCAAACCCGGGCGTGCTCCAAGAACGCCGCTATTTCCAAAAGGTCGCGCAAGGCGGAACGACGATCTGTGGTCAATCCGGGGCAAGCGCGATGCCGCTTCGATACTCAGTTCCGGCCGTAGTTGTCCTCGAACCGGACGATGTCGTCCTCGCCGAGATACGCGCCCGATTGCACCTCGATCAGATGCAGGGGTAGGCGACCGGGATTCTCAAGCCGGTGTGTCATTCCCTGGGGGATATAGGTCGACTCGTTTTCGCGAAGGAGCTGCGTCTTGCCATCGCAAGTGATGCGCGCCGTTCCGCTGACGACCACCCAGTGCTCGGCTCGATGGAAATGCATCTGCAGGCTGAGTTGCGCGCCAGGCTTCACCATGATGCGTTTGACCTGGAAGCGGTCGCCGAGGTCGACGGTCTGGTAAAAACCCCAGGGCCGGTAGACGCGCTTGTGATGCGCGGTTTCGGACCGGTTGTCCCGCGACAGCGTCTCGACCATCCGGCCGACATCGCCGCAGCGATCGGCGGAGGCGACCAGCAATGCATCTTCCGTCGAAACGACGATGACATTGTCGAGCCCGAGGGCGGCGACGAGGCGTCCGTCGGAACGGATGTAGCAATTGCTGACGCCTTCGGCCATCACGTCGCCATGCAGCACGTTGCCGTCCGCGTCGCGCGGATGTGCATCCATCAGAGCATGCCAAGATCCGACGTCGTTCCATCCCATCTCGGCGGGCACGATTGCGGCGCGATCGGTATGTTCCATGACGGCGTAATCGATCGAGATGTTCGGAGAGGCAGCGAAGGCCTTTTCGTCGAGATGGAAAAAGCTCTTGTCGTCGCGGCCTTTCTCGACCGCGCGCCGACAGGCATCGACAACGCCGGGTTGCAGGCGTTCGAGCTCCTTCAGGTACTCGACGGCCGGCAGCAGAAAAATGCCGGAATTCCAGTGATAGGCGCCGCTCTCGATATAGGTCTGCGCGGTGTCGCCATCGGGCTTTTCGACGAAGCGCGACAGTGCATGAACGCCCGCATATTCCTCGAGGCCGTTACCGGATTCGATGTAACCATAACCGGTTTCCGGTCGTGTCGGCGCGATGCCGAAGGTGACGAGATGTCCGTGCGCGGCGGCCGGTGTGGCGAGGTGCACGACGTTGCGAAACGCTTCGACATCGGCGATGAGATGATCGGACGGTTCGACGAACATGATCGCGCCTGGATCCTCGGCGATGAGCAGCAAGGCCGCCGCCGCGAGCGCGGGCGCCGTGTTGCGCCGGGTCGGCTCGAGCACGATGCGCCAGGGTTCGACGCCGATTTCCAGAAGCTGTTCGGCGATAAGAAAACGATGCTCTTCGTTGGCGATAACGAGAGGGCGTCCGAACAACGGATCGTCCGCGGTCCTCGCCGCCGTTTCCTGCAGCATCGTGCGATCGGAAAGAAGCGGCAGCAGTTGCTTCGGATAGGCCGAGCGCGACAGGGGCCACAGCCGCGTGCCGGAGCCGCCGCACAGCAGGACCGGATAAATGTGGCGCGCGGGTGCTTCGTCGGCATTGCGGCGTAGATCGAGGACGTTCATATGCCACCTTCCTCGTGTTGCGGCGATAAGCGTCGAAGGTGGCGCAGCCCCCCATGGCTTGCGAGTGACCAAACCGTGGTCCGTGACGGCCGGTGCGTTTCGTCTGGTGCTCGACGGGCACAGAAGAAAACTTCGACGGAGGCTTTCCAGCTCGGCCACGTAATTGCCACAACCTTGCCCATGTCGCCTCATAGACTGTGTTCGGTGTGACGGAAGTAAATCCAGAGGCCGCGATTATTTGCCCGTGAGGAGTAAAGAGATGGACGATCTGTTGGATGGAATGGAGGCTCATATCAAGGGATTGCGAAGATATGCGCTCGCCCTTGTCGGGGATCCGGCCGATGCGGACGATCTCGTTCAGGAAAGCCTCAGGCGCGTACTCTCCTATGTCGGAGATCGCGACAGCGTCGAAAACTGGAAGGCATATCTCTATACGACGTTACATAATGTCCGGGCGGTGCACTTCGCTCGCCGTGCCGCACAGAACCAGGTCTCTCTCGACGATTATGCAGAGGAAATTTCCTGCCCGGCGCCTCAGCATGCACATCTCGAATATCTCGATCTCTCTCGCGCGCTGATGCGTCTGCCCGTCGATCAAAGGGAGGTCGCTCTCCTGGTCGGCCTCGAGGGCCTGTCCTATCGCGAGGTCGCCGACCTTCTGGACATTCCTCTTGGAACCGTGATGTCTCGCTTGAGCCGCGCGCGCGTTGCGCTTCGGCGGCTGACGAGCGGCATCCCCGAAACCGGGAAGCCGGAGCTGACGGAAGAGGGGCTGGGCCTCCAACGCGACGGCGCCACGATCGAGACCGGCCGGGCTTGAACGGCGGTAGGGCCGGTTCGGGCCGACCTGCGTCTGCGGCGGCGACGAACGGGTGTACCGCTTTGTTCCCAAACTGCTAGATTGCCCGTAAGGGCCGCCCGCAAGACGGCCGTTAACCCTTGCCGGCTGCCATCCTCGGGGCCTCTTCGTGAGAGCCGGGCGGATGTGCTAGGGTCCGGCGTCAGGCAACGGGGATCGAAGTGACGATATATCCAGTCATTCTTTCGGGCGGCGTGGGCTCCAGGCTCTGGCCCACCTCCCGCGCGCTTTATCCCAAGCAGCTTCTGCCGCTCGTGTCCGAGCGCGCCATGCTGCTCGAAACCGCGCTCCGGGTCACCGACCCGGCCCTGTTTGCGCCGACCATCGTCGTTTCCAACGACGAACATCGCTTCATCATCGCGCAGCAGATGCGGGAGGCCGGCCTGGTTCCGCTTGCCCATCTGCTCGAGCCCGAGGGCCGGAACACGGCGCCCGCCGCCGCCGCCGCCGCCGCCTTCGTGCAGACCCGCGATCCCAGGGGCATCGTTCTCGTGCTGCCCGCCGATCATCATATTCGCGATATCGCGGCTTTCCGCGCCGCTGTGGAGAGGGGGGCCGAGCTGGCGCACGATGGGAAGCTCGTCACCTTCGGTATCGTTCCGTCCGCTCCCGAGACCGGTTACGGCTACATAAAGCGCGGCGTGCCGGTGGGTACAGGGGCTTTCGCCGTCGCGCGCTTCGTCGAGAAGCCCGACATGGCCACGGCGAAGACCTACCTCGACCAGGGCGGCTACGACTGGAACGCGGGCATTTTCATGTTTCGTGCCGACCGCATACTCGATGAAATGCGCATCCATTGCCCGTCGATCGCGGCGCTCGCCGCCGAAGCGGTGCATAAGGGCAATCGCGATCTCGATTTTCTTCGGCTCCAGTCCGAAGCGTTCCGCGCTTGCCCGTCGAACTCGATCGACTACGCGGTCATGGAACATACACGCGACGCCGTCGTCGTGCCCGTCGACATGGGTTGGAGCGACATCGGCAGTTGGTCGGCACTGTGGGATGTCGGCGACAAGGACCGGAGCGGCAATGTGGCCACTGGCGACGTTCTCACCGAAGACACGCGGAATTGCTTCATCCGCGCGGAGACAGGCCTCGTCGCGACGCTCGGTGTCGAAAATCTGATCATCGTCGAAACCGGCGATGTTCTTTTCGTCGCCGCGAAGGATCGTGTGCAAGACGTGAAGAAGATCGTCGAGCGCATCGCCGCGAACGGCCGCACCGAGCATCAGGCCCATAATCGTGTCTACCGTCCCTGGGGCTTCTATGAAAGCCTCGACACGGGGGAGCGCCATCAGGTGAAGCATCTGATGGTTTATCCGGGCGCCGCCCTCTCGCTCCAGATGCATCATCGTCGTGCCGAGCATTGGGTCGTGGTCAGCGGCCATGCGCGCGTCACCGTCGGCCACGATGTCAGAATTCTCTACGAAAACGAGTCGACCTACATCCCGGTCGGCACGAAGCATCGGCTTGAAAATCCGGGTACCGATCCTCTGAGCATCATTGAGGTGCAGTCGGGCGACTATCTCGGCGAGGATGACATTGTGCGGTTCGACGACGTTTACGGGCGTAGCTCGAAAGCGTCGGCGGCGGAATGAGATCATCGGAAACATGACCGGCAAACAGCATCTGGCAGGCAAGGTCGAGGCACTGAAGGGAGCGAGAATTCTCTGCGTCGGCGACGTGATGCTCGACCGCTACATCTATGGCGACGTCGAACGTATCTCGCCGGAGGGACCCATTCCCGTTCTGCGCGTCAAGGATGAGCGCACCATGCTGGGCGGGGCGGGCAATGTGGTGCGCAATCTAGCGGCCCTTGGCGCGCATGTGGCCTTTGCCTCCGTCATCGGCGCGGACGATATCGGCGAGGAAATTTCGCGCATGCTCGCTGCCGTGCCGCAGGTCGATGCGAGTCTCGCCGTCGATCCGCAGCGCCGCTCCACCGTGAAGCAACGCTATGTTGCCATGGGTCAGCAGGTCCTGCGCGCCGATTATGAAACGAACACGTCCCTGTCGCCGGCGCTTCAGCGCGAGGTGATCGATCGCGCACTTGGATTGTTGGCCGATATTCAGGTCGTTGTTCTATCGGATTACGGCAAGGGTGTTCTGACGCAGGATGTCTGCACCGCCGTCATTACGGCTGCCCGGGCCGCCGCGATCCCGGTCATCGTCGATCCGAAGGGACGAAATTACGACCTTTATCGCGGGGCGAGCGTCGTCACGCCGAACCGCAAGGAACTCGCCGAAGCGACCGGCCAGGCCGCGAGCGACGACGTGGCGATCGTCTCTCTGGCGCGCAGGCTCATCGAGGACGCGCAACTTGATGCCATGATCGTGACGCGAAGCCAGGAGGGCATGAGCGTCGTCACCGCGGATGGCAATGTCGCGCACCTCCCCGCCGAATCCCGAGAGGTGTTCGACGTCTCGGGTGCCGGCGACACAGTGATTTCCACACTGGCGGCGGCGCTCGCCACCGGATTGCCGCTCGTCGACGCGGCAAGCCTCGCCAATACGGCGGCCGGTATCGTTGTCGGCAAGGTCGGCACCGCTGTCGTCTATCGCGACGAACTGGCGGCCAAGTTGCGCGAGCATGAGCTCTCGTCGATGGAGTTGAAGATCGTCACGCGGGAGGCGGCCGCCGACATAGCGGCGGCATGGCGCCGCAAAGGCCTCAAGATAGGCTTCACCAACGGTTGCTTCGATCTGCTTCATCCAGGGCACGTCGCGCTGCTCGGTCGGTCTCGTGCGCTCTGCGATCGTCTGATCGTCGGCCTGAACAGCGACGCCTCGGTCACACGGCTCAAGGGCCCGACGCGCCCGGTCCAGCCCGACGTGTCGCGCGCGACGGTGCTTGCTTCCCTCTCCAGTGTCAATCTCGTCGTCATCTTCGGCGAGGACACCCCGGAGAACCTGATCGGCGCCATTCGTCCCGATATTCTCGTCAAGGGCGGCGACTACACCGTCGAAACGATCGTCGGCGCCGCCTTCGTGCAGAGCTATGGCGGTCAGGTCGCCGTGATAGATCTTGTCCCGGGCTTCAGCACCACGAAAACCCTCGAAAAACTCAATAGCTGATCTGGGGCCTCTTCGCTCATCGGCTGCGCGTCTCGCTCTCCCGATCGTGACTCTCGGAGTCTTCAATGCCGCTTTCCCGTCTTTTCCGCTTTCACGTCCTGACTGGAGGCGCGGTCCTTCTGACCGGTCTCGTCCTGTCCGGCTGTGCCGACGCGCGCACTTCCGCTCGCGTACCGGAAACGCGCCTGCCCATGGCGCCGCCGGTCAATGAGAACGATCAGCGTTTCGCCGACTGGCTGACGGAGTTCCGCCTCGAGGCCATGAAGGCGGGCATCACGGGAGCGACCTTCGACCGCGCGATGCGCGACGTCGCGCCCGACGAGGACGTCGTCGCGGCGGACCAGAACCAGCCGGAATTCGTGAAGCCGGTCTGGGACTATCTGAAGGGTGCGCTGTCCGACAAACGCGTGGCGCGCGGCAAGGCGCTGCTCGTCGAGAACAAGGCGTTGCTCGACCGGATCGAGAAGGCCTATGGCGTCGATCGGAGCGTCGTCGTCGCCATTTGGGGGCTCGAGTCCAATTACGGCGATCACATGGGGACGCAGAACGTCGTACGCTCGCTCGCCACGCTCGGTTTCGAGGGGCGCCGCCCGGAGTTCGGTCGCGCGCAATTGATCGCGGCACTGAAGATCATTCAGGCCGGCGACATCCAGCCGGAAGAAATGCTCGGCTCCTGGGCGGGCGCGATGGGCCAGACGCAGTTCATCCCGACCACCTATCTTGCCCATGCCCTCGATTTCGACGGCGACGGCAGACGCGACATCTGGCATTCGACCGCCGACACGCTGGCCTCGACGGCGCATTATCTGCAGGTCTCGAAATGGCAGACCGGCGGCCATTGGGGGTTCGAGGTCGCGATGCCGGCGCATTTCGACTATGCGCTGGCCGACATGTCGCTGACGAAGAGCATCGCCGAATGGTCGAAGCTCGGATTGAAGCGCGCCGACGGCCGCGCTTTCCCGGCGACCGACACGGAGGAGACGGCCTCGCTGCTGCTGCCCGCGGGCTACAAGGGGCCGGCCTTCCTCGTCCTCAACAATTTCCGCTCGATCCTCGTCTACAACGCCTCGACCTCCTACGCGCTCGCGGTCTCGCTGCTCTCCGACCGCTTCAAGGGCATGGGCGAGATCAAGAGAGGTTGGCCCTATGACGAGCGCCCGCTGACCCGCAGCGAGCGCGAGGAACTGCAGGCGCTGCTGACCGCCAAGGGCTATGACCACGGCAAGGCCGACGGCATCATCGGCTACAACACCCGCAAGGCGATCCGTTCCTACCAGCAGTCGGTCGGCCTGCCGCCCGACGGCTATCCGACGGCGTCGCTCCTCGAAAGGATGCGGACAAACTGACCTGTTGCGTCGATGAGTTGTTTCTTGTTTAATCCTATCAACTTAATATGTTTGATGGATGGGCATGGCAAGCGCAATTGGAGCCGGAGCAGTTCTGGAGAAAGCAGGAACGGCCGTCGTGACACCGGTCTCGACGGCGGTGGGTGCGGAAATTTCCGGTGTCGATCTCTCACGGGCCCTTCTCGACGCGGATTTGCGGACGATCCGGCAGGCGCTTCTCGATCATGGCGTCGTCTTCTTCCGTGACCAGAACCTGACGCCTGAATAGCATATCGCGTTTGCCGAGCGCTTCGGGCCGATCAACGTCAACCGCTTCTTCCAGCATGTGTCCGGCTATCCCCAAATCGCCGAAGTACGCAAGGAGCCCGAGCAGAAGATCAATGTCGGCGGCGGCTGGCACACGGATCACAGCTACGACCAGATTCCGGCGCTGGGCTCGATCCTGTTGGCGCGCGAGCTGCCGGCGCTCGGCGGCGATACGCTTTTCGCGAACATGGCGCGCGCCTACGAAACGCTTTCGGACGGTTTGAAGAAGACACTGGAAGGCCTGCAGGCCTTGCATTCGAGCCGCCACGTCTTCGGCCACAAGGCGGCGGTCAACACGTCGGAGGTGGCCGACGTCAACGGCCGGATCGGCAATCCCGACGCCGCGACCCAGGACTCGATCCACCCGGTCGTCCTGACGCATCCCGAGTCCGGCAAAAAGATCCTCTACGTGAATCCGGGTTTTACCGTGAAGTTTGTAGGCTGGACGAAAGAGGAGAGCACTCCGCTCCTGAACTTCCTCTACAAGCACGCGATGCGGCCGGAGTTTTCCTATCGCTTTCAATGGCGTGAAGGCTCCATCGCCTTTTGGGACAATCGTTCGACCTGGCATTTGGCCATCAACGATTATCATGGGGCCCGGCGGCTGATGCACCGGATCACCGTCGAGGGCACGCCCCTCGTTTAAAATGCGTGAGCGAAAGAACGGCGCTGCTATAGTGCCGCGCCATGAACCTGCGCCAGATACGATATTTCATCGCCGCCGCCGAGACGGAATCCGTCTCGCGCGCCGCGCAGGAGCTCGGCATCTCCCAATCCGCCATCACCTCGGCGATCCAGGCGCTCGAATACGAGACCGGGGCGAGCCTCTTTGTGCGCCATGCGAAGGGTGTGCGTCTGACGCATGAGGGCCATCAACTCGTCCTCCATGCGCGCCGCATCATGGCGGCGGTGGCGGATGCGCGCCGCGCGGTCGGCATCCGGCCCGAGGCCATGTCCGGCGACCTCAATGTCGGCGTGACGCACATGGTGTCCGGCTACTACCTCGCCGATCTGCTGGCGCGCTTCCGCCGCGTCTTTCCGCAGGTCGACGTCCGCGTCGTCGAGGACGAGCGTACCTATCTCGAACATCTGCTGGTCAATGGCGAACTCGATGTCGGCCTTCTGTTGGTTTCGAACCTGCAGGATCGGCAGGCCCTCGAATCCGAAGTGCTGATCCGCTCCCCCTGGCGCATCTGGCTGCCGGCGGGTCACGCACTTCTGTCGCAGCACGTCTTGACGCTCGACGATCTCGCCGACGAGCCGCTCATCATGTTGTCGGTCGACGAACTCATAGAGACGACGACGGCCTATTGGCGCGAAGAGGGGCTCGATCCGAATATCGTGCTCAGGACAGCGTCGGTCGAGGCTGTGCGCAGTCTCGTCGGCATGGGCGTCGGCCTCGCGACGCTGCCCGACATGGCCTATCGCCCTTGGTCGCTCGACGGAGACAGGCTCGAGGCGCGGGAACTCGCCAATCCCATTCCGACGGTGGATGTCGGCCTCGTCTGGCGGCGCGGCGCACCGCTCCGTCCGACCGCGAGCCAGTTCCTCGACATGTGTCGCGAATACAGTCCACCCAGCACGCGCCGCCGCCTTCCCGGAAATTGATCTCGCGGAACTGAAAAACCCGCGACCGTTTCCGGCCGCGGGTTCTCCGTCTTCGTTGCAGACCGTCGATCAGAAGGTCGTGCGGAGCGTGACGCCGATCGTGCGCGGATCGCCGAGGAAACCCGCCGTCGCGCCTTCGTTGAAGGGAAGGACGCCGATCGCCGTGTAATATTCCTCGTCGAAGAGATTGTTCGCCCAGAGAGAGATATCGAGCGAGCGATCGTCGAGGCGCGCGCCGAGGCGCAGATTGGCGAGGCCATAGGCTCCCACCCAAGTATAGGCCGATGTGCCCGACTGCGCCGACGATTTGTAGTTGTAGTCGCCGCTGACATAGGCGTTGACCCCTTGCGCGAAGAGATCGCCCACCGGCCACTCATACTGGGCGCCGACGAAGCCCGCCCAGCGCGGCGCACCCGGAACCTGCTTGCCGCTCGCATTGCAGGTATTCAGATAGGAATCCTCGGGCGGGCAGGGCGCGTTGTCGAAGGACAGGTACTTCGCGTCGGTGAACGCGCCCGCCGCCGTCAACGTCAGGCCCTCGATCGGAACCGCCTGTGCGTCGATCTCGACGCTGCGCGAGCGCACCTTGCCGACATTGGCGAGATAGCTGACGGTGGTCGTGCCGTTGTACCAGGCGGAAGTCGACTGATAGTTCTTGATGTCTTCCCAGAAAAGAGCCGTGTTGAAACGCAAACGGTTGTCGAACCACTGCGTCTTGAAGCCGATCTCGTAGCTGTTCGCCGTTTCCGGGTCGAGCACGCGCTTGGCATTCGGATTGGCCGGGTTGATATAGGCGACGTTGATGCCCCCCGACTTGTAGCCGCGATTGAAGGATACATAGCCGAGCAGGTCTTCGGTGAATTTGTAGTTGAGCGACACGCCGCCGGAGAGGGCTCCCTCGCTGTGTTCCTGCGTGAACTCCGCCGCGCCGGCCGCCGTCGGAGCGACGCCGTTGCGGACGGCGTTGATGTAGATCTGTTCCAGAGGCGAGTAGCCCGAAATATCCGCGCCGCCGGAATTGGTGCGGATGAAGCTCGCCGTCTTTTTCTCCCACGTATAGCGCAGACCGCCCGTCAGGCTGAGTTCTTCATCGAAATGATACGTGCCCTGACCGAAGGCGGCATAGCTGTTGGTCTTCGGCTCGGCATGATCGTCCGTGGTGAAGCCGGTAAGCGCGGCATTGCCGAGATAGGCGGGGACGGCGGAGAGGGCCGTGCCGGGGCTGATATAGCTGAACGCGTCCGGCCCGAAGGTGTTGAGGTTGTCGCTCTTGATGTGCTGCCAGAAGTAATAAAGGCCCGCCACATATTCGAAGGTCTCGTCCTTCGGCGATGCGATGCGGAGTTCCTGGCTGAACTGGTTCTGATGTGAGACCGTATTGTTCGCGGCGAGGATCGAGGCGCCGAGATAGTCCCAGTCGTTGACCGGGTCGAAGGCCCATTCGCGATAGGCGGTGATCGAGGTCAGCGTGTAGCCGCCGAGCACGTTCCAGTTTGCCTCGGCCGAGAACCCGTGCTGGCTGGTCTTGTTGAGGATCGCCACGTCGGAATCCGTCTCCCTGTTGAACGGATCGACGAAATGGGGCGTGTAGCCGATGGCCGCCGACCGCGAGTCGATGCCGTTCGGAAAGGCGGAGCCGTTGGAGCGGGTCGTGACCTTGTCCTTCAGCACCGCGATGCAGCAGTGGTTCCTCTGCTTGTCGTAATCGGCGATGACGCGCAGATCGAAATCCTGGTTCGGCTTGTAGAGAATCTGTCCACGAAACCCGATGTCGTTGTAGTCGTTCTGGTCGATGCCGAGACGGACATTGTCGACGAAGCCGTCGCGCGTCGACTTGTTGAGCGAGAAGCGATAGGCGAGCACGTCGTTGACGGGCCCCGTCGTTGTCGCGCGCAACTGCTTGTATCCGTAGTTGCCGGCGGACACGTCGAGTTTGGTCTCGGGTTCGAAGCTCGGCTTCGAGGTCGCGATATTGAGGGCGCCGGCAGTCGTGTTCTTGCCGAAGACGGTGCCCTGCGGACCGCGCAGAACTTCGACGCGCTCCAGATCGAGCAGGTCGAAGGTCGCCGAGCCCGGCCGCGCGTAATAGACGCCATCGACGAAGACGCCGACGGCGTTCTCGAGGCCGTCATTGGCGATACCGCTGCCGAGGCCGCGAATGTTCAGCGTCGTGTTGCGGGCATTGGGAATGGTGACCTGCAGCGTCGGCACTTCGCGATAGATCTGGCGGATATTGACCGCGCCTATGTCCTCGAGATGCTGGCCGCCGAGCACGGTCAGCGCGACGGGGACGTCTTGCGATTTCTCGGCGCGCTTTCGGGCCGTGACGACGAGTTCCTCGATCTGCTCCGGCGCGGCGCCGGTATCGGCCGGAGGTGGCGGCGGAGGCGGCGTGTCGGCGGCGAGGGCGCCGGAGGACAGTGCAGTCGTCAGAAGCAGAAGGCCGATGGTGGCCGGACCACGGGAACCCGGCAGCCGAGCCGCGCGGGCGAAATGAAACTTACGCATTAATAGTCTCCGGATATGCGTTCTCTCTCCGCGCTTTCGCGTGGCGGACGCAGAGGTGCTATCCGCCGGGACGCCAGCGGTATGAGCGGTTGAATTTTGGAAATGCCGACCTGGCGGATCAGAGCCGGCCGGCGGAAGGCGCGATCGGCGTCAACAAAGACGCGGACTGTGCCCGGTTGGCGAAGTTTTCGGCATGTGCTTCGTCATTGCAGTGCCCCCGTTCACGGATCCCGCGCACAGGCGGCGATCCGATTTCAATGTTCCCACTCCCGTCATTATTCCTATAGAAATGATATGGATTAGCAAGCGGGAAAATGAAAGGACCTGCAAATCCGTCGTCCGTCCCGGGCGATCGTGGCGGAAGAACATCGGCGTGACAGCATTATCTGCTTATCAGAACGGGCTATGCCGATTTTCCGATTTTCAATTCCCATTATGCTGCCTTACCATTTTTCGGAAAGCCGCGATGGGCGCTCGCCCACTTTTGGTTTGCCTTCAAGAGACTGTTCTAAAAGGGCTTTTCCTTTGGACGCAGGCTGGATGTGCAAGCTCGACAGCGGCAAGCTGATGCGCCGGCCGGAGGGCAGTTCGATGCAGACCAAGCTTTTCATAGACGGCAATTTCGTGGCGGGCGCGGGGGCGGACGAGGAAATCCTCAATCCGGCGACCGGCGCGCTGATCGCGAAAATTCCTTCCGCCTCCAGGGAGCAGATCGACCAGGCGGTCGCCGCCGCGACCCGCGCCTTCAAGAGCTGGGGCCGGACGACGCCCGCCGAGCGGTCGGGCCTTCTTCTCAAGCTGGCGGACCGGATCGAGGCCGAGGGCGAAGCCTTCGCGAAGCTCGAAAGCCTCAATTGCGGCAAACCCTATCCGCGCGCGCTTGAGGACGAGATCCCGGCGATCGCCGATTGCTTCCGCTTCTTTGCAGGTGCCGCGCGCTGCATGTCGGGCAGCGCCGCCGGCGAATATCTGGCGGGCTATACGAGCATGATCCGGCGCGACCCGGTCGGCGTCGTCGCTTCGATCGCGCCCTGGAACTATCCGCTGATGATGGTGGCCTGGAAGATCGCGCCCGCGCTCGCCGCCGGCAATGTCGTGGTGCTGAAGCCCTCCGAGCAGACACCGCTGACGGCGCTGAAACTCGCCGAACTCATCGCCGAACTTTTCCCGGCCGGCGTCTTCAACCTCGTGCTCGGCCGCGGCGAAAATGTCGGCGCGCCGCTCGTCTCGCATCCCGGCGTCCACATGACCTCGCTGACCGGCGACATCGCGACGGGCCGCAAGGTGCTCGAAGCCGCGACCGGCACGCTGAAGCGCACGCATCTGGAACTCGGCGGCAAGGCACCCGTCATCGTCTTCGACGATGCCGACATCGCCTCCGTCGTCGAAGGCGTCCGTACCTTCGGCTATTACAATGCGGGTCAGGACTGCACGGCGGCCTGCCGCATCTATGCGGGCGCCAAGGTCTACGACAAGCTTGCCGCCGATCTCGCCGGCGCCGTCTCGACGATCAAGCTCGGTACGCCCGACGTCGAAGGCGTCGAACTCGGACCGCTCATCAGCGAACGCCAGAGGGCGCGCGTCTCGAGCTTCGTCGAACGCGCCCGGGCGCAGAAGCATATCGAGATTCTGACCGGCGGCAAGCCGGGGGCCGGCAACGGCTTCTTCTACGAGCCGACCGTCGTCGCCGGCGCGCTGCAGGAAGACGAGATTGTGCAGCGCGAGGTCTTCGGTCCTGTCGTTTCGATCACGCGCTTCAACGACGTCGAGCAGGCGGTCGATTGGGCGAATGACAGCCAGTACGGTCTCGCGTCCTCGGTCTGGACCAACGACATCTCGAAGGCGATGCAGACGGCGGCCCGGCTTCAATATGGTTGCACCTGGATCAACACGCATTTCATGCTGGCAAGCGAGATGCCGCATGGCGGCATGAAGTCGTCGGGCTACGGCAAGGACCTTTCCGCCTATGCGCTCGAGGACTATTCGGTCGTCCGGCACGTGATGGTGAAGCTCTGATCCGCTCGCAAGGGAAAGATAGTTTTTGAACGAGATCGCGCGGCAAGACATCGCACAAGGGCAGGCTGGCGCCGCGGAGGAGCCGGTGATCGTCCGGCTTTCCGCCGTGCAGAAGAAATACAAGGATGTCGTCGCGGTCGAGCATGTCGACCTTGAGGTCCGGCGCGGAGAATTCTACACGCTGCTTGGCCCCT
>NZ_DATKFR010000438.1:0-5805 GCF_035511255.1 Parvibaculum sp.
GGCCTCAGCCACATCTTCGGGCAGGATCTGCTGCTTGAGCAAGCTCCGGCTCTTGTAGAAATCCGGCAGCGCCTCCACCGAAACGCCGTAGGCACTGGCCCGCTGCTCGGCCCATTCGCCCTGCCATATGGTCGAATTCGAAAGAACGGCATCCGGGTTGACGACGTTGGCCCGGATTCCATAGGCCGCGCCGTCGAGGGCGATGCACCGCGCGAGCTGCACCTCTGCCGCTTTCGCCGTGCAGTAGGCCGCCGCATTGGGCGACGCGGCCATGGCGTTCTTGCTCGCGACGAAGACGATGCTGCCGCCGCGACCCTGCGCCTGCATCTGGCGGAAACCTTCCCGCGCGACCAGGAAATAGCCCGTCGCCATGATGCCGACGTTGCGGTTCCACATCTCGAGCGTCGTCGCTTCGAAGGGGGCTGAAGAGGCGATGCCGGCGTTGGAGACGACAATGTCGACGCCGCCGAATTCCCGCGCCAGCGCGGCATAACTTTCCACGACCAGCGCCTCGTCGGTGACGTCCACCTTGTGCGCGCGAACGCGGTCGCTCCCGTATTTGCCCGCGAGATCGTCGAGTGTCGCCGAAAGCCGCGCATCGTCGATGTCAGTCAGAAAGACGACGGCGCCCTCGGCGAGCAACCGCCGTGCCGTCGCAAGGCCGATGCCTCCGGCCGCCCCCGTGATATAGGCGACGCGACCGGCGAGAGGCGCGCGCGGAGGCATGCGGCGAAGCTTCGCTTCTTCCAGCGCCCAGTATTCGATGCGGAAGGCCTCGTTCTCGGCAAGGCCCGCATATCCGCCGGCGATTTCCGCGCCGCGCATGACGTTGATGGCGTTGACGTAGAACTCGGCCGCGATCCGCGCCGTCACCTTGTCGAGCGCGAAGCAGACGATGCCGATGCGTTCGATGATGACCACGACCGGATAGGGATCGCGCATCGCCGGCGAATCCGGCTCGGCATTGCGCCGGTAGTAGGCCGCGTAATCGCGCGTGTATTGCTCCACCGCGATCTTCGCCTGCGTCGCCAGCGTTTCGATGTCGTCCCTCGCGGGATCGTATTTCAGCAACAACGGCAGGCGCTTCGTTCGCAGGAAGTGATCCGGGCAAGAGGTGCCGAGCGCGGCAAGTTCCTCCAGTCGCGACGAGTTCACGAATTCGAGGACGTCCGGCGTATCGAGAAAATGCCCGGCCTTGTATTCCTTCTCGCTGACGACGCCGCGCAACACAGGAAGCAACCGGGCGACCAGTTCGGCGCGCGCCGGCGTCGCGACCTCCGACCCCCTGGGCTCCCCGAAGGGCGCCGATGCGGGACGGCGCGCGAGCCAGTTCCGCGCCTTTTCGACCGCCTCGATCGTCCGCTCGAAACAGGTCTCCGACGTGTCGGCCCAGATGACGAGCCCGTGTCCGCCGAGGACGACGCCTTTCAGCGACGGATTTTCGGTCGCGAGCTTGCCGATGCGAAGGCCGAGTTCAAAGCCCGGACGGCGCCAGTCCATCCAGCCGATCTCGTCGCCGTAAATCTCCTTCGTCACCGCGGCGCCGTCGCGGCAGGCGGCAATGGCGATGACATCGTCGGGATGGACGTGATCCACATGGGCATAGGGAATGAAGCCGTGGATCGGCGTGTCGATGCTCGGCGCGCGCGGATTGCCGCCGAATGCGCAATAGGAGAAGAGCTCGACCATCTCGTCCTCGAACTCGGGGCCGCGATAACGCGAGGTAAGCGAGAGAAGCTTGTCCTGATAGAGCGTCGCGAAACCGTCGGCCGAAATCGAGCCGAGATCGCCGCCCGATCCCTTGACCCACAACACGCTGACCGGCTGGCCCGTCAACGGATCGGTTCCGGCGATCTTCGCCGAGGTGTTGCCCCCGCCGAAATTCGTCAGGCGCAGATCGGAGCCGAGCAGGCGCGACCGATAGATGAGCTTGTCCAGTTCGGACGAGCCGGCGGACGCTTGGTCCCAGCTGGGAAACGGTTTCAGATCAGACATGGCGCCCTGACGCGTTTGCAAAGTCGATGGCGCGTAGTCTACCGTATTGGACATTTTTGAACACAAATTTTCAGTTTATAACAGAACATAACACCTGGCCGAGCTTACTTCGCGGCCGTCCCCTCTATCGCCAGCGCCACCGAGCCGCCATGGACGGTCTGCGTGGCGATGTCGGTGGTCGCGATGGCGCTCCAGAGGCCGGCCTTGTTCGAATGCACCGGGAAGGCCGGGAAGTTCGACGAGGTGATGTCGAGCCTGAGCTTCGAACCGGGCTGCAATTGCCATGCAATCGGGTTCATCGCGAATTCGAGTTCGACTTCCTCGCCGGGCGTATAGGTCAACCGCGTGTCGTCGCCCTTGCGGAAGGCGAGCGCCATGTAGTCGTCGCGAATATTGAACACGCGCCCGTCGGCGAAATGCTCCGACAGCTTGACCGCGAAGGCCGTGTCCGGCGCGCTGCTGGAAACCCGAAGCTTGACGGTGATCGGGCCCGAAATGAGCTTCGCCGTCGGGATTGCCTCGGACGAAAAGGAAAGCACGTCGCCGCGCGAACAGAGATCGCTCCCCTGCTCGGCGTTTGCGGCGGGCGCGACATCGGGCGCAAGCAGGAAGGAGCCGCCGCGCGTACGCACCGGGTTCTTCGGATCGTAGACATAGGAGACCGGCGCGGTTTCCGCTTCAGCCGCCGCAAGACGTCCGCCGTCGCATTTGCCCTTCGCCTTTCCGAGATCGGCGAGATAAAGCGTCTCAACGGTCTGCGTCGTCGGCCATGCGTCGGCGTGTTCCCAACGATCGGCGCCGTTCACATAGTAGCGATAGCCGGGCTTCAACTCGTCGGGAAGCGGCTCGCCCTTCAGATAATGATCGAGCCAGACGACGGTGTTGGCGAAGCCCCGCTTCTTCCCCGGCACCTCGAGGTCGCCGGTGCGCCCGCTATGGTCGCCGGGCTCGATGACGAGCAGGCTCTCGGCGCGCGTCGGCAAGTCGGGGAACATCTTGAGCGTCCCGCGCAGGAAGAAATCGTACCAGCGCCCGGTGAGCATGACGGGTACGGCCACGCCCTTGTAGCTGTCGCGGATCTCGTTATAGATCGGTTGGTGCCAGAAGGGATCGCCCTTCTCCGGATGCGCGATGTAATCGCGATAGGCCGGCCAGGCCTTGCCGAACTTCGCCGGATCGACCCCATTGGCGGGCATAAAACCCGCGACGTTCTTTTCCCATTCGAGCGCCGATTCCTTGCCGTCGCGCCCCTCGGGATAAAGGCTTGCCAGCCAGGCGCCGGTGATGCCCTGATCGAACTGGCCGCCGTGATAGGCGAGTTCGTAGTAATCGCCATGAGACACGTCGGCAATGAAGGTCTTCACTTCCGGCGGCAGCTTGTCCGCGATCGCCCATTGCACGAGACCGACATAGGAGGCGCCGACGAGCGCGAGCTTCCCGTTCTGCCAGGGCTGCGCCAGAACCCAGTTCAGCGTATCGACGCCGTCGGCACGCTCGTGAACCAGCGGATACCAATCGCCTTCCGAGCCGAACCGGCCGCGCACATCCTGATGCACGCAGGCATAGCCGTAGCGGACATAAAGGCGGCAAGTCAGATATTTCGAATAGGAGTAGGGATCGCGAACGACGATGGTGGGCCAAGGGCCCTTGCCTTCCGGCAGATAGATATGCGTCTCGAGCTTCACCCCATCGCGCATCGCGACCTTGACGGTCTGCACGTCCTGCGCGTCGTTCTCGTAGGGCGGGATATAGCCCAGATATTTAGGAACGTAGTAGGAGGCCAACGCCTCGATGCCCCACTCCTTGATCTTGCCGCATCCGGAGAGGCCAGCCGTCAGCGCGACGAGAGAAAGCGTGACGATGATACGTGAGCGGAACATATGGCCTCGCCTTGGCAGTTGAATCCGGAAAAATTTGGGGCGGCGCCAGACCGGGAGGGATCGCGTCGCCCCGCCGGTGAAGCCGCATCTCAGCACGGACGCGGCTTCACCGTAGTGCTTGTCTCATGCGTCAGAACTTCGCGCTGACCTCGACGCCGAACGTCCGCTCCGTCCCGAGGAACTGGCTGTAGCCGGTGTAGAGATAGGGTGAGCCGAAGATGGCCGCCGCGTAGTCCTTGTTCAGCAGGTTCTTTCCCCAAAGGGCGATCTGCCATTCGTTCATCTCGTCCTTCAGACCGATCCTGCCGCCGAAGATGGCATAGGAGCCTTGGATGGTGTTGGGATCCTGACCGAGGTCGTAGAGCACCTCGGAACGCCAGGACACGTCGCCCGTGATGAACGCCGCCAACGTCGTTTCAGGGAGCGGCTGCGAGTAGGTGGTGCTGGCATTCAACGACCACTTCGGCGCATTGGGCAACCGCTTGCCCGCGAGATCCTGCACGCCGCCGACGCAACCTTCAGCCGCCGTCTGATCTCTGTAGCAACCGGCCGAGGGATATTCCCGAATGACCGCGTTGGTGTAGGTGATGCCGCCGTTGACGGAAAGATTCTCCAGCGGATTGCCGAACATTTCGAGCTCGACGCCGCGGGTGCGCACCTTGCCGACGTTGCGGACCTTCGAACGCGCCGTCAGCGGATCGTAGGAGAATGCCTGGAAGTCGTCGATCTCGGTCCAGAAGCCGGTGAGGCTGACGGCAACCTTGTTGGCAAGCACACTGCGCAGGCCGATCTCGAGGTCCGTCGGAATTTCAGGCTTCACGATGGTCGCCTGCCCGGTGCCCACGCCGCTATCGGCGTCGATGCCGTAGCCCTTGTAGCCGCGGCTCAGGGTCACGAAAGCCGAGGTCGTCCTGGTCGGCGAATATTGCAAGCTGATCATGCCGGTTTCGGCGACGTCGGACTTCTCGGCGCTGTAGGCATCCGGCGTTCCGAGCGCCACCAGCGGATTGGGGTGAAGGAGGAAGTCGAAAAGCCCGCCTGGCCCGAGAAGACCGATCGCGGCGGAGTTCGGCGTATGCGTGTAGTCGGACTCGATCCGGTCGTAGAGAAGCCGGGCCCCGCCGCTCAACGCCCACTGGTCGTCGAAATGATAGGTCGCCTGCCCGTAGACCGCCGCGTTGAACGTCTTGTAGGCGAAATCGTCGACCGTCCGCGCCGGAAACGACGCGGGCAGGATATTGAACGTGCCGTAGAAGTCGGAGAACGTGTCGATGGTCTGTCCCATCGCGAACAGGCCGATCGTGTGTTCCAGCTTCGCGCTCTTGGACACGAACTGGAGTTCCTCCGAATACTGCTTGATCTTCGAGTCCGATCCCGCCACGAGGCCCGGCTGCGGCGTCGAGTCGATGTCGTAGAACTCCTTGGTGTGATAGTTGCGCCAGCCGGTGATCGAACGGATCGTATAGTCCGACAGCTCGTATTCCGCGGTGAGCGTCAGGGCGCCATTCCAGCTCTTCTGATGCGAAGGATAGTCGATCATCGCCTCGCGATTGTGCTCCGACGGCTCCAGCGGCCGCGACAGGCTCGCCTGCGCCGTGGCGAAGGCTCCCAGAGGATCGTCCGAGACGCTCCGCTGCGTCCAGACGCAGCAATCCTGATCCTGCTGCCAGTAGGTGCCGATAAGATAGAGCGAGAAGTCGCTGTTCGGCTTGTAGAGCAGCTTGCCCGAGCCGCTCCACTCGTTATGGTCGTTCATCTTCTCGTTGCCGTTCTTCGCGTCGATATTGGTGACGTTGCCGTCGCGCGTATTGGAGAAGAACGAGAATCGCCCGAGCAGGGAACCGTCTTCAGTGAGCGGACCGGACGCGGCGCCGCTGACCTTGACCTCGTTGTAGCTGCCGTAGCTCGCACGGCCTTCGGCCTCGAAATC
>NZ_DATKFR010000439.1:0-7510 GCF_035511255.1 Parvibaculum sp.
GTCGCCGCGATCTCGCCGCGGAGATGGCGCCCAAGGCCGACGAGGGCCTGCCGCCGCTGCCCGGCGCCGACGAGACCGCCGGCCCCGCCACCCAGGGCGCCGAGGCCGGCCTCGGCCAGTCCTCCGCCGAACATGCCTTCGCGAGCTGACGCAAACGGCAGTTCGAACTCTCCCAGCCCCCGCTTCACCCAAGCGGGGGCTTTTTCCTTGTCCCGAAACCAAAGCTCGCGGCCGCGCCGTGCCTGCCGGCTGTCGTTGGCATCACCCTGCCAGACGGGCCTCCTGCAGGTCGAGCTCCCGCACCAGCTTGCGCGCCGCCTCGCTCCCCAATTCGCTCTGACGAACCCGGCGGAAAATTTCCCCGCGTTCCGCCTTCAGCGCGGCAAGGCGAAGATCGCGCTCGATGCGCTCATCGCGCCGCAGAAAAGCCATCGCCTCGGGCAGGCTCGAGCGATTGTCGATCCGTTCGCGATAGAGGTCCATCAACCTGGAAGCGACGTTCACATAGGCGTCGGCATCCTTTCGCCCCTCGGCAAGCTGGTGCTGAGTGCGCTCGATCTCGGCGATCGCGGCTTCGGCGGCCGCTCTCCGGGCTTCTTCGATCTCCGCATCGCGCGATGGCTCCGCCGGCATCTCCAGCCCCCGCATCATCAACGGCAGTCCGATCGATGCCGCGATCAGCGACAGGATGATGACGCCCATTGCCAGGAGAATGGCGAGATCGCGACCCGGGAACGCCGTCCCGTCGGCCATGGCGAGCGGGAGCGTGAGTACGCCCGCGAGCGTGATGGCCCCACGGACGCCCGCGAAAGACATCGCCCCCACCAACCGCCAGTTCGGCCTCGGGCTATCTTCCGCGCGGCGGAAAGACGTCAGGCGCAGCGAGAACCAGACCCAGACGAAACGCAGCGCCGCCAGTGCGACATTGATCGCGACGATATAGACGGCCAGCCACCAGGCTCCATGATGGCCGGTCAGCCTGACGCTGTCGGCAGCGCCGGCCAATATCGTGGGAAGCTGCTCGCCAAGCAGCACGAAGATGATGCCGTTGGCCGTGAACTGAATGAGATCCCAGACCGTCGTGCGTCGGATGCGGGTTACGGCCAGCGCCTTGCCCCGTGTCTCGATGAACCCCATCATCACGCCGGCCGCGACCGCCGCCAGGATGCCCGAGCAATGGAGATGCTCGGCTACGAGATAGGCGCCGAACGGAATCAGCAGGCTGATCAGGATCTGCGAGCTGCTTTCCTCGCCGAGACGCCGCGCGACCAGTTCCTTTGCCCGCCCAACGAGCCAGGTGAGGCCCGCGCCGACGACGATGCCGCCAATCGCGACCCACAGGAAATTGAGCGCCGCGGCCCCCAGCGAGAAGCTGCCCGTCAGGGCGGCCGCCACCGCAAAGCGCAGGCAGACAAGGCCCGACGCGTCGTTGAGCAGCGATTCCCCCTCCAGGATATGCATCATCCGCTTGGGGATCGGCGTGCGCTGCGCGATCGCGGACACGGCGATCGGGTCGGTGGGGGAAACCACCGCCGCGAGCGCGAAAGCCACTGCGAGCGGCATAGCCGGGATCATCCAGTGGATGAGGAAACCCATGCCGACGACGGTGAACACGACCAGGCCAAGGGCCAGCTCAAGGATCGTGACGCCATCCTTGAACATATCGTCGGGCGGTATCCGCCACCCATCGAGGAACAGCAGCGGCGGCAGGAAGAGCAGGAAGAAGATGTCCGGATCGAGCGTCACCCGCCAGTCGGCGACGAGACCGATCGCGGCACCCAGAGCGATCTGGACGAGGGGACGCGGAACCGAAAACGGCAAGAGGCGAGCCAGGATTCCACTCAGCACCACGGCGAACAGCAATGTCAGGACGAGCGTGATGGTTTCCAAAAGCGAAGCCTCTGAACAGATTTGTCGGGACGGCCACCCTGTCTAACGCCGTGCCCCTTTCCTGTCAGCTTCAATCCCGGCCGACCGGCCTGCGGCCGTAGAGAGGAGGGGGAGCGTGGCTCCTGTCCAATCGTGACGGGAGACAATCATGTCCGACATCATCGACCTCGGCGGCGCCCCCGCCAACGAGGACTGCGCGCAGCTTGGGCACACGCCCGACTTCGAGCGGCTGAACCGGCTTGAAGTCGCCGCCTACCGCGCCGCCATCATTGCCCGTTTCGGCCCGCCGCCCGATGGCTGCACGCTCGTGTCGGTCACCAACCGGCACGACTTCGGCGTCTATTATTCGCTTGGCCTCAAGGTCGATGCGCTTGCCTATCGGCGTAATCCCGCGGTTACCGCCTATACCGAGGCCGCGCAGGACGGCCTCGAAAGCTGGGTCGAGGCCGGGTTCGCGCCACCGGTCCGTTATGAAGACGGCAGCGCCCCGACAGTCGATCGCGACCGGATCGACGACATCGTCACCGGCGCGCTTCTGGCGACCCGGCCCAATGCCGACGGACGCTTCGCCATCCCGGACTTCGAAGCCCTTCACCGCAACCTCGCCGCCGCCTATCCGGCCAGCGCCGAGGCCGCGAAGATCCTGATCCAGGAGATCGACGCATGATCCAGCAACCCACTTCCGACCAGCCGGTCACCGAGGCCGCGATCGTCGCGGAGATCGAGACCGGTCTTACCGCTGTCCAAGACGTCGAGGCGCGCTGCAAGGCCGCCTTCCTTCCATTGCTGCGCGAACACGGCATCGCGCGCGTTGACATCCACTATGACGGCGGCGGCGACGAAGGCAGCGTGGGCGATGTCTTCGCCTATCGCGACGACGCCAGCGCAGAGCTACCGACCATCCTGTGCGACCATTTCGCGCTCGAATATAATGGCTCTGTCACCACGCGGACGGTCGACCTTGAAGATGCTCTGAGCGCTTTCGCCGAGAATGCGGTCTGCACCCATCATTGCGGTTGGGAAAACGGCGAAGGGGCCCACGGCATCATCGGCATCGATGTCGCTTCCGGCTCGGTGACACTGACGCACAACACCCGCTTCATCGACTATGACACCAGCGAGACGGAGCTCTAGCGATGTCGCATTGCCATTATCATGCGCTGAGCTCGGTCCGCCGGTGGGGCGGTAATGCCGAGGACTATCTGCCGCTTCACCAGTGGTTCGACGAGTCCAAGAAGATCATCGCCGATCCGCGCCACCGCGCCTTGAGGCATCATGCCGAAGGCATTTTTCTCCTCGAGACGATCTTCGGCGTGACGATCCGCAACAGCGACGGCCGGGACATCCCGGTCCGGCTCGTCGGAGAACAGCATGTCACCGAAGATCTTGGGCGGATACCGTCGTTTGCCGACTGGGCGCGTCTCATCCAGCCGATGCCGTGGATCCTGCGCGGCAATCCGGCGGGCTCGCCGGGTGTCGATCCCGAGTTTGGCGCTCCGGTTCCCGGTTCCCGTGAGCATCTCGCTGCTATAGGCTGATCCCGTGGACAAGGGACCCTTCAGCGACGCCGCCGCGCGCCATGCCCTCGACCGGCTGATCGAGATCGCTCGATCCGACACCGGCCAGGCGCGGCGGGTCGCGAACTTCCTGCTTGCCTGGTGGAATGGCGATGATTGCGGTCATTTCCCTATCGCAGATCTGTTCGGCGTCGACGCGACGATCGCGACCCACATGACAATCATCATCGGCTTTCTCGGCCAGCATGAAGGCGCGATCTATCCCGATGCCTTCGGCCGCAAGGCCGAGATGATCGAGCTGGTTCGCCGTTGGCGCGACTTTCCAGACGAGGGCTGAGCGCTCGCCTCGACGCGCCTTCCGCGCTATGATCGAGTCCCATGACCGAGCTCGATCCCCACACGCTGCGCGTCGCCGCTTCGCTCGTTCGATCGCGGATCAAGACGCTCAAGCTCGACGGTCGTATGGACGGGCTGCAGCGGTTGGGCGCGCAGCGTACGCTCACCCAGCTCGCGGTGGACCTCGAAGTGTCCGCCGACCATGTCGGGCCTCCCCGCCGCCGCAAGCGCACGGCCTAGACTTGCCAATAGGGCGGTAACGCCGCCCGCACCTTCCGAACGTCTCTGACCAAGGCCGCGGAATCCTCCGCGCGTCTGCTGCGGTCCGCGCTCCGCGCATGCAAAGGGGAGCAGGGCAGGGGAAGGGGGCCGGGCCTGTCTCCGAGGCCGGGGACGCGGCTTGCGCCGCATCCCTCTCCCCAAGGAGTCAGCATGGCCAACCACTTCACCAAGGCGAGCTTCACGCTCGCCGTCACGCCCGCCGAGGCTGAGGTCCTCCGCCTGATCGACGATGCCATCGAGGCCCTCGACGATGCTTCGCTCGAACCGGATGGGCGCACCGCGCGGTTCTCCGCGTTGGGCCCGGCTTTCGCGGCCTGCTTTCCGCCGGCCGATGCCGACCCGTTCTCGGGCTTTCTCGAGATATTCCCCGATCCCGATTATCCCCGCCTCGGCTTCACCCTGCAGGTCGATCCTCCCGATACCGGGGACACGGTCGGCGTCTGGATCCACGGCGAGCAGGTCGACATCGAGGCGACGGCGGCGCTGATCCAGGCCACGGCACGCTCCGCGCTTCCCTTCGGCTTCGAATATGCCCTCGATTGTGATCGCATGCGTCCGGGTGAGTTCGGCGGCGGCTTCGTCGTGATCCGCGAGGACGACATCGAATTCGGCGGCTCGGCCCGAGGCCTCGAAAAGGCGCTGACCCGCCGTCCCGGCGAGGCCGAGCACGGCCTCGTCATCGCCACGCGGGATCGCGAGGAAGGCCTGCTCTTCTGGAACAGCAAGGCGGGCTTCGGCTCGCTCGAAACCGCGACCGTCTTCTCCGAGGCCGAAGCCTCGAACACCGATCTGCCGATCGCAAGCGACCAGCCGGAATGGCTGGCCCTGCCGGCGCCGCTCGCCTGAACGCGCCGGACCGCCGCCATCAAGCGCGGCGCTCACACCCTCAAGCCGGAGTATCTCGCCATGCCGACCTATGACGTCGTCTTCACGGCGCCCGTCCCCGACTGGATCCTCGCCAAAGCCGAGGCCGAGGATGCGCGCCGTGCGCGCAGCTGGCTTCTTTCCCAAAGCTGGTACGAGCGTCGGCGCATCGACTGGGCCGCCGCGCGAACGATCGTGCCGGAAGGCAGCCAGTCTCCGGTCCAGCACGAAGCTGTTTTCGCGCTCGATTGTGAGGAGAGCGCCAGCCCTGCCTCGGGAGCGCTCACCCTCCGCCTCGCCGTCACCGTCCGTCAGGGCGAGGATCCGCTCGAGAAGGCACGCCGCGTGCTCGACCTTCCTCGCACCGGCAGAACCAAGCGCCGGGTCCTCAACCGAGACGGCATATGGGACCGGGGTTCGTTCAGCGCCGTCAGGGGCAACAGCGTCATCGGTCCCATGCCGCCGGACTGGCCGGAAGGCCGCATGCTCACCGACTATTCGAGCCACCTCGGCAGCTATGGGCAAGGGGGCGTCGGCCTCTCGGGCTGGCAATGCAATCGCGGCTCATGGATCGTTCTGCCGCTCACCGGGTCTGACGGGTGGATCTGGCTGACGCGCGAGGAGATCACTCCGGCCGAGGATTTCCGGTCGCTCCGGGCTGCCATCGACCAGCGCATCCTTGGCGTGCATCCCGACCAGATCGCGGAATTCACGCCGTGGGAGCATCGCTATGCCGGCCATGAACGCATAGCCGACATCCCCGACTTCGGCGACGAGAAGGCGACCATAGAGCGCTTCAACGCGACCGAGGACGGATTCGTACTGGAGGCCGCCAACGGCCTCACCCGCTGGCGCTTTGCCATGGGCGACGATCTGCCCCGTCCGATCTGGGCCGGCTCGCGAGAGCCGCGCCTGCTCGCCCATGACTGCTATCTCGCGGTGTGAGACGCCAGGGCCGGAACCCCTGTTGTTGTCCGCCATTGAAATGGCCGACCGCAATGTATATGTCTATGTATATCCAAGGAGGACGGCATGGCACGATCCGAACCGATAGCCTCGCGGGAAGCCAAACTGTTCCGCAACAACAAGAGCCAGGCCGTGCGTATCCCGGCCGACTTCGAGCTTCCAGGAACGAGCGTCATGATCCACCGTGACGGCGAGCGGCTCATTCTCGAGCCGATCCGCCGGCGGAATATTCTCGAAGTCCTGGCGAGCCTCGACCCGCTCGGACCTGATGACGAGTTCCCGGACGTCGACGATACGCTGCTGCCGGCAAAGGCCATAGACCTTTGAGCACGCTCTACATGCTCGACACCAACATCGTGTCCGAGCTTGCGCGCAATCCGCACGGGGCCATCGCGAACCGGATCGCCGAGGTCGGCCCTGACGGCATCTGCGTCAGCATCATCGTGGCCGCCGAACTCCGCTACGGCTGCGCCAAGAAGGGATCGCCGCGCCTCCTGGCCCAGATCGAAGCGATCCTCGACAGCATCCAGGTTCTCGCCCTCGATGTTCCGGCCGACACCGAATATGGCGGAATTCGCGCCGAGCTCGAGGCCGCGGGCAAGCCGATCGGCCCGAACGACCTGTTCATCGCGGCTCATGCCTATGCCTTGGACGCGGTCCTTGTGACCGCCAACTACGGCGAGTTCTCGCGCATCCGCGCCCTTAGAATCGAGAACTGGCTCGACGAGCCCAACTGACGGCCTGTCCCTCGACCGCTACAGTCGTGGCGCTCCGCCGCAGACGATAATCGCCGGACCGCGCCACAAGCCTGCCGAGGCCGACATACCACCGGGCGCGGCGGCTGTCCCCGCTCGATCAACTCCAAACTCGAGAGGAACGACCATGACGACCATCGTCCTGAGCAACGGCCATCTGCGCTCCGAGACCGTCGAAGCCGCGATCGACGCGCTGATCGAGATGCTGAACGATCATCCGCTCAACCGCCTGTTCGAAAAATATGGCGATTTCGTCGAACGGGATGCCCGCAACCTGCGCGGCGAATGGCTCGAAGGGGTCGAGAATGCCGTCAGCTTCTTCGGCAACTTCTTCGACCGATCCCATGTCTTCATCATCGTCTCGAACGACGCGCATCACGTTGAACGCCTCTGCGCAGCGATCGCTGCGAACCGCCAGCGTCCCGACTATCTGCGCCAGCCGCCGCCTTATGATCCCGCCAAGCTGGTTATCGAGCGCAAGCGCTTCAGCACGACCCAGGGCGAGGTGCTGCTCACCTATGACGGTCAGCGGATCGAGCAATATGGTGACACGATCCGGCTCGACGGTCGCGGCAACTATGAAGGGCATGACGATCATTACTGGCACAACATCGCCAAGCGTGATCTCGCGCGCCGCCATGTCGAGGCCTTCGACCGCAGCATGACCGCGAGCGAGGCTCTCCCGCCCACTTAGCGACCGTCCGCCAGCCGGTGACGTTGCCTCTAGCGCACTGACCGCCCGCAGGCGGTCAGCGCCATCCAGCGCCCAACGCGTTTCGACCCGAGGCCGCTTTTGCGGCGCTCGGATGGGCGCTTGCGCGCCTGCTCGGCCGAACGGCCGAGGAGGGGAGTGGGGAAGGAGGAAGGTGGCTCGGACACGGTGTTCGAGACCGCTTTCAG
>NZ_DATKFR010000440.1:0-2576 GCF_035511255.1 Parvibaculum sp.
TACCGCCGCGCTCTGCCTCCAGCTCGTCGAGGAAGGAAAGCTCGCGCTCGACGAGCCGATCCGCCGCTGGCTTCCGGAGTTCCGCGTCGCCGACGAAAGGGCGAGCGCGACGCTGACGCTGCGCCATCTGCTCAACCATACGAGCGGCATCGAAGGCGACTTCTTCAAGGATGCCGGACGCGGCGAGGACCGCGTCGCGCGCTTCGTCGACATGCTCGGCACATTGCAGCAGCTTCATGCGCCCGGCGCGATGTTCTCCTATTGCAACACAGGCTTTGTCATCGCCGGCCGCCTGATCGAAATCGCGGGCGGCGAAATCTGGGACAAGGCGATCCGCCGCCGCATCGCAAAGCCGCTCGATACGCCCGCCTTCTCGACCTTGCCCGAGCAGGCAATGCGCCATCTGACGGCCATCGGCCATCTCGGCAGTCCCGGCGCGCTTGCCGTCACGCCCATCGCCTATCTCGCGCAATCGAATGCGCCCGCCGGCTCCATGCCGATGGCGCGCGCCCGCGACGTCGTCGCCTTCGCCCGCATGTTGATGGCAGATGGCGTCGCGCCCAACGGCACCCGCCTCCTTTCGCAAGCGAGCGTCAGGGCGATGCATGAGATGAATGTCGTCTGCCCGCGACACATGAACATCGACGCGATCGGCCTCGCCACTTTCATGTGGGACTGGAATGACGACGGGGTTTACGAGACCTTCGGCCATGACGGCTCGACCATCGGCCAGGCGGCCTGGCTGCGTTATCACCCGGCAAGCGGCACCGTCGTCGCGCTCCTCACCAATGGCGGCAACGGCAAGGGGCTGGCGCACGACCTTATGCGCGACATATTCGGCGCGCAGGCCGGTGTCGCGCCGCCGGATGTGCCCGTACCGGACGAAGCGCTGAAACTCGATCCCGCGCCTTACCTCGGCGCCTATGCGCGCGGCGCCGCCATCATCGAAATCGCCGCCGAAGGACCCGCGCTCGTCGCGCGCCACAGACCGACGCCCGAAGGCGCATTGGTGCAGGGCGCTTTCGACGTCGCGCTCAAACCCGTCGATGTCGATCTTTTCGTCGGCACACAGCCGGGCTACACATTGCCGATGACCTACCATTTCCTCGATCGCGACGCGGCGGGCCGCCCGCGTTTTCTCCATCAGGGCGCGCGCGCCCATCGCAGGGAAGGCATCTGATGCCCTCGCCCGAAACCCTCGCCCGCATGAAGGAGATCGTCGGCCCGAAAGGCTTCATCGACGATGTCGCCGACATGGCGCCCTATCTCATCGAACGCCGCGACCTCTACAAGGGCCGCGCGGCGGCGATCCTGCGCCCCGCTTCGACGCAGGACGTCGCGCGCCTGATGCGCATCGCCCATGAGACCGGCACGCCAGTCGTCCCGCAAGGCGGCAATACCGGTCTCGTCGGCGGCGGCGTCCCCTTCGAGACGGGCGAGGAAATCCTGCTCTCGCTCTCGCGCATGAACCGCGTCCTCGCGCTCGATGCGCAGAACGACACGCTGACGGTCGAGGCCGGCGTCACGCTCGCGGCCGCGCAATCGGCGGCGGAAGACGCCGACCGCCTTTTCCCGCTGAGCCTCGCCTCTGAAGGCACTTGCCAGATCGGCGGAAATCTCGCGACCAATGCCGGCGGCACCGCCGTGCTCCATTATGGCAATGCGCGCGACCTCGTACTCGGCCTCGAAGTGGTGCTCGCCGACGGCCGCATCTGGAACGGCCTTAAAGGTCTGCGCAAGGACAACACCGGTTACGACCTGAAGCAGCTCTTCCTCGGCTCGGAAGGCACGCTCGGCATCATCACGGGCGCGGTGCTGAAACTCTTCCCGCGTCCGCGCTCGACGGCGACGGCCTTCGTCGCGCTGCGGGACGTCGATGCGGCGGTCAGGCTCCTGCGCCTTGCCGATGCGGCGACGGGCGGCCTCGTCACGGGCTTCGAGCTGGTGCCGCGCATCGGCGTCGATTTCGTCGTCAAGCATATTCCCGGCGCCGTCGATCCGCTGCGCGCACCGTCGCCATGGTATGTTTTGATCGAGCTCTCATCGGGCAATGACGGCGACGCGCTCGCGGAAACGCTCGAGGCGCTGCTCGCCGACGCGATGGGGCGCGATCACCTCACGGACGCCGCCATTGCGACGTCGGAGACGCAACGCGCCGCCTTCTGGGCCTTGCGCGAGAACATGTCCGATGTGCAGAAGCTCGAAGGCGGCAGCATCAAGCACGACGTCTCGGTGCCCGTCTCCGTCGTCGCCGAATTCATCGCCCGCGCGACGAAGGCCGTCGAGGCGGCGCTTCCCGGCATCCGCCCCGTGCCCTTCGGCCATGTCGGCGACGGTAACATCCATTTCAACCTGAGCCAGCCGCCTTCGATGGACAAGGCGGCGTTCCTCGCCCTCTGGACGCCGATGAACGAAATCGTCCACGCCATCGTCCGCGATCTCGGCGGCTCGATCAGCGCCGAGCACGGCGTCGGCCGCATGAAGCGCGACGAAATCGCCGCGACGAAATCGCCCGTCGAGATGGAACTGATGCGTACGCTGAAGAAGGCGCTCGATCCGAAGGGCATCCTCAATCC
>NZ_DATKFR010000441.1:0-2048 GCF_035511255.1 Parvibaculum sp.
GTTCTTGATGGTCGAGGTGATCGAGATGGCGATCTTCTCGCCCTGCACGATGATCTCGCCGCGCGCGATCGGCACGTTGTTGGCCAGCAGCCAAACCTCGTCCTCGTGATGGGCATCGAGTTCGATGACGGCGCCACGGCCCATCTTCAATAGCTGATGCACCGGCAAGGAGGTCTTGCCCAGCACCACCGAAATCTCGACGAAGACGTTATTGACGGAATTCATCCCCGCCCCCAATTGGCATCACGCGACCTCGATGAAAGTCGCATGCTAGAGTTACCTCATGGTTAAAGCCGAAGCCCTCGCCGCACCTCTTTCCGCCTCGCCCGTCGAATGGCGGATATCGGACGCACCTGTGCCCTACGACATCGCCGTCGCGGAGATGGAAGCGCGCGCCGCCGCCATCGCATCCGGCGACGCGCCCGAACTCGTCTGGCTGCTTGAGCACCCTGCCCTCTACACGGCGGGCACGAGTTCCGATGAAAAGGATCTGCTGACGCCCGACCGCTTTCCCGTCTTCAAGACGGGGCGCGGCGGGCAATACACCTATCACGGGCCGGGACAGCGCGTGGCCTATGTGATGCTCGACCTGAAGAAGCGCGGACCTGACGTGCGGGCCTATGTCCACGACCTCGAACGCTGGCTGATCGCAACGCTCGCCTGCTTCAACGTTACCGGCGAAGTGCGCGACGACCGCGTCGGCGTCTGGGTGCGTCGTCCCGATAAAGGCATCGGCCGCGAGGACAAGATCGCCGCCATCGGCGTCCGCATCCGCAAATGGGTGACGTTCCACGGCATCAGCATCAACGTCGAGCCGGACCTCGATCATTTCTCGGGCATCGTGCCTTGCGGCATCTCGCAGCACGGCGTGACGAGCCTCGCCGATCTCGGCCATGTGGTGAGCATGGAAGAGGTCGACATGGTGCTGAAGAAGACATTCACGGACATATTCTAGCGGCCGCTGTCGAAGCGGCTTATTCAAGCTGCGCCGGCAAAGACGGCATCGAAGGCCGCGTCGAAGATCGCGAGCCTGGACGCCTGCTCGTCGGTCAGCTCTTTCAGAAATCCCGTCGAAATCCACATCGGCGACTGGCCCCGCCTGCCGCTCCAGCCGATGCTTCCGAGGTCTTCGGCCTCGCGCAATTTGCGCGCCAGGTGGGTCTGCGAAACGTTCATCCATGCCGCGAGTTCGGCGACGGAGTCGATATCCGTCGCGACCCGCCTGGCCTCCGGCTCGACGTCGCCCATGCCCGCCAGAATACGCAGGCTGAACAGCTTGCTGTTGTTGACCCAGGCGAAAAGCGTCAGCGTTTCGGAATACTTCGCCTGCCCGCCATCGCCGACCAGATCGACCGCGATATGCGGCTGAAGCCTGGAAAGGACATCCAGATCGCGCATGACGATGTCTGTTCGCGCGCCGCCATCGAAACCGTCCAACGTCTCGAGATGCGCCACGACCCATGTGACGAAGCCCGCCATGCTGGTCTCGGTCGGCTCGAGCGGCCGCTTGCGTCTGTCTCCCTCCACCGAAAAAGAGCGGAGGTAGCCGTACTTGATCATTTCCTTGATGAAGACGTCCGCAGTATTTCGGCTTGCGACGCCGTACTCTTCCACCAGATCGAGAAAACGCGCGAGAACGATGCCCCGGCGCGGCAGGTCGGAAGCGGGGTCGAAATAGAGACCGAAGGCTATATTGGCCATCATGCCGCGCTGCTCGCTCGCAAAGACGGACGAGAGGCGCGGAAATTGTTCATGCGCCTGCAGCAGCGCCGCCGCGTGACGCCTGATCTCGTCGTGGCACTTCGGATGCTGGGATAGCTGTGCGGCGGTCAGGGCCATGACGGACCGGGAAACGCGAAGGGTCGCGCTTCATATCACATCGCGGCGCAACGAAGCGACGACAACAAATAGACCGGAGTCCGGTTCAGGCGACCCGCGCCGAGAGCACCAGCGCGCCGACGCCGAAGGTGACGGCGGCGAGCCAGACGAGGCCGCCGAAGGCCGGAAGCGAGATGCCGATCCAGAGCAGGATCGTCGCGACCGCGATG
>NZ_DATKFR010000442.1:0-1515 GCF_035511255.1 Parvibaculum sp.
CGCACCGTGGAAGCGCCGCGCGAGTTCCGTCTTCACCTCGTCGCGGATGAAGCGTTCGGAGCGGCCGGCGATAAGACCTTCCGTCGCCGTGCGCAGGACGAATTTCAGATAGCCGACCGCCTGCTCCGCCCCCAGCGCCTCGTGGAGCTTCTCTCCGTAATGGATCGTCTGCTGTGCGAACTCGATCGCCTCGTAGAGAAGCCGTTCGCCACCAAGCATCAGGAAGCCGCGATGGCCGATATTGTTTTCCGCCGCCCATTTCAACAGGCGGACGCCGTCATCTTTGCGCAGGAATTCACGCAGCAGCTTGCGTGTGTGGTTCCAGTCGATCAGGAAGACGATGCGGGAGCCAAGAAAAGCGAGATAGCGTTCGAGCGCCGTCCGATCGGCGGCGTCGAACCGGCCGATGCAGAGATAATAATTCTCCTTGCCGTTGACCTCTTCGCCCCGTCGCGTGCGCGTGTCGTCCCATTGCACGGCGAAGGGCTTGAAGAGGCTCTGGAAGAAGGCGGCGCGCTGCGTGTGGATGTCGGTATAAGTCAGCGTGACCGTGAGACCTTCCACATGGACGACGAGAACATGCGCGTCGTTCGTGCCGATGTCGTTCTGGATGATGAGCTTGCCGCCGGCGCGCGTTACCGTCGTGCCGAGGCCCGGATGATCGAATTTGAGCGGCGCCGTCTCGTTGAGACCGCGCATGAAGGCGACGACCAGCGTCCGGTCCGCCTCGTCGATGCGCCAGACGCGGGCGCCGTCTATGCTCTCTTCGGACAGTTCGCCCTGCAGCGCATTGAGCGCCTTGTGCATGTCCATCACCAAAATATGAAGGCTGTCGCCGCGCGCCCGGTCGGCGAAGGTGATCGCGTCGATGATCCCGGCCGGGATGAGATCGCCGTCGAACGAAGGCAGGCTCGTCGCCAGCGCCGCCTCGCGCTTCGCAAAGCTCTCGTCGTCGGGGACGTCGGCCAAAGCTAGCGGCGCGCGCATGGCCGCGATGCCGTCGAGAACGGCCCGACGAAGCGCGCCCGCGCCGGGCAGGTGAAGCGCGCCATCCGCCTCGCGTCGCGCCGCGGCAAGCGCGCCGTCGAAAGCCGCATCGGTCACACCGGCGGCCCTGCGCTCGGCGGAGAGATCGGGCACCGGCAAGTCCGGCCGGTCGGCGCGATGTTCGGCCGTCTGCAACAAGGTCAGCAGGAATTTCACGCGATCGTTGGCGGCCAACGCCTCGGCCAGTAAATCCGGCAAAAGCAGCGCCCGCTCGCCGAGTTCGTCCATCATCAGACTTTTGACAGGCACGCCCGCATTCTCCCACCATCGGATTGGCGAAATCACTATCGGCGCCCGACGGCGTCGCCGCCTTGATCCGTCTCAATCCCCGCGATCATTGCCAATGGCTACGGAGGCTCCGTGACGATGCAATGACGGCGGCCCGGCCGCGCGAAGGCCGATTGTCGCAGTGGCGATGAAAAGCCGACGACATCCGCCTAGGCGTTGCGCGCCGCCAGGGCAGCGATG
>NZ_DATKFR010000443.1:0-4065 GCF_035511255.1 Parvibaculum sp.
CGATCTCGGCAATGTGGCCGGCATCGAAGGCCTCGCCGCCGAACTCGCCAAGCGCGAGGAGAAGCTCGACATCCTGGTCAACAATGCCGGCGCCGCCTGGGGCGAGCCGATCGACCAGTATTCCGAAAGCGGCTGGGACAAGGTGATGAACATCAACCTGAAGGGTCCCTTCTTCGTCACGCAGAAGCTGCTGCCGTTGCTGCGCAAGGCGGCGACCTATGACGACCCGTCGCGCATCATCAACATCGCCTCGATCAACGGCATCGTGCCGCCGGAGCTCGAGACCTATGCCTATTCCTCATCCAAGGCCGGCTGCATCATGCTGACGCGCCACCTTGCGGGCCGCCTCGCCGGCGACAACATCCTCGTCAATGCGATCGCGCCCGGACCCTTCCCGAGCCAGATGATGAAGGCGACGCTCGACACCTTCGGCGAGGCGATCAAGGCCGGCAATCCGAGGAAGCGCATCGGCACGCCGGAAGACATCGCCGGCGTCGCGATCTTCCTTTCGTCGCGCGCCTCCGCCTACACGACCGGCGCCGTCATCCCCTGCGACGGCGGCGCGGCGGAAGTCTGATTGTCACCCGTTCGTCATCTCATTGACGCAAACGCCCGCCCGTGCCGCGCACCGGCGGGCGTTTTTCATCCGCTGACGGACAAACTAAGCGAAACGGTGCGGGCCGGCAGAGTCGTCCCGGAAAAGAATCACCCATTTCGGGTCAACAGGGGTACTGGCCGTCTGCTCCATTTGCTAAAATGAACGCTTCAATAAAACTGATTCCGGGTGCTGAGTCGGCGTCCATTCGCGATGCCGGCCATTGGGGGATTTCCATGCAATTCATTGTCCGTGAAACCGTGCTTGCGTCGCGCCGCCGTCTCTTCAAGGCGGCCCTTCTTCAGGGAACCATGCTCGCGGCCGCCGCCATCCTGCCGTCGCCCGCTTCGGCCGGCAGCTGCACTGCCACCGGCACGCTGACGACCGAACATTGCGGCAGCGACTACGTGCAGGTCATCGCAGGCTCCGGCACCTCCTCCGTGACGCTCGACGGCTACACGACCACATCGGTCGAACTGACGGTCGATCCTCTCGCGACCGGGCCCTTCGACCAGACCGTCACGCTGACCGGACCGACGGTGCTGAACAAGCCCGACTATAGCGGCGTCATCATGCAAACCTATGCGGCGGACCGGAACGCAACGGTGATCGCCAACGAAGACGTCAGCATCACCTCGGTCGGCGGCTTTGGCGGCATCTGGGTCCGCAACGACACCTCGGGCAACATCATCATCGACAGCGCCGCGACCGTCGATGCGAGCGGCGCGGGCGCGGACGGCCTCACCGGCTCCACCAATCACGGCGCGGTCACGATTACGAACAAGGGCCATGTCACCGCCCATGACGCGCGCGGCCTTTATGCCGATGGCGGCTACAGCAATGCGTCCGACGATCCGGTCACCGTCAGCATCGACAATCAGGGCACTGTGGACGCCTATCTCGCCGGCGCCCGCGCGGTCGACTATCACGGCCTTGCCAAGATCACCAATAGCGGCACGGTGACCTCGACGACGCGGCAGGGCCTCGTCGCCTGGTCCGACGATGGCAATGTCGAGATCGACAATTCGGGAACCGCCACAGCCTATGACGATCATGCCCTTCAGGCCTGGGCCGCCGATGACGTGACGGTGACGAACAGCGGCACGTTGAACGCCTATGACGACACGTCCCACACCGATGTAGGGACGGGGGGACACTACGGCATCGACGCCCTCTCGCTGATCGCCGGCGATGTGAAGGTGACCAACACGGCAACGGGCATCATCAACTCCCCCGACGACTACGGCATCCATGCCGGTTCGCCGGAAGGCAGTGTGACCGTCGAAAACGACGGCAAGATCGACGGAAAATCGGGCGTCTGGGCGGAAAACGCCAATGGCAACGCCAAACTCATCAACAGCGGCACGATCTCGGCGGACGCCACGGCCGTTCTGCTCGACGGCACGACCAACACCCTCGACAACACCGGCTCGATCACGACCACGGGAACGGTCGCCGTCCAGACTGGCGACGGCGATGCGACCGTCACCAACAGCGGCACAATCGCTGCGGCTAGTTCATCCGATACGGCCATTCTCTTCGGCGCGGGCGACGACCACCTGACCATCAAGGACAATTCGACGATCACCGGTCTCGTCCTTGCGGGCGCCGGCGACGATACGCTGGAATTCGCGGGCTCCGGCAGCTTCGACCTCGGTCTGATAGGTGCGAGCGCTCAGTATCGCGACTTCGAGATCATCGAGAAGACGGGAACCGGCACCTGGACCATGTCGAACGACAGCGGCTTCACGGGCGACGTGAACATCGATGGCGGCAAGCTGTCGGTCAACGGAACGCTTCTCGGCGACGTCACTGTGGGCGATGGCGGTACGCTGGGCGGCAACGGCACGATTGCGGGCCTCACCGTCGAAAGCGGCGGCACCGCCGCGCCGGGCAACTCCATAGGCACCATCAACGTCAGCGGCCCCGTCTCCTTCATGACGGGTTCGTCCTATGATGTGGAGATCGACGCTGCCGGCAATGCCGACCGCATCATCGCCACCGGCGTCGCCCATCTCGCCGGTACGGTCAACGTCTCCGCCGCGAGTGGCATCTATGCGCCCTTGACTACATATACCATCCTGACGGCGGGCAGCATCGATCCCGTCGACAGCCACTTCGACGGCCTGTCTTACCCGTCCTCTTTCGACAGCTTCGCCTTTCTGACGCCCGCCCTCAGCTATGACGCGCAGAATGTCTATCTGACGCTGGACCGCAACAGCGTCGCCTTCGCCGATGTCGCCATCACGCCGAACGAAAAGGCGGCGGCCGGCGCCCTCGACACGGCGGCCCCCTCGAACGAGGCCTATCTCGCCGTCCTGTCCCTCGGCGCGGCGGAAGCGCCCCACGCGTTCGACCGGCTTTCGGGCGAGATTCACGCCTCCGCCCGCGCCGCGATGACGGTCGATGCGCGCCTGCCGCGCGATGCCGTCCTCTCGCGGCTCGATCGCCGCGAAGACGGAACCGGCGGCCTTTGGATGAAGGCGCTTGGCGACTGGGGCACCATCGACGGAGACGGCAATGCCGACAAGCTTTCGCATGACACCGCCGGCCTTCTCATAGGCTTCGATGATATGGCCAGCGCGAACTGGACCATCGGCGCGGCCCTCGGCTACACCGACACCGATCTTGAGCTCGCCTCGCGCGCCGATCACGGCAAGACGAAGACCGCCCATGTTCTCGCCTATGCGGGCGCCCATTACGGCGCGCTGCGCGTGAAGCTCGGCGTCGGCTACAGCGCCGCCGATCTGGACATCCACCGTTCCGTGACGATCGGAACCTTCAGCGACCATCCTGACGCAAGCTATGATGGCGACGTGCTGCAGGGCTTCGCGGAACTCGGTTATGAGATGCCGATGGGCAAGGCGACGCTCGAACCTTTCGCGGCGCTCGCCGTTGTCCGCGCGCATACGGAAAGCTTTGCCGAAAGCGGCGGCGACGCGCGCCTCTCCGGCGCGGGCGAAACCGAGACCCGGCCCGTCTCGACGCTCGGCCTGCGCGCCGCGACGCCGCTCGCCGGCCCGCTCGACCTCTCGGCCATGGCAGGATGGCAGCATACGGGCGGCACCCTTGCACCCGAGAGCCGGATGAACTTCACGAGCGGTTCGTCCTTCACCGTCGCAGGCGTACCGCTGGCGCGGGACGCGGCCGTCGCCGAACTTGATCTTGGTTACAAGCTTTCGGATGTCGTCTCCATCTCGGCGACCTATTCCGGCCTGCTCGCCGACGACGCGCAAAGCCATACGCTTTCAGCGAATGTCTCCTTGACGTTCTGAACCGCCACATGGCCATTGCCGACGGCGGCGCGGCGGAAGTCTGATGGCCGGGCGCATGTCGGTCTCCGGACGCGGAGATCGACATGCGCCTGACATCCGTTTCGGCTAGTCTCCGGAATCGGATTTTTCGGGGACAATCATCATGAAGATATCGACCATCCTGGCGGCGGCCTTCGTCTTGACGCTCACGCCGCT
>NZ_DATKFR010000444.1:0-2829 GCF_035511255.1 Parvibaculum sp.
AGGCCGGTCGAGGTACCGGAGCCGGCCGCGAATTCGGCGACGACGGTGCCGATGAGGGCGAGGCCGCCCGAGATCTTCATGCCGGCGAGCATGTAGGGCGTCGCGGAGGGAAGCTGCAGCTCGGTCAGAACCTGCCAGCGCGTCGCGCCATAGAGCCGGAAGAGATCGCGCAGATTGTGGTCGGCGGAACGGAGCCCCAGCGTTGTGTTCGACAGGATCGGAAAGAAGGCGACGATCCAGGCGAGGATCAGCAGCGCGAGCTGCGTCCGGTCGAAGCCCACCCAGATCAGGATCAGCGGCGCGATGGCGACCACGGGCGTCACCTGCAGGATGACGGCATAGGGAAAGAGCGCCATCTCGACCGCGCGACTCTGCGAGAAAAGGATCGCAAGGCCGACGCCGCCGACACAGGCAAAGAAGAACGCGGCGACGGTGATGCGGAGCGTGATCCAGAGCGAGCCCATCAGCGAGCCGAAATTCTCGATGAGGCTTTCGGCGATGCGCGTCGGCGCGGGCAGCAGGAACTCGCGGATCTCGAAAATGCGCACCGTGCCTTCCCAGAGCAGCAGAAAGGCGACACCGACCAGGATCGGAACGACGATGCGGAGGACGCGGGAGTCTTCGTTCACGCCTTCATCCCTTCTCCGAGTGCCGCCGAGACCTGCGCGCAGCGACGAATGAAGTCCGGCGACTCGCGAAAGGCGCGGCCGCGCGGGTAGGGCGCGTCGATGGCGATGTCTTGCAGGATGCGGCCGGGACGCGCGCCCATGACGAGAATGCGTTCTGAGAGATAGACGCTCTCATAGACGCTGTGGGTGACGAAGATCACGGTCCATTTCTGGCTCGACCAGAGAGCGAGGAGATCGTCGTCGAGTTTCTCGCGGGTGAATTCGTCGAGCGCCGCGAAAGGCTCGTCCATCAGCAGCACCGGCGGCTCGGTGACGAGGGCGCGTGCGATCGAGACGCGCATCTTCATGCCGCCCGAAAGTTCGCGCGGGAAGGCTTTGGCGAAGTCGGCGAGGCCGACGCGGGCGAGCGCGTCCATGATGCGGGGCTCGGCCTTTTTTAGCGAAAGGCCCGCGAGCTTCAGCGGCAGGTAGACATTGTCGAGGACGCGTGCCCAGGGCATCAGCGTCGCGTCCTGGAAGACGAAGCCGATGTCCTTCGGGCGCGTCTGCGTTTGCGGCCAGTCGATGGCGCCCGCGCTCGGGTCGATCAATCCGGCGATCATGCGCAGCAGCGTGGACTTGCCACAGCCGGACGGGCCGACCAGCGAGACGAAGGAACCTTGTTCGATCCTTGTGCTGACATTCGAGAGCGCGAGCGTGCCGCTGCCATAGGTCTTGGCGACCGATGAGATGTCGATGAGGGGAGAACTGCTCATTCCGCGGATCAAATCTCGTTTCCGTCACCCCGGGCTTCGTCCCGGGGTCCAGGGGCCGCCTGCTCGGCATTTGACGCCCCTGGGTCCCGGCACAAGGCCGGGATGACATCCGAATTAAAACTCACTTCCCCGTCAGCTCTTTCTTCAGGTCGAGGCCCACGCCCTTGTTCACGAAGTCGAGGGTGTAGGCCTTGCGGACGTCGAGGTCTTTCGCGAAGACGCCGGCGGACGACATGGTGTCGTAGAAGTCCTTCCAGCGGGCGTCGGTCATGGCGCCCAGCCCAAGCGTCTGCGTGTCGCCGGAATCGACGACGCCATGTTCCTTCATCGTCGCGATCGCATGCGCGATGAGGTCGTCGGTCATTTCGGCATTGTCTTTCTTGATGAGCGCGTTGGCGGGCGAGGGGTCGCCATAGAGATAGTCGACCCAGCCCCTGATCGAGGCGTCGACGAATTTCTGCACGATGTCGGGATGGTCGGCGATCAGCTTGTCGCTCGCCATGATGAAGGCGGCGTAGCCGGGATAGCCATTGTCCGAGAGCAGGAAGACCTGCGGCTTAAAGTGGCCTTCCTTCTCGATCGTGTAGGGCTCGGAGGAGAGATAGCCCTCCTGGATTGCCTTGTCGTCGGTGAGGAAGGGCGCGAGGTTGAATGTGTATTTGCGGATCTGGTCGTCGGTGAAGCCGTATTTCGCCTTGAGCCAGGGCCAGAAGGAGGAGACCGTCGCATCGCCGACCATGATGGGCTTGCCCTTCATGTCCGCGATCGACGTCACGTCGTCGCGCGGATGCGCGATGAGGACCTGCGGGTCCTTCTGGAAGATCGCGGCGACGGCCTTCGAGCCGGCATTGGCTGCGACGATGTTCAGGGGAATGAAGCTGTTCGAGCCGAGGCCGAACTGCACCGTGTCGGTGGCGAGAAGCTGGGGCACGTTCACGCCGGGACCGCCCTGCTGGATCGTGACGTCGAGGCCCGCATCCTTGTAGTAGCCCTTGGCGAGCGCCTGATAGAAGCCGCCATGCTCGGCCTGCGCCTTCCAGTCGGTGGCGAAGACGATGTGGGTGGGGCCCTCGAGCTTGGGGCCCGGCCTTATCGCGAGCACCGCGACAATGACGACCACGATCAGCGCGGCGAGGCCGCCGAGCAGCAGATTGCGAGACATGAGTGGGGGCCCCCTGAATACGGCTGTCAGTGGGGCCGGATGGTATCAGCGCGAAAGCGGCAGGGCTACCGTCAGCCGAGCGAGCGGGCCGCGAGCAGAAAGATCGCCGCGATGTGGACGATGCCGGCGCCGGCCAGCGTGCCGACGATCCAGTAAGGCCAGCTCCTCATGACTTCGGCCCCTCCGGCAGGAAGTCGCGCGCGGTCCAGGCGGCGCGCCCATAGGGGTTCTCGCTGCGCGGCGCGGCATTGCCGCTTTGCGCTTCGAACCAGAGGGCGAGGCC
>NZ_DATKFR010000445.1:0-2449 GCF_035511255.1 Parvibaculum sp.
GGTCCACCGGGCTCTCTACATCATGGGCGTCGGTCTCTTCAAGGACCGGGTCATGCTCGGCTGGGCGAACGACCGCAAGGGGCACAACAACTTCCAGTGGCGCGCGCTGCTCGCCATGGCCGATAGCTGGACGAAGCCGGAGTTCCTGCTGACCGGCGAGATGGTGAAGGCCGCGGGCGTGCCCGAAGGCCCGGAGGTCGGCCGCGTCTGGCGCGAGGTCGAGGAATGGTGGATCGACGCCGACTTCATCGACGACGAATTCTCGATCATCGAGCGGCTGAAAGCCGTTGTGCAGGCGACCGTTTACTAGCGAGGCCGAAATCCTCCGTTTACGCCGCAACGCCCGATGGCTAGGCTGACGGGCAAACGGTGGAGGGAATGATGAGACTTCCGATTTTTGCGGCCGTTCTGGCGACCGCCTGTCTCGCCGCGACGTCGACCATGGCGCTGTCATGGTCGCCGATTTCGCAGACACAGAGCCGTGTCGATTTCTCGCGCACGACCCTTCAGCCGACGGCCTGGGCGGTTTCGGATCGCGCGCGCTATCAGGAGGCGGTCACGCTTGCGAACGGGCAGGTGATATTCACCTATTCCGAAAGCGAGGCCCTGACTTACCGCGACAGCGACCCGGTGGGTTTCGGCACTTGGTTCAGGACGCTTTCGATCGACGGCATTCCGGCGGACGATATGAGACTCGAAATCCGCGAAAGGGCGACGCAGGGCGGCCCGACGATGTACAACTTCGTCTCCGCCGCCGACAGGACGTGCATCGCTTTCCGCGTCGGAGCGGCAAGGATCATGTATTACAACCGGCGCTATCCCGGTCACGAAGCCTTGCTGCTGGGCGTCCTGTGCGAACAGGGCGTGGGCGGCGCGACCGAAGAGGCCCTGCTGAACGAGGCCGGCCACATCCTCGTCAAATACTGAACCGGAACCGGCTCAAATTATCAGCGCCGTTACCGTCAGCAGCAACGCGACCGGTACGCACAGCACTTCGCCGAAATGCCAGATTGCGGCGAGACGCGGATTGGAATCGATTTGCACGAGCATGGGAGCCTCCCAATCAAGATTAGGAGGACACTAGAGCGCGACCGGTTACCCGTTGCCTTGATTTGACTCAATGTCGCAGGCTTTCTCGCGGCAACGAAAAAGAAACGTAAATTGCAGCCTGAACGCCCTGTTTTGATTCCGATCAATGCCGCCCTTTTGCCTGAAGCCGAAATTGCGCCATGCGTCGGGAGGCCTCCTGTTTCCCGCGACAAAGCGCCGGTTGCCGGCGGCGGAAGTCACGACATAGCGTTGCGTCATGCGAGCCGATCTCATCGAACGATACGACCTGCGGGTGCCGCGCTACACATCCTATCCGACGGCGCCGCATTTCGGGCCGGCGGTCGATGGTGCGCGCTATGAGCGCTGGCTCGGCGAGCTCGATCCGGCGGTACCGCTCTCGCTCTATCTCCACATCGCCTATTGCGCCGAGATGTGCTGGTTCTGCGGTTGCCACACCAAGGCGACCAAGCGTTATGCGCCCATCGCCGGCTATCTCGACGCGCTGCTGCAGGAAGTCGCGCTCGTCGCCTCGAAGCTGCCCGCGCGGATGGGCCTTGCCCATGTTCATTTCGGCGGCGGCAGCCCGACGGTGCTGAAGCCCGCCGATTTCACCCGCATGGTCGAAACGCTGCGTGAGCACTTCGACGTTCGCTCCGGTGCCGAGATCGCCATCGAACTCGATCCGCGCACGGCGGACGAACACTATGTGATCGCCATGGCCGAGGCCGGCGTCACCCGCGCCTCCATCGGCGTGCAGGATTTCAATCCGGCGGTGCAGAAGGCGATCAATCGCATCCAGCCTTTCGAAGTGACCGAGCGCGTAATCCTCTGGCTCCGCAAGCACGGCATCCATGCGATCAACATGGACCTCTGCTACGGTCTTCCGCATCAAACCGTCGGAAGCATCCTCGAAACGGTCGAACGCGCGGCCTCCCTTCGCCCGGCGCGCATCGCGCTCTTCGGCTACGCCCACGTGCCCTGGATGAAGACGCATCAGAAGCTCATCCCGGAAGCCGCGCTGCCGGACATGGCGGAGCGCTGGCGGCAATACGAGGCGTCCTCCGCAAGGCTGCAGGAACTCGGCTATGTCGCGGTCGGCCTCGATCATTTCGCATTACCCGACGACGAACTCGTCGCCGCGCAGAAGAAGGGCGAGCTTCACCGCAACTTCCAGGGCTACACGACGGACGCCGCGCCGGCGCTGATCGGCCTCGGCGCTTCGGCCATCGGCGCGTTGCCGCAAGGCTATGTTGCAAACGAAATCGCCATCGAGCGCTACAAGACGCTGGTGCGCGCCGGGCGCCTGCCGGTCACGCGCGGCATCGCGATTTCCGACGACGACAGGTTGCGCCGCCATGTCATCGAACGGCTGATGTGCGACATGAAGGTCGATCTCGAC
>NZ_DATKFR010000446.1:0-2184 GCF_035511255.1 Parvibaculum sp.
AAGCGGCCGAACTTCCCGAATTGCCCGACCTCGACCCGCTTTGATGGCGGGCACCCTTGTTTTGTGCTATCCGCCGGGCAATCCAGCCCCTCCCGAGCCCAGAAGAGCCGCCATGTCCCCTTCCACGAAAACCCTTCCCAAAGCCGCCGACATCCAGCCGGTGCGCCGCGCCCTTCTCTCCGTCTCCGACAAGACGGGACTGATCGACTTCGCCAGGGCGCTGCATGAGGCCGGCGTCGAACTCGTCTCGACCGGCGGCACCTCGAAGGCGATCGCCGAAGCGGGGCTGCCGGTGAAGGACGTGTCGGACCTGACCGGCTTTCCGGAAATGATGGATGGCCGCGTCAAGACACTGCATCCGAAGGTTCATGGCGGCCTTCTGGCGGTGCGCGACGACGCGGAGCACAAGGCGGCGATGGACGCCCATGGCATCGGCGCCATCGACCTTCTCTGCGTCAATCTCTATCCCTTCGAGGCGACGGTCGCCAAGGGCGCCGGCTATGACGAATGCGTCGAGAATATCGATATCGGCGGTCCGGCGATGATCCGCGCGGCGGCGAAGAACCACGCCTATGTCGCCGTCATCGTCGAAGGTTCGGACTACGCCTCCGTGATCGAGGAGATCAAGGCGAAGGGCGGTACTTCGCTCGCGCTCCGCAAGCATCTCGCCCACAAGGCCTATGCGCGCACCGCGACCTACGACGCCGCGATCTCGAACTGGTTCGCCGAAACGCTGAAGGACGACGCGCCGGACTTCCGCGCCTTCGGTGGCCATCTGAAGCAGACGCTGCGCTATGGCGAGAACCCGCACCAGATCGCGAGCTTCTATGTGACGGGCGAAAGCCGCGCCGGCGTGTCGACCGCGACGCAGCTCCAGGGCAAGGAACTCAGCTACAACAACATCAACGACACCGACGCCGCCTTCGAGCTCGTCGCCGAATTCGATCCGAAACTCGCGCCGGCCATCGCCATCATCAAGCATGCGAACCCCTGCGGCGTCGCGACCGGCACCTCGCTCGCCGACGCCTATCGCAAGGCCTTCGCCTGCGACACGGTCTCGGCCTTTGGCGGCATCATTGCCTCGAACATGGCCCTCGACGGCGAGACCGCCGAGGAGATCGCGAAGATCTTCACCGAAGTCATCATCGCCCCCGACGCCGACGAGGACGCGCGCCGCATCATCGGTGCGAAAAAGAACCTCCGTCTGCTGATCACCGGCGGCCTCCCGGACGCGGGCGCGCCGGGCCTCACCGTCAAATCGGTCGCGGGCGGCCTCCTCGTCCAGTCGCGCGACAATGGCCGCGTCGATTTGCTCGACCTCAAGGTCGTGACCAAGCGCCAGCCGACGGCGCAGGAGCTCGCCGATCTCAAGTTCGCCTTCCGCGTCTGCAAACACGTCAAGTCGAACGCCATCGTCTATGTGAAGAACGGCGCGACCGTCGGCGTCGGCGCCGGCCAGATGAGCCGCGTGGACTCGGCCCGCATCGCCGCCCGCAAGGCGCAGGACGCCGCCGAGGCGATCGGCGCGGCGCAACCCGCCACCATCGGCTCGGTCGTGGCGTCGGATGCCTTCTTCCCCTTCGCCGACGGGCTTCTCTCCGCCGCCGAAGCGGGCGCGACCGCGGTGATCCAGCCGGGCGGCTCGATGCGCGACGAGGAAGTGATCGCGGCGGCGGACGAAAAAGGCCTCGCCATGGTCATGACGGGCATGCGCCACTTCCGTCATTGAGGCCGATACAAACCCCAACTGTCATCCCGGCCCCTCGGGACCGCGCGAAGCGCGGCCCAAGGGCATGCTTGTGCCGGGATCCAAGGGCTTCAAATTCCGGGGGAGCCGCCCCTGGACCCCGGGACGAAGCCCGGGGTGACATGGTGTGTCTGGAGCGCCACCGAATGCGGTCCGGCCCCTACTCGATCGCGGTGGCGCGCTCTTCCTTGACGAAGGCGAGCATCGCGATGCCGAGAACGATCAGCGGCACGACGACCATCAGCCCGATGCGCTGGCTGCCACTGAGCGACGTCACGAGGCCGATCAGCAGCGGCGCGACGAAAGTCGTCGCCTTGCCCGCCAGCGAATAGAGGCCGAAGAACTCGGTCATCATCTCGACCGGCGCGATGCGCGCGAGCATCGTGCGGCTGGACGCAATGGTCGGCCCCGCCATCAATCCGAAGAAGGCGACGGTG
>NZ_DATKFR010000447.1:0-1626 GCF_035511255.1 Parvibaculum sp.
TTTCAGGCGCCGCGCCGCTGCGCTTTCGGGCGCATTTCAGCCCTTCGAGGAGGCCCCTTTGGCCCAGCACACGCGCAAAGGCGCCCAGTTTCAGGCCGTGACGGCGAACCGCCTGACCGATGGCGTGGTCGTTTACCTGACCGCCGACAATAAATGGTCGGAATCGCTCCAGGACGCCGAAATCGCGGAAGGCAAGGAAGCCGGCGAAGCCCTTCTCGCCCGAGGCCAGCATTTCTTCGAGCCGGGCAATTTCGTCCTCGACGTCTATCTCTTCGAGGTCGAGAAGACCGAGGCGGGCATCCGCGCGTCGAGCGTGCGCGAGACGATCCGTCAGGCCGGCCCGACCATCCGCCGCGATCTCGGCAAACAGGCGGAACTCCAGGGTGTGCACGAGTAAGGCGTACACGGGTAAGCCGCAAGGAACATTGCATGTATCGGTATGATGAATTCGACCACAGCCTGGTGACGGAGCGCGTCGAGCAGTTCCGCGGCCAGGTCGCGCGCCGCCTTTCGGGCGAGCTGTCCGAAGACGAGTTCAAGCCGCTGCGCCTGATGAACGGCGTCTATCTCCAGCTTCACGCCTACATGCTGCGCATCGCCGTGCCCTATGGCACGCTGTCGTCGCGCCAGTTGCGCAAGCTCGCCGACATCGCCCGCAAATACGACAAGGGCTACGGCCATTTCACGACCCGCCAGAACCTGCAACTGAACTGGCCGGCGCTGAAGGACATTCCGGCGCTTCTCGAGGAGCTCGCCACCGTCGAGATGCATTGCATCCAGACGTCGGGCAACTGCATCCGCAACGTGACGTCGGACCATTATGCCGGCGCCGCCGCCGACGAGATCGAGGATCCGCGCGTCATCAGCGAAGTGATCCGGCAGTGGTCGACCTTCCACCCGGAATTTTCCTTCTTGCCGCGCAAGTTCAAGATCGCCGTCTCGGCGACGAAGAACGACCGCGCCGCGATCAAGGTGCACGACATCGGCATCCAGATCCTGAAGAACGCCGCCGGCGAGATCGGCTACGAGGTCTGGGTCGGCGGCGGTCTCGGCCGCACGCCGATCATCGGCAAGAAGATCGGCGATTTCGTCCGCCGCGAAGACCTGCTCGCCTTCCTCGAAGCGACGCTGCGCGTCTACAACATGCAAGGCCGCCGCGACAATCTCTACAAGTCGCGCATCAAGATCCTCGTCCACGAGATCGGCACCGAGGAAATGAAGAAGCTCGTCGAAGAGGAATTCGCCGAGGTGAAGGCCCGCGGCGCGCTCCAGCTTCCCGACGCCGAAGTCGAACGCATCGAGGCCTATTTCGCCGCCCCCGCTTTCGAAACGCTGCCCGACGCGACACCGGACCTCGACGCCGCCATCGCCCGCGACGCAAAGTTCGCCGACTGGGTCCGCACCAACACCGTCGCGCACAAGGTGCCGGGCTACGCAATCGTCAACGTCTCGCTGAAGCCCATCGGCAAGCCGCCGGGGGACGCAACCTCGGATCAGATGGACGTCGTCGCCGAGGTCGCCGACAAATATTCCTTCTCGGAAATCCGCGTCGCGCACGAGCAGAACCTCTGCCTCGCCCATGTCCGCAAGCAGGATCTCTACGAGGTCTGGAAGGCGCTCGACGCC
>NZ_DATKFR010000448.1:0-4119 GCF_035511255.1 Parvibaculum sp.
AGAAGGACGCCTATCTGCCGCAGGAGGGCTGGTTCAACGTCGCGTCTTTCCCGAAGGCGGTGTTCGAGGCGACGAGCTTCCGCCATGAAGGCGGCGACAAATACGTCGCCGACGGAACGCTGACGCTCAAGGGCGTGACGAAGAAGGTCGAGCTTCCCTTTACGCTCGCCATCGCGGGCGACACCGCGCATGTCGTCGGCGAGACGACGCTGCAGCGGCTCGCCTTCGGCGTCGGGGCGGGCGACCAGCTTTCGTCGAGCGAGGTCGCGGGTCCCGACGTGAAGGTCAAGATCGACCTCAAGGCGGCGAGGAAGATGTGATGCGGATATGGTGGCGCGTCGCATTGACGCTCGTCGGGACGCTCGCGGGCGCGGCTCTTCTCAGCTCCTGCACGGCGGCGCGCGTGTTGACGCATGACGTCGCGGACGACCCGGTGGCGGCGGTGCCCGGCACCTATCGTCTCGATCCGCATCATACGAGCGTGCTTTTCGACGTCGATCATTTCGGCTATTCGCGGTTCGTCGCGCGCTTCGACAAGGTCGAGGCGGCGCTCGAGGCCGTTCCCTCCTCGCCCGAAACGAGCAGGCTCCGCGTCACCATCAAGGCGGCGAGCGTCGATACGAACGTGCCGGAGCTCGACCGCATGATCGCGGGAAGCGAACTCCTCGACGCCGCGCGCTATCCCGACATCACCTTCGAGACCACGGCGCTGAAGCGCACGGGCAAGAAGACAGGCGAGATGTCCGGCAACCTCACCATGCATGGCAAGACGCGGCCGGTGACGCTTTCCGTCGTCTTCAACGGCGCGGCGCCCGACCCGCTGACCGGCGACGACACGATCGGCTTTTCGGCGACGGGACATTTTAATCGCGCGGATTGGGGCCTCAATGCCTGGTGGCCGGCCGTCGGCAACGACGTGCATGTGTCGATCCAGGCGGAATTCATAAAGCCGAAGGGCGCATAGCCGGCCGGAACAAGCTTATCCGAGGCGCTTGAACTTCGCGAAAGCTTCCCTAATCTAGAGTCCTGTTGGAGCGGGTCCGGGCCCCTCTGGCGGCGGAGGCGTCCGCCGCGATGTCGGACCTTCGTCGCTTTTTGCGCTGCCGCGGCGCCTTGCGACCGGGTTAAACATGGAACTGTTCGGCACCCCCATCTGGGCCTGGGGCGCCTTCTTCACGATCGTGGCTGCGTTGCTCGCCTTCGATCTCGGCATTCTTCACAAGCGCGACAGGGAAATCGGCGTCCGCGAGAGCCTCTGGCTTTCGGCGGGATATATCGCGATTTCGATGATTTTCGGCTTCGGCATCTGGAGCCTGCTCGGACATGAGAAGGGGCTCGAATTCTTCACCGGCTTCTTCGTCGAGAAATCCCTTTCGCTCGACAACGTCTTCGTCATCTCGCTGATCTTCGGCGCCTTCGCGATCCCGCGGCTCTATCAGCACCGCGTGCTCTTCTGGGGCATCATGGGCGTCATCGTGATGCGAGGGCTGATGATCGGGCTCGGCGCGGCGCTGATCGCGAAGTTCGAATGGATCCTTTATATCTTCGGTGCCTTCCTCATCGTCACTGGCATCCGCATGTTCCTTGCCAAGGAACACGACCGGCCGATCGAGCAGCACCCGCTGGTCAAATTCCTCAAAGGCCATATCCGGCTGACGGAGAAGCTGCACGGGCACGACTTCACGGCCAAGATCGCGGACGAGAAGACGGGGCGGATCGTCACGCATGCGACGCCGCTTCTGCTCGCGCTGATCCTCATCGAATGCGCCGACCTCGTTTTCGCCGTCGACAGCGTACCCGCCGTCTTCGCGATCACGCGCGATCCCTTCATCGTCTATACGAGCAACATCTTCGCGATCCTGGGGCTCCGTGCGCTCTATTTCGCGCTGGCCGCGGTGATCCATCGCTTCGCCTACCTCAAATACGCGCTCGCCGCCGTGCTGGTCTTCATCGGCGGTAAGATTTTCTATGGCGAGCTCGTCCACCATGTGCCGGCGCTGCTGTCGCTCGCGGTCACGCTCGGACTGCTGGCTGGCGGCGTTCTGGTTTCGCTGGCCAAGACGAGAGGAACCTCTGCCTGACGCAGGGGCGCCTGACGTGCAGGGGCTTGAGGCATCATGGATGTCACGGCAGCGTTGCGTAGCCTGACCCGTTCGGCGGCGGCAAGGAAAGGCGCGGGTGCGCCGACGGGCGGCAAGGCAGGCTCCGGTGCGGGGCTCGACGTCGCGCGGTCGAGCGCCACCCAGACATAGGGCCTTTCGCGCGATTGCCGCGCCTTCCATCTATAAGGTGTCGCCGACCAGGGCAGAATTTTTGCACTCCTGCTGTCAAGCACGAGGTCGCCCTTGCGGGTCGCGACGATGAGAAGGGCATGTCCTTCACCCGAAGGATCGAGCGCGGTCGCGAGCAGGAGCGCGTCCATGGGCCAGCCGCGTTGAACCAGGAGCTTGCGCTTCAGCAGCACCAGATCCTCGCAGTCGCCACCCCGCGCGTCGGGAAGCGTCCAGTATTCGCGGCGCCTGTAATGGACGATATCCGCAATCTGGGGCAGGCGGTTGACCGCGTCGTTGACGGAGAGGAGCGAGAACCAGCGCGCGGGCGTCAGGTCGATCGCGGCTGGCCTGTCGGTGCCGCCGCCGCAATCCTCGGCGTGGCGCAGGCAATAGTCGATATAGCCGACGGGCGGCACGATGCGCGGACCGGCGGGTATCGACAATGCGGGGGGCGCGGGCGTCCGAGCGGCCGTTTCGACGTCCGGAACGATCGAAGCGCAGGCGGCGAGCGCCAGGGCGAATGCCAGTGCCGCCAGACGCCGAAACAGACAGAGAGAGTACATCGCCGCGAACCTCGATGGTGAGGCATCGAGGGTCTGCCGCGTTTGCTTACTCCGATGTTAAGCGGGATGGGAAGCGCGGCGGGAATGGATGCACATGCCTTCGCGCGCGGCGTTCATCCGAAACGGAGGAAAGACGCCTACGGACGGTTTTCGGTACGAAGGAAGGCGATTTTCTCAGTCGTTTCCGAGACCTTGTGTGCGGCGAGAATGAAAGGGGCCGTCGCGCCCAGAGGCGGAAGCGACTCAGCCGCGGTGCTTTTGAAAGTGCCGCGGTCGAGATCGACCCACACATAGGGCCGGGCACGCGACTGGCGCTCCTTCCATGTATAGGGTGCATCCCGCCACGGGACGATCGCCGCATTCTTGTTGTCGAGCACGAAGTCGCCCTTGTCCGTCACGACGACAAGCAGCGCATGGCCTTCGCCGTTCCATTCCTGCGCCGTGGCCAGGAGGAGGGCATCGACGGGCCAGCCGCGGGCGATGAGCAGCTTGCGCTTCAGCAGGGCAAGGTCCTCGCAATCGCCGCCGCGCCCGTTCGGATAGGCCCAAAATTCGGTGCGGCCGTAATTGTCTTCGTCCTCGATTTCAGGCAGCCGGTTGACATAGTCGTTGACGGCGTTGAGTTCCGACCAGCGCACGGGCGTCAGCACCGGATTGGACGGTTTATCCGTGCCGCCTGCGCAGTCCGGCTCGTTGCGCAGACAGAAGCCGATGAAGCCGTAGGGCGGCACCATCTGCTGACCGACCGGCATGAAGGCGGAAACCAGCTCCAAGCCTTCAGGATAGTTCGCACCGTCGATGCTGCCGCATCCGACCAGCATCAGAGCGAGGGCCACCTCGCTCACAACACTCAACCACCACCATACGGCTTTCATCGCCCAATTCCTGACTTCGCTCGACAACGCAGGCGCAAAATCGGCGGCAAAAATGACCGACGAGTTAATTCACCATGGCGCATATGTAGTAAGAAACAGGGGTTTTTCTAAAATTTTAAATGAATTGATATTTCACCATGCGCGATTTGCGCGGGAATCCTGAAGGATTCCGTGGGCGGAGCATCCTTGCCGACATATTGTCGCGGGGCAGGGGCGCGAGGAGCGCCGTCAGCGAAGTGTGCCGGAACGGAGCGGTGCGGAGGTCGTGTCGCGCTGCTTCATGGCGTCGGCGATGCGGGCCGCACCGGGTTCGACGCTCTCCCAGACACCGGAGGCGAGGCGCGACTGGCGTTTGCGCCAGGTGTAGGAGACGTCCGACCAGGCAAGGATCGCGGGCTCGAGATTATC
>NZ_DATKFR010000449.1:0-6772 GCF_035511255.1 Parvibaculum sp.
GCCCCTTTAGATAAAGGAACCCAGCCATTCCTCCAGCGCCAGCGAGTTTCCCCCATGAGTGACGTTCCGCCGGGCTTTACGCCCGTCCAGACGAAAGGTTTCGGCGGCTTTGCAGGGCCGGTCTTTCGCGGACATGACGCGACGGGCGAGGTCTTCCTTTTCGATATCGCCGCGCAGCATCTCAATGGCGGCGACCGGCTTCACGGCGGCATGATGATGACGCTGGCCTCGATCGTGATGGGCGAGGTCGCGAAATCGGCGGCGGAGAAAAGCGAGGCCGGCGCGGATGCACGCCCCCTCTCGCTCAATTGCGATTTCGTCAGTGCCGGCGAAAAGGATGATCGCGTCGAAGGCCGGGCGGAAATCACGCGGGCGACGCGCAGCGTGCTCTTTATCTCGGGCGAGCTTCGCGTCGGCGGCCGCATCCTGATGAGCGCCACCGGCGTCTACGCCGTGAAGCGCGCCGACGCATGACGGAGAGCAGCCGACAGAGCCTGCGAGGCCGCGTGCCCCTGAAGGCCAGCGCCGAAGTGCCGGCACCGGAGGGGTTTGCCCCCGTCGAACTCTTCGATCCCTTCGAAGCGCATGTCGGCCCTTTCTTCGAGCGGGTCGAGGAAGACGGCACGCGCATCGCATCCTTCCGCGTCGATGCACGTCATGTGCGCGAGGACGGCACGGCGCATGAGGGCATGATGCTCACCTTCGCCGACGCCTTCATGGGCGGAGCCGCCTGGCGCGGCGTGGAGGACAGGCCCTGCGTCACGCTGAGCCTGCAGGCGAGCCTTCTCGGCGACGCAAGGCTTGGCGACATCGTCACCTGCCGCGCGAAGATGGACCACAAGACGCGGGCGATCGTCTTCGTCTCGGCGACCTTCTCGGTCGGCGAGACGATGGTGATGACCGGAACGAGCCTGTTCAAGATTCTGGGCGAGCGATAGACTTCCGCTCGTGACGGTACAGAGCGGGAGACAATCATGCCCATCCCTTTCAGCGGCGGATGCCGATGCGGCGCGGTGCGCTACGAGGTGAGCGCCGAGCCGATGGCCGCCTATCTCTGCCATTGCCGCGGCTGCCAGTATGAATCGGCCGGCGGACCGTCCGTCGTCGTCATGGTGCCGCGGGCGGCCTTCAAACTGAGTGGCGCGCCCAAGGGCCACACGACGATGTCCGACAGCGGGCATCCGTCGACGCGGCGTTTCTGCTCCGAATGCGGAACACCCGTGTTCGGCGAACCGTCGGTCGCGCCCGATATCGTCATGCTGCGCGCGGGCGCGATGGACGATCCGAGCTGGATCAGGCCCGCCGCGACCATCTGGGTTTCGCAGGCGCAGCCCTGGGCGCCCATAGCGCGGGACCTGCCGCGATATGACGGCAATCCGCCTCTGTGATCTGACGCAAGGTCGGCCTTGGCGGGCTGCACCGCGCTCCCGCGGCGAACAGGTTTCCACTTCACCCGGAACGCTCTAGGCTGGCGGCAGAATAAAAGCCCAGGGAGAGAGACCATGCCCGCACCCTATCAAGGCGGCTGCCTTTGCGGCGCCGTTCGCTACGAAGTGACGAGCGAGCCGATCGCCGTCGCGCTCTGCCATTGCCGCGACTGCCAGTATGTGTCGGGCGGCGAACCCGCCGCCGTCGTGCTGGTGGCGCGCAACGCACTCGCTATCACCAAGGGGAAGCCGAAGGGCTACACGGTCAAAGGCGACTCGGGGAAAAACGTGACGCGGCAGTTCTGCGACACCTGCGGCACGCCGCTTTTCAGCGACATCGAATCCAATCCTGCCGTCTGGGCGGTCAAGGCCGGATCGCTCGACGATCCGAGCTGGGCGAAGCCGGGCGTGATCGTCTACACCTCCTCGGCGCAACCCTGGGCGCATATGGATCCCGCGCTGCCGCAATTTCCGAAGATGCCGGGGTGAGCGGGCCTCGCCCTTCGAGACGGCGACTGCGCCGCCTCCTCAGGTGAGGATAAATACAGAATATACCCCTCACCCTGAGGAGCGAACCGAAGGTTCGCGTCTCGAAGGGCGAGGCCAAAGAAAGCGAACAACAATTCAGGGAGACCGTTCATGGCGCTCGATTACGATAAACTCATGGCTTCGAAATCCGTCGGCCAGGAATTCCAGTATGGCGACCGCGAGACGATGCTTTATGCCCTCGGCGTCGGCTTCGGGCGCGACCCGCTGAACGCGAAGGAACTGCCCTTCGTCTATGAAAGCGGGCTCAAGACCGTGCCGACGCAGGCGACCGTGATCGCCTGGGGCGCGGGCGGGGGTGCGATGGCGGCGGGCGGCATCAATTTCCTGATGGTCGTGCATGGCGAGCAGAAGCTGACGCTGCACAAGCCGCTGCCCTCGGCGGCGAAGATCAGCGTCGACAGTTCGGTGCTCGGCGCATGGGACAAGGGCGCCGATAAGGGCGCGATCATCGTCACAGAAAGCGTCATCAAGGACCGCGACAGCGGCGACAAGCTTTGCACGCTGCAATCGACCATCTTCGCGCGCGGCGACGGCGGCTTCGGCGGACCGCGCGAAGGCGCGCCGGAACCGCACAAGATTCCCGACCGGAAACCCGACCTCACCGTCGAGGCGGATACACGGCCGGACCAGGCGCTGCTCTACCGGCTCTCGGGCGACCGTAATCCGCTGCATGCCGATCCCGCTTTCGCGACGGCGGCGGGCTTTCCGAAGCCGATCCTGCACGGGCTCTGCACCTATGGCACGACCTGCCGCGCGATCATCTCGTCGGAAATCTGCAATTACGATCCGACGCTCATCACCGGTTTCGACGTGCGCTTTTCATCGCCCGTCTTCCCCGGCGAGACGGTGCTGGTCGACATCTGGAAGGACGGCAACATCGCGTCGTTCCGCGCAAGGCTGAAGGAGCGCGACGTCACCGTCATCAATAACGGGAAATGCACGCTGAAGGCGTGAGCCCGCGAGGGCTTCGAGACGCGCGGGACCTGACGGTCCCGCGCTCCTCAGCCCGAGGATAAAAAGGGGGGGACAATGGACAAGAAACTTCAGGGATTGCTGATCGCCAATGGCGCGCTGGTGCTGCTCGCCGGGTTCGCCGTGGGCTTTCCCTATGGCACGGCAGTGATGGCGTCGCTGGCGCCGGACGCGCCGGCAGCCGTGGCCGAACAGGTGCGCGCCTGGCACATGGCGCATCTCGAGGGTGTGCTGAACGGCTTGCTGATGCTGGCGGGCGCCGGGGTCGCGAGCCTTCTGACGCTGACGAGAAATGCCGCGCGCGTGATCTTCTGGGGTCTCGTCGTCGCGGGCTGGACCAATATCGTCGCCTCGACGATCTCGGCGCTGACCGGCGGACGCGGCACTGGCCTCACCGGCCTCGACTGGAACAGCCTCGACTTCCTGATCTTCATGGCGGGCATCATCGGCGCGATTGTGGCGATGATCGCGCTCGCTCTTGCGGGTCTCAAGACGGCGCGGCAGGCCTGACGCCGCGTCTGTCGCCGAATGCGGATCGACGCTATGGTCGCGGACGTACTCCGACAAAGGCAGGATGGTTCCCGCGATGAACGAACGGCGCGACGTGGCGGCCCTCACCTCGTCGATCCGGCGGATCGTCGCCTTCTGCGTGCGTCATGCGATCGCCGTCACGGTTTCGGCGCTTCTTCTCGGGCTCGCCGCCGGCTGGTTCGCCGCCGGACATTTCGCGATGAACAGCAATACGGCCGATCTCATCTCGGACGAGGTCGGCTGGCGCAAACAGCAGGCGCGCTTCGAGGCGCAATTCCCGCGCCCCGACAATCTCATTCTCGCGGTGATCGACGGCGCAACGCCGGAGCGCGCCGAGGAAGCGGCCGCCTCGCTCGCTTCCGCGCTCGCCCGGGACCCCGCGCTCTTTCCCTCCGTGCGGCGGCCTGACGCCGGCGCCTTCCTCGAACATGACGGTCTTCTGCTGCTGCCGACGGCGGAGGTGAAGAGCGCGACCGAGAAGCTGATCGACGCGCAACCTTTTCTCGCGGCGCTCGCAGGCGATCCGAGTCTTCGCGGCGTGATGGCGAGCCTCGGCACCGTACTTACCGGCATCGAACACGGACAGGCTTCCCTCGCGCGGATCGAGGGGCCGATGACGGCGCTGGCCGACTGCTTCGACCAGGTGCTGGCGGGACGGCCCGCATTTCTGTCATGGCAGGCCATGCTGACCGGCGGCACTCCCGATCCGCGCCGACTGCGCCGCTTTATCGAGATCGAGCCGACGCTCGACTACGGACAGTTGACGCCCGGCCGGCAGGCGACCGACGCCGTGCGGAAGGCGGCCCGGGGGCTCGGCCTCACGCCCGAAAACGGCGTGACGGTGCGGCTGACCGGGCCGGTGCCGCTCACCGACGAGGAGTTCGGCACACTGGCGGAGCGCGCCGGCCTGATGACCGGCGTCATGGGCATCGCGGTCCTGGCGATGCTGTGGCTCGCGGTGCGGTCGCTTCGTCTGATCTTTGCGATCGCCGTCACGATCATGGTCGGCCTCGCGACGACGACCGCCTTCGGCCTTCTCACCTTCGGCGCCTTCAACGTGATTTCGGTCGCCTTCATCGCGCTCTTCGTCGGGCTCGGCGTCGATTTCGGCATCCAGCTTTCGGTCCGCTACCGGGCGGAGCGGCATGAAGGCCTCGCGCTCGACGCGGCGCTCGCCGAGGCCGCATCCGGCATCGGCGGCGCGCTGACGCTGGCGGCGGCGGCGATCTCCATCGGCTTTCTCTCCTTCTTGCCGACGAGCTATGTCGGCGTCGCCGAGCTCGGCGCGATTGCCGGCGTCGGCATGATCGTCACCTTCGCGCTCACCGTGACGCTGTTGCCGGCGCTGCTCGCGCTCATGCGCCCGAAAGGAGAAACGCGGGAGGTCGGCTTCACGGCGCTGGCACCCTTGGACACCTGGCTTCACAGCCACTATCGGCGCGTGCTGGGAACGGCGGCGGTTCTGGCGCTCGCCTCGCTCGCGGCCCTGCCTCTTGTGGGCTTCGATTTCAATCCTCTCGATCTCAGGAGCGCCGAGGTCGAATCCGTGTCGACGCTGCTCGACCTCACCAAGACGCCCGAGACATCGCCCAATACGATCGACGCGACCGCGCCCGACGCGGCGCAAGCGGAAAAGCTCGCGGCGCGCCTCGAAGCGCTGCCCGAGGTTTCCCATGTGCTCTGGGTCAAGAGCTTCGTCCCCGACGATCAGGAGGAAAAGCTCGCGCTGATCGGCGACGCTTCCATGCTGCTCGACACGGCGGTCAATCCCTTCGACGAGAAGCCCACGCCGAGCGATGCGGACATCTCGGCAAGCCTTGCCGCCATTGCCGCGCGGCTCCACGCGGCCGGAACCGGGGACATGACACAAGCCGGCAAAGAGGCGCTGCGGCTCGCCCGCGATCTCGACGCGCTCGCCAATGGGACGCCCGCCTTGCGCGCGCGGGCGACGGAGGCCCTGATCCCCGGCCTCAAGACCATGCTGGCGCAGATACGCGGTATATTGCAGGCGGCGCCGGTGACGCTCGAAACACTGCCCGCCGATTTCCGTCGCGACTGGGTGTCGCCCGGCGGCATCTTCCGGCTGCAGGTCACTCCGCGCGGCAACTCGAACGACAACGAGGTGCTGTCGCGGTTCACGAGGGCGGTGCGCGCGGTCGCGCCGGAGGCGACGGGAACGCCGATCTCGGTGCAGGAATCCGGGCGGACGATCCTCCGGGCCTTCATCGAAGCCGGCCTCTGGTCCTTCCTCGCCATTGCGGCGATCCTCGGCTTTGCGCTCCGTCGCGCGCGCGACGTGACGCTTGCCCTTCTGCCGCTGCTGCTCGCAGGCATGCTCACGCTCGCGACCTGCGCCGTCATCGGCATGCCGCTCAATTTCGCCAATGTCATCGCGTTGCCGCTGCTACTCGGCATGGGCGTCGCCTTCGACATCTATTTCATGATGGCCTGGCGGGCGGGAACGCGGCGCCTGCTGCAAAAGCCCCTGACGCGCGCCGTTCTCTTCAGCGCCGCGACGACGGCGGCGGGTTTCGGGAGCTTATGGCTTTCGAGCCATCCCGGCACCGCCAGCATGGGAAAGCTGCTGCTGATCTCGCTGTGGTGGATTCTCGTCTGCGTGCTTTTCGTGTTGCCAGCACTCTTCACGTTCCTCGACGGAAGAGCGGGCCTCGACGAAAGAGCGCGCAAGGCCGGATAACGCTCAGCCGGCGACGAGCTTGTCGGCGAGCGCATTCAGCTTCTTCACCAGCGCCATCGCGCCGCCGGCGCGGACCGTCGCCGCGAAATCCGAACGGCGCATGGCGATCTGACTGACCGATCCGTCGAGGAAGATGTCGACGACCTTCCAGGCACCGCCGCTTTCGCGCATCCGGTAGATGAAGGCGATCGGCGTTTGGCCCTTGCTTTCGAGACGGCTCCTGACGATGCGGTCGGCGCCGCGCGTCTCCACGGCTGGATCGACCGTGAATTTCTGACCGTCATAGGTGCTGAAATTGGCGACGTAATTCGCGACGGTCATGCGACGGAAGGCGGCGACAAGCGACTTGCGATCGGTATCCGAGACGGTCGACCAGGCGGGGCCGACGCTCAACGCGGTCATCAGCGGCAGATCGAATGCCGCGTCGACGACCGGCGCGAGCTTGTCGAAGCGGCCGGAAAAGCCCAGCGCCTCGCCATGCTTCATGGTGTCGACCAGAGCGCCGTAAAAGGTTTCGATCTGGCTTGCCGCCGGATCGGCCGGCGCGGCAACGGCCGGCCATGACGGCAGCGATACGAGACAGATCATGACGACT
>NZ_DATKFR010000450.1:0-3587 GCF_035511255.1 Parvibaculum sp.
GTCGAAGGCTTCGATCCGGCGACGGTGACGCAGACGGTCAACAAATGGATCGTCGGCGAAGTCGCGCGCACGGCCGCGAAGGTGACGGAAGAGATCGAGGCCTATCGCTACAACGAGGCGGCCGGCGCGAATTATCGTTTCGTCTGGAACGTCTTCTGCGACTGGTATCTCGAATTCATCAAGCCGCTGCTGCTCGGTTCGGATGAGGCCGCCAAGGCCGAGACGCGCGCGACGGCGGCCTGGGTGCTCGACCAGATCCTTCTGATCCTGCATCCTTTCATGCCCTTCATGACGGAAGAACTCTGGGCGACGACGGCTGGCCCGGCGCGCAAGGGTCTCCTCGTCACGGCGGCATGGCCCAACCTCTCGTCGCTCGGCGATGCGGCGGCTGATGCCGAAATGAACTGGGTGACGCGCCTCATCTCCGACATCCGGTCCGTCCGTGCCGAGATGAATGTGCCGGCAGGTGCGAAGATTCCGATGTTCATCAAGGGGGCGTCGCCAGAGAGTCTTGAACGCCTTGCACGCCACAAGGACCTGATCCTTCGGCTGGCGCGGCTTTCTTCGGCCGACGCGACCGACGCGACGCCGGCGGGCGCGCTGCAGATCGTGCTCGACGAGGCTACCGTGTTGCTGCCTGTCGCCGACGTCGTCGACTTCAAGACGGAGACCGCGCGGCTGACGAAGGAGCTCGGCAAGCTCGAAGGCGAGATCGGCAAGATTGACGCGAAGCTCGGCAACGAGAAGTTCCTGTCCTCGGCGCCCGAGGAAATCGTCGAGGAGCAGCGCGAGCGCAAAATGGAAGCCGAGGCGGCGAGAACAAGGCTGACGGCGGCGCTGAAAATGCTTGAGGGCGCCGGTTGAGACGCCCGCGTGGCATCACCACATCGTCATGCCGGCCCGCCTGTCCTGGCGAAGGCCGGGAGTCCGGCATCCAGCTTTGGTCGAGCGAAGAAGGAAGATGGATCCCGGACCAGGTCCGGGATGACGGAATAAGCAAAGAGGCAGCCTTGGGGGCTACCTCTTTCTCTTCGATTTCACGGGATCGTCAGGCGCCGGCGGTGTTGTCCTGCGCACCGCGCCGCTCGGCCATGAACTGGTCGAATTCCTGCTGGTCCTTCGCGCGGCGCAGACGCTCCACGAAGTCGCTGAAAGCGCGCTGCTCTTCTTCGAGGCGCTTCAGCGTTTGGTCGCGATAGTCGTCGAAGGCGCTGTTGCCGCTCGTGCGATAATGCCGGAACTGCGAACGTCCGCAGCGCATCTCCCGGCGCTCCTGTCTCCATGCGTGCATTTTTCCGCTCCAGATCAGATAGAAGAGAACGCCAAGTCCGACCGGCCAGAACAGGACGAAGCCGAGAACCATGACGGCGATCCATGCGCCTTTCGGCAGATCGTCGAGCATTGCAACGGTAGGCATGGGGTTTGATCCCTCCCTGTGGTTCGCATTGAACACTTCAAACAGGTGGTATCGATCCGGCCCGCGTCAAGGTGTCGCGCGGCTGGCGATGTCGAAAAAGAAAAAGGCGGCCATGGAGAGCCGCCTTTCTCGGTTGCGAATGATTGGCAATCAGGCGTCGAAGACGATGACCGAGCGCGCGAGTTCGCCGGTTTTCAGCTCGTCGAACGCCTCGTTGACCTGATCGAGCTTGATGCGGCGCGATATCATCTGGTCGAGTTTTAGCTTGCCCGCCATGTAGAAGTCGACGAAGCGCGGCATGTCGATCGGGAAGCGGTTGGAGCCCATCACGGAGCCCTGGATTTTCTTCTCGCCGAGGAATTCCGCGCCGTGCAGTTCGATGTTCACGCCGACGGGGATCATGCCGATGATGTTCGCCGTGCCGCCGCGACGCAGCATCTTGAACGACTGTTCCGCCGTCTGCTTGAGGCCGATCGCCTCGAAGGAGTGATGAACGCCGCCGCCGGTCAGGTCCTGCACCTGCTTCACCGGATCGCCGTCCTTTGGATTGACGACATCGGTTGCACCGAATTCCTTCGCGAGATTGAGCTTCGAGCCCACCATGTCGATCGCGATGATACGTCCCGCGCCGGCGATGGCCGCGCCGTTGATCGCGGAGAGGCCGACGCCACCGCAGCCGATCACGGCGACTGTTTCGCCCGGTCGCACATTCGACGTGTGGATGACGGCGCCGACGCCGGTCGTAACCGCGCAACCGATGAGCGCGGCCACGTCGAGCGGCATGTCCTTACGGATCGCGACGCAGGCATGTTCGTGAATGAGCATGTATTCGGCGAAGGACGAGAGATTGAGGAACTGGTTCATCGGCCCGGCATCCTTCGAGAGACGCGACTCCTCGCCGGCCTCGCGCTTCGTGTCGGGGCTGACGCAGAGCGACATGTGCCCGGTCAGGCAATGCTCGCAATGGCCGCAGAAAGCCGAGAGGCAGGTGATGACATGATCGCCGGGCTTTACGGTGCGGACTTCGGAGCCGACCTGCTCGACGATGCCGGCGGACTCATGGCCGAGCACGGCGGGCAGCGGGTAGGGATAGGAGCCTTCGAGGAAATGCAGGTCGGAATGGCAGACACCGGCGGCGGCGGTGCGGATCAGCACCTCGTGCGGGCCAGGCTTGTTGATCTGGACATCCTCTATGACGAGGGGCTTCTTGGTTTCGCGCAGAACGGCAGCCTTCATTGGACGTTTCCTCCCGGATTGATTGTTATGGATGGATGACCGGATTGGCAGCGATGTTGGCCTCTGGCTTCCACAGGGTCAATGGTGCAGCCGAGGTGTCGAAAGGCTTTGCAAGTCCGCGCTTTCTGCCAGAATGGCGCTTCCTGAAGCCGGAGTTGCCAGAATGTCCCGACGTCAACGATTTGCCGCCCTCGTCGCCTCGCTGGGGCTGACGCTCAGCCTGACAGGCACGGTGCTCGCCGAGCCGACGCCGGCGGCGAATGCGATGTTCAACGCGGGCGTCGCGGCGTTTCGCGCGGGCGATATCAATTCGGCGGTCGATGCCTGGGCGCAGGCCGCGAAGGGCGGCCACGCGATGGCGGCCTATCTCGTCGGACAGCTCTATGAGCAGGGCCGCGGCGTGCCGCAATCGGCGGGCACGGCCTTCCATTATTTTCAGCAGGCTGCTCAGGGCGGCAATGCGCAGGCCGCGGTGAAGGTGGGCCTCGTCTACCGCGACGGGAACAAGGCGCTCGGCGTCAAGAAGAACAACGAGAAGGCCTTCGAGATGTTCGAGAAGGGCGCGCTCGAAGCCTGGCCGGAGGCGCAGTATTATCTGGCCGACATGTATCGCCGAGGCCTCGGCGTACCGATGCAGCGCTCAGAAAGCCTGCGCTGGCTGCTGCTTGCCTCGGAGAAGCGCTACGTGCCGGCTTGCCTCGAACTCGCGCGCATTCATTTCGACGGCGAGGGCGTCAACCAGGATCGCATCAAAGGGTGGTCCTGGCTCGATCTCGCGAACCGTTTCGTCGATCCGGCCGACGCAAAGACGGTGAACGCGGCAATGGACAAGTATTCCGGCCGCATGCGGACAGGCGAGAAGGACGAGGCGAAGAAGATCGCCGACGACTGGGTCGCCAAGCACGAGGGAAGCTGAGGACGAGGCTTAGCCGAA
>NZ_DATKFR010000451.1:0-4091 GCF_035511255.1 Parvibaculum sp.
GCAGATCGATCGCTCGGCGGACGTGGCGCAGATGGAGGGAACGCTGGTTCCCGCCTATACCGTGAATTCCGTTCTGGGCAAGGTGCCGCTGCTCGGGCCGTTGATCGTCGGGCGCGAGGGCGAGGGAATTTTCGGCTTCACCTACGCCGTGAAGGGCAACATCGACAATCCGAGTGTGATCGTGAACCCGCTCTCGGCTATCGCGCCAGGCTTCCTGCGGCGTTTGTTCGAATTCTCCAGCACGTTGCCGCCGGAGCAGCCTGCTGCTGACAAGCCTGTCGGTGAGGGGACGAAAGGCACGCCGCCACCCGCCGCAGCTCCCGCTTCGCCAGCGAGTCCCGCCCCCAAACCGTAATGCGGAGTGTCGATTTGATTTGCGGAGATGCGGTCCGCATATAGACTTGCGTCATTGCTATTCTGGACAGCGGAGGAGGAGACGATGTCCACGAACGAACGCATGACGACAGATTCCGCCTATGAGGCCATAGCGCCCGACGACTTCCCGGCGATGATGGATGTCGATCGTTACGGCGCGCGATCGACGGCTTTCGACAAGATCATCTCGGCGACGCACGATCATTTCTGGGATCCGCTCGATCCCAAATATATCGACTTTAACTCGCCATGGGATCTCGAGCGGGACCTTCTGGTTCCGACCGACTTCAACATGGAATTGCAGACGGCCGTTTCCGACAAGCTCAACACGGATCAGAAAATCTATCTGGTCAATGAAGCGGTGCGCTGGAACATGTCGTCGATCCTGCATGGCGAAGCAGGGGCTCTCGCTCTGTCCGCAAGCCTCTGCCATATCCTGAAGGACCCGGGCGCGCAGGAATATGCGGCGAACCAGACGCGCGAGGAAGCGCGTCATGTCACCGGTTTCGCGAAATACATTCAGGCGCGATGGGGCAAGCCGACGGCTTGCGGTGTGGTGCTGCAGGAAATCCTGACCGAGATCGTGGCGACGCCGCTCGTCTGGAAGAAACTCGTCGGCATGCAGATGGTCGTCGAGGGGCTTGCGATGGGGGCCTTCGCGTCCTTCTACGCCAAGACCCATGATCCGCTTCTGCGTCGGCTGATGCAGCTCGTGATGACGGACGAGGCGTTCCACCACAAGTTCGGCAAGATATGGGCGGACCGCACGGTGCCGAATCTGCCGGCCGAGGAGCGCGACCTGATCGAGGACTGGGCGCTTGAATGTTTCATGAAGCTCTTGCGGAACTCCACGGGCCCGGAGCAGAAGAAGGAAATCTACGAACGCATCGGGCTCGACTGGCGCTGGGTGCAGGGTGCCCTGGCCGAGGCGCTTGCCGACAAGCAGATGCGGGCGACGATGCAGGAATCGACCAATATCTTCCGGGTATTGATCAAGACTCTGCTGAAGGCCGGCATCGTCACCAAGCGTACCGCACCGATGTATGCCGCCTATGTCGACATGGCGGAACTCCACGGCGAGGGAGAGCGGATGATTGGCGACGATATTGCCGAGGAAGGCATTCGCTATCTGCAGGCGTTGAACGGGGCTGGCGGTTCGGCTGCGATCTATGCGCTGAGCGGCACGGCGGCGGAATAAAACAAGCAACAGCGGGAGAACCCGCGGGCGTAAACCCAGGCGCCCCAAGCCCCCGTGGGGCGCCATGAGCCCTCTCCTCCCAGTGGAGAGGGCTTTTTCTTGCCGGCTTCAGCCTCTGGGCTTCAGCAGCACGTGCCGCTTTTTGCCCATCGAGAGTTTGATGACCCCGTCGATCAGATGCGCGGGCGTCAAGGTCAGTCGCTCGTCGGATACGGCTTCATCGTTGAGCCGGATCGCACCACCCTTGATCTGGCGGCGGGCCTCGCTGGTGGAGGCGACGAAGTTCGCCGTCACCAGCGCGTTGAGAATACCCATGCCGCCTTCGAGCTCGAAGGCCGCGATCTCCACCGTCGGCAGATCGGCGCTGATGCTGCCCTGCTCGAATGAGGCCCGAGCCGCACCCGCAGCCTTCTCCGCTTCCTCGCGGCCATGCAGCATGGCGGTCGCTTCGGTCGCAAGGATTTTCTTGGCCTCGTTCAGCTCCGCGCCTTCGAGCTTTTCGAGACGCGCGATTTCATCGAGCGGCAATTCGGTGAAGAGTTTCAGGAAGCGCCCGACATCGGCATCTTCCGTGTTGCGCCAGAACTGCCAGTAGTCGAAGGGCGAACGCATGTCGGCGTTGAGCCAGACGGCGCCGGCGGCGGTCTTGCCCATCTTGGCGCCCGATGAGGTCGTGATGAGCGGGCAGGTGAGCGCGAAGAGGTCGAGCCCCGCCGCGCGGCGGCCGAGTTCGAGCCCGTTGACGATATTGCCCCACTGGTCGGAGCCGCCCATCTGCAGGCGGCAGCCGTAACGCTTGCCGAGCTCCACGAAGTCGTAGGCCTGCAGAATCATGTAGTTGAATTCAAGGAAGGAGAGCGGCTGCTCGCGCTCGAGGCGCAGCTTCACGCTGTCGAAGCTGAGCATCCGGTTGACCGAGAAGTGACGGCCGTAATCGCGCAGGAAGGCGATGTATTCGAGCTTGTCGAGCCATTCGGCGTTGTTGACCATGATCGCGTCCTTCGGTCCGTCGCCGAAGGTCAGGAAGCGCGAGAAGGCCGTCTTGATCGAAGCCATGTTGGAGGCGATCTGTTCGTCCGTCAGGAGCTGGCGCGACTCGTCCTTACCGGAAGGATCGCCGACCTTGGTCGTTCCGCCGCCCATCAGCACGATCGGCTTGTGGCCGGCCTGCTGGAGCCGGCGCAGCATCATGATGCCCATGAGATGGCCGACATGGAGGCTCGGCCCCGTGCAGTCGAAGCCGATATAGGCCGTCACGGTTTCCTTCGCGGCATAGGCGTCCATGGCCTCCGGATCGGAGATCTGGTGGATGAAGCCACGGGCTTCGATTTCGCGCAGGAAGTCGGACTTGAAATTGCTCATGATCGGCTCGGTTGAAGGCTTGCCATAGGCATAAAGGAGCCGGTGGTGTATCACGCTTTCCAGACGGGAAAAACGGACGATTCCGCATGATCCGAGCCATAGGCCTCATGAGCGGCACCTCGCTCGACGGTATCGACGCCGCCATTCTGGAGACGGATGGCGAGCATATTGTGCGCCCCGGCCCGAGCCTCGGGGTTCCCTATACGGCGGAAGAGCGGGCCGTGTTGCGGGCGGCGCTTGAAGCTTCGAAATCCTGGACGGCGGGCGAGCCGATGCCCGAAGCGGTGGCGGAGGCCGAGAGGCTGCTGACGCTTGCCCATGCCCAGGCGGTCCGGAAACTTCTCGACATGTCCGGCTTCAAGCCGGCGGATATCGATCTCATCGGCTTTCACGGGCAGACGGTGCTGCACCAGCCGGAGGCCCGGCGCACGGTCCAGATCGGCATGGGCGACGTGCTGGCCTCGCTGACCGGTATCGACGTCGTCAACGACTTCCGCTCTGCCGACGTGGCGGCCGGCGGTCATGGCGCGCCGCTGGTGCCGCTTTACCATCAGGCGCTGGTGCGGAGCGCCGGCATCAACGAGCCGGTCGCCATCGTCAATATCGGCGGGGTCGGCAATGTCACCTATGTCGGGCTCGACGGGCGTCTCATCGCTTTCGACACGGGCCCCGGCAATGCGCTGATCGACGACTGGGCGCATCGGCACACGGGCGAACCTGTCGACAAGGACGGGGCGCTCGCGGAAATCGGCGAGGTCGATGTCGATGTGCTGTCGCAGCTGATGCAGCATGAGTTCTTCGAGGCACCGCCGCCGAAATCGCTCGACCGTTTCTCATTCGCCCGCGCGGCGGAAGCCGTCGGGCATCTGTCGCCGGAGGATGGCGCGGCGACGCTCACCGCCTTCACCGTCGAGGCGATCGCGCGCGGCGTGGCGCATATTCCCGGGATGCCGTCGCGCTTCATCGTCTGCGGTGGCGGACGGCACAATCCGGTATTGATGCGGATGCTGAGTGAGCGTCTTCAGGGTGGCGTTCTGCCCGCTGAGGATCTCGGCTGGCGTGGCGACGATGTCGAGGCGGAAGCCTTCGCCTATCTCGCCGCCCGTTCGCTGCGTGGCTTGCCGCTCAGTTTGCCCACAACGACGGGCGTGCCGGA
>NZ_DATKFR010000452.1:0-8461 GCF_035511255.1 Parvibaculum sp.
TCGTAAAGCGTCAGGTCGTAATAGCGCGCCACCATGTCGTCGGTGACCTTGGACTGGTCGACAAAGACCTTGTGCAACCCCTCGGCGATGATCGAACGCGGCGTCACATAGAGAAGAAGCTTGTTGAGAACCGGCGTCTGCGCGAGGCGGAAGGCGAGCGGCACCTTGGCGCCCGGCTGCGGCTTTCGCGGAATACCCGACGCATCGACGAGGATCAGCGCCGAAACCTCGTCGGGCCAGGTTTCCGCATATTGCGCCGCGACGCCGCCGCCCATCGAATTGCCGCCGATCGCGTAACGCGTCAGGCCGAGCTTCTGCATCACTTCATGGACGAAGGCGACCATGCCCGTGCGGCTGTAATCGTCGTTCGGCACGGCGCCAGTGAGCCCGTGACCCGGCATGTCCATGGTCACCACGCGGTACTTCGCGCCGAGAATCTGGACCCAGGGTTCCCACGTATGGAGCGAGGCGTTGGAACCGTGGATGAGCACCAGCACCGGCCCTGCCTTGTTGCCCTGATCGCGCACATGCGCCACCGCCCCGTCGGGCAGCGCGATGAATTGCGAGGCCGCATTGGCATATTTCGGCAGCAATTCGTCCTTGCTCTTGTCGAAGCGGACCACCGACACGGCGATGACGACGATCGCGAGCAGAATGAGAATGCCCACGCCCTGAAGACTGCGCTTCACCATTTATGCGTTCCCTCCCCGTCACCCGGCTCGACGTCGAAATCGTCGGCACCCGGACCGGGATCGTCCGGCAGCGGTGGCGGAAAGGCAAGAGCTTCGTCTTCCTCGAGTTGCGGGCGGATGTGATGGGTCTCGGCGGCGGCCGGCGCGGGCTCTTCCTCCGCCAGCGGAGGTGCTTCAGGCGCGGGCCCGGACGGCACGACCGACGGCGCGACCGGCGGCACGACGACGGAGGGCAGGCGCAGGCCCGGCGCGCGCCATTGCAGCGCGTCGAATTCCCCCGTCACCGGATTGATCGGCGACCAGCGATGCGAGCGATACCCCTCACCGGTCCAGGCCTCGTCTTCCGGCGCATGAAGGGCGCGGGCAAGCCATTCGCGCGCGCTGCCGCGATCGCCATGCTCGCCTTCCTCGATCGCCGCTATCAGTTCGCAAATACGTTGCGACGGACGCCCATCCGCATTGCTGGCAGCCGCTTGGGCGCCGACAAAGGGCTCGAGCGCGCCGCGCGCCGCGAGCCAGTCGCGCGCCGCGACGGCCGCGCGCGCCAGCGCCACGCGGCTTTCGATGTGATCGCGGTTGTGCCCGGCGAGAAGGCGCACGCGTTTGAAGCGATCATAGGCGCTCTCGCCCTCGATCAGGTTCATGTAGGCGTCGGCAAGATCGGGATGCGGATGGCGAGCCCATATGTCCTCGACGAGTTTCGCGCCGCGCCGCACACGGCCCGTCTCGCCGCAGAGTTTCGCGGCCAGCGCCACGGCGGGGACGAAATCGGGTTCGAGCGACGCCGCGTCGAGCGCCAGCGACAGGGCTTTTTCGCGTGGACCTTTCTTCGCCTCGCCGGTCTGAAGGCGCGCCGCTTCTTCCGCCGTCTGCGCCTGTGCCGTCAGCAGCACGGCCCGGCGATGGCGCGCGACGTCCCGCGTGACGAGCTTCGCCGCCAGCATCCGGTCGAGCGTCGCGAGCGCCGCCGCCCAGTCCTCCTCCGATGTCTCGATCTCGAAGACGGCCTGCGCGGCCCAGGGCGTCTTCGGCCGGAGCGCGAAGGCCCGGCGCGCGATCTCGAGCGCGCGCGTCCTGTCATCGGCGCGGCGCGCCTGCACGAAGAGGCCGCGAAGCCCGAGGAACTCGGTTTCGGGCGCGGCCAGCATCGCCTCGAAATAGCCGCGCGCCGCGTCTTCCTTGCCTTCGAGCTGGGCAGCCTGCGCGGCCAGAAGCAGCGTCAGCGGCGTCTCGTCGAGAAAGCGCCTCGCCTGACCCGCGAAGCGCCGCGCCTCGTTCGCGTCGCCCGCAGCGACCGCGACCATGCCGCGCGTCAGCGCAAGAAACCCGCGACGGCGACGGCGCTGATCGAGAAAGGAAGAAAAACCCGCCGGCGTCCGGAGCGCGCCGAGTGCGATGCGATAGGCGAACAGCACCAGGAAAGCGACGACGACCATCAGCCCGAGACCGACGACGAAGCTCGTCCGCACCTCATAGCCGCGCCAATGCAGCACCAGATCGCCGGGATTGTCCGCGAGCCAGATCGCCAGCGCCGAGAGCGCCGCAACGATGAGGAATGTGTAGAGGGCACGCAGCATCAGTCGCCGATCCCGCCCGCCGCCGTGCCGTCGGCCGCCTTGGCGAGCCGCGATGCGACACGCGCCGAAAGGTCGCGGACGAGATCGTCCGTGTCGAGACGGGCGCGCGCCCGATTGAGCCAGGGTTTCGCGGCCTCTTCCGCCTTGCCCTTGAGCCTGGCGCCTTCCTCGACCGCGCCGGCGAGATCGTCGACCTTCAGGCGCTCTTCCATGCGGGCGACGACGGCCTCGGTCGTCTGGCCCGAAATCTCGCCCGTTCGCCGCACGGTGACGACGGAGCGGATGTTGGAAACGAACCGCGTCCAGAGCCCGTCATCCTCGGCGCTGCGCTCTGCGTCGAAGATCGCCTGCACAAGCGGCGTGAATTCCTCCTTGAGGCGCGCCCGCGTCGTCGCGCCCTTATCGGCGACCGGTGCGAGCCGCGTCAGTTCCGGCTCGTTCGGCAGGAAGGTCGCGACGGCGTCGAGCTCGCTTCTGAAGGGGCCCGCGCCTTCCGCCGCGCGGGCGAGATTGGCAAGCGCGAGGCCGAGTGCCGCGCGCGCGGCGGCATCCGGATCTTCCTTCTTGGCCTCCAGCGCCGCGAGCCGCGCATCCATGGCGGCGATCTTCGGCGTCAACTGGTCGAGCGCGCCGTTGAGGAGACGCAGCATCGCCTCGATCTTCGCCACCTGATCGGCGAGGCCGGCGGGCGGCATCGCCGTCGCGATCTCGTCGAGCTTCTTCTGGCCGGCCTGTGCCGCGGCTTGCGTGTCGGCAAGCGACTGCTTCAGCGCCTCCGTCTCGGCTGTGAGCTTGTCGAGCCGCGCATTGACGGCCCCGACGCTCTCCGGCGCTTGCGCAGCAAGCGTCGCTTCGGCGGCGGCGAGCCGCCCGTCGAGGCGTTTCGTCGTTTCCGTCAGCGTCTGATCGCTATCGTCGTTTTTCTGTTCGAGCGCCTCAATGCGCGCACCGAGGTCGGCAACCGACATGTCGGTCGTGCTGCCGAGCCGCCCGACCGCGACATAGGCGATGACGCCGGCCGCAACGACGGAGAGCACGACCGCGATGGCGATCGCGCCGAGCCCGCTCGCGCGCGACGCGGCCTTCCCCGGCGCCGGCGCGTCCGCCGAGGACGCTGTCGACCGGGCATCGTCTCCAAATCCGCCATCATCCGAACCGCCGCCACCGGTGCTGCTGGCCAGAACCTCCGCCTCGCCCTCGATCACGGGCGGCTCCTTGCGCGAGGGCGCCGCACGCGCATCCTTCTCGGGCCCCAGCACTTCTGCCTCGGGAGAGATATCCTTGTCGCCGCTCGCGTCGCTCATGGGAAAAGAAGGCCTCTTCAAAAATCGGACCCTCACTATAGAGGGGATCATGGCACCGGAAAGGCAGGATGGGCGGATTTCGGCCTTTTGCGCAATCCGCGCGCGCCCGAATGACGCGGGTACCGGTGACGAATCAGGCAAGACGCCCGAGCAGGGCGGCCTGAGTGGGTTCCGTGGCCGTCTCGATCGCCTTGAAGGGCAGTCCGGCCAGCGCGTCCGCCACCGCCCCTGAAAGACAATAGGCGGTCAGCGTGACGAGTGTTTGTTCGAGGCCCGCTGCGCGGATCAGGCTTGCGAAACTCCTGGCCGTTCTGGGTGAGTAAAAGAGCACGCCGTCGGCCGCTCCGGTCCCGAGCGCCTCGATCGCCGCTTCCGGCAGACAGTCGGCCGCAACCGCCTCATAGAGGGCGACCCGGTCGACGCTGAAGCCATGCGCCTCGAGCCCGCCCTTGAGGTCGCCCGCCGTGACGCTGCCCGCGACATGAAGAAGCGGCCCGCCGCCCGGCGCGAGTCGCCTGAGCGCCAGTTCGATCAGCGCCTCGACATCGCCGCCGGCGCTCGCGACATCGGCAAAGCCTGCTGCCCGCGCCGCCTCGGCGCTCGCCTCGCCCACAGCGAGGACGGGCAAGGCGGCGAGCCGCGCCATGTCGCGCCGTCGCGCGCCGACGGCCCGCGCGCCATTCGCGCTGGTGACGAGCAACGCCTGATAGGGCGTGTCGGGAATGGCGGCGTCGGCGAGCGGGCGGATCGCGAGCAGCGGCGCCGCGATCGCCTGATGTCCCATGGCGCGCAACGCCTCGGCGAGTCCGTCCTGATCCTCGTCCGGCCGCGTGACGAGAAGGCGCATGGGAGGCCTCAATAACCGTCGAAGAAATGCGGGCCCGCGCGGCTCTTCAATTCGGCGCCCGCATCGGTGCCGATGGCGATCGCGTCCGAGGCAAGCCCCTCGCGCGAGGTTTCGATCACTTCCGAACCGTCCGGCGTCAGGATCATCGCCCGCATCGCGAGCTTCTTGCCTTCGATGATGGCGAGCGCCGCGATCGGCGTGCGGCAGGAGCCGTCGAGCACGGCAAGCGCCGCGCGCTCGGCGGCGACGCGAAGCCCCGTCTCGACATGATGCAGGCGCTGCAGCAGCTCGCCGACCTCGTCGTCATGGGTGCGCCGCTCGACGCCCACGGCGCCCTGCGCCACTGCGGGAAGAATTTCCTCGGTCGAGAGCGGCGCCGTCACCTTGTCGAGAAGCCCCATACGGGTGAGGCCCGCCATGGCGAGCAGCGTCGCGTCGGCGACGCCGTCGGCGAGCTTCTGGAGCCGCGTGTCGACATTGCCGCGAAAGGGAACGATGGTGACGTCGGGCCTGCGCGCCTTGACCTGCGCGCCGCGCCGGAGCGACGAGGTGCCGACCACGGCGCCCTTCGGCAGCGTCGCGATGGAGGTCGCTTTCGCCGACAGGAAGGCGTCGCGCGGATCGACGCGTTCGAGAATGCAGTCGATGACGAGCCCGTCGGGCAGAACCGTCGGCATGTCCTTCATCGAATGGACGGCGAGGTCGATGCCGCCATCGGTCAGCGCATCCTCGATTTCCTTGGTGAAGAGACCCTTGCCGCCCAGCTCCGAGAGATTGCGATCCTGCACCCGGTCGCCGGTCGTCTTGATGACGACGATTTCGGCCGCCTCTTCGGCCGGAAGGCCGAGCGCGCGGCCGATCCGCACCGCGACATCGTTCGCCTGAATGAGCGCGAGCTTCGAGCCGCGTGTGCCGATGCGGAGCCGACGTTGCATGAGCCTTCTTCCGGGTGTTATGCCACCCTTCAATCAGGGCTTGCCGCTCTTATAAACGATCGCGGCGGCCCGCAAGAGCCCTTTCCACGGCGCAGCGGCGGACGATATGACGCGCGAAGGCGTGCTCACGGTACTCGGGATCGAAACGAGCTGCGACGAAACGGCGGCGGCCGTCGTGCGCCGCCATGCCGGCGGAGCGGACGGCTTGCGGGGTGAAATCCTCTCCAACGCGGTCTTTTCGCAAATCCGCGAACACGCGCCTTACGGCGGCGTGGTGCCCGAAATCGCCGCCCGCGCCCATGTCGAGCATCTGGACGGGCTGATCGCCCGTGCGCTTGCCGATGCGCATCTGGACTTCGACGATCTCGATGCGATCGCCGCCACCGCCGGACCGGGTCTCGTCGGCGGTGTCATCGTCGGCCTGATGACGGCCAAGGGCATCGCACTTGCCCGTGGCTTGCCGCTTGTTGCGGTCAACCACCTCGAGGGCCATGCGCTGACGGCGCGGCTGACGGATGGCACACCCTTTCCCTATCTGCTGCTTCTCGTTTCGGGCGGCCACAGCCAGCTTCTCGTGGTCGAGGGCGTCGGGCGCTACCGCCGCCTCGGCACCACTATCGACGACGCGGTGGGCGAGGCCTTCGACAAGGTCGCGAAGCTGATGGGTCTCGGCTTTCCGGGCGGCCCTGCGGTCGAACGCACCGCGGCGGATGGCGATCCGGCGCGCTTCCCGCTGCCGCGCCCGCTTTACGGCAAGCCCGGCTGCGACTTTTCCTTTTCCGGCCTCAAGACGGCGGTGCGCCAGCTCGTCGAAGCGCAAGGAGAGCTCGACGACCAACTCCGCGCCGACATTGCCGCTTCCTTTCAGGCGACCGTCGCCGATGTGCTGGCCGACCGTGTGCGCCATGCCATGGAGATGGCGGGACTTCCCGAAGGCGCGCGACGTCTCGTCGTCGCCGGCGGCGTCGCCTCGAACCGGACCTTGCGCGCGCGGCTCGAAAGCGTGGCGGCGGAAAAGGGCTTCGACTTCATCGTCCCCCCGGCGCGGCTCTGTACCGACAATGGCGCGATGATCGCCTGGGCGGGTGCCGAACGTCTCGCGCTCGGATTGACCGACGGGCTCGACGTGAGCCCGCTGGCGCGCTGGCCGCTCGACCCGACCGCGCAAGCCGCCCGCGGCGCCGGCGTGAAGGCCTGACACTCTCTTCCGGCTCTCTACCGGTTGCACCTTCATCGTCATGACCCGGCTTGACCGGGTCATCCACCTTCCTTCGCTGCAAAGATGGATGGCCCGCTTAAAGCGGGCCATGACGTCGACGAATATCTGGAATTTCGTTCGGGAAGGGCGTGGCTCTCTCTAAAGCCGCGGCCGCCACTCTTCGGCGAATTGCGCCAGCGCCTGTTCCGAGCGGAAGCAGAACCGGACCCTGTCGCGCCGGTTGCGCGGTCGCCATTCCGCGCCGAAGACGCTTTCGCACCAGACCATCATCGGCTCGATGTCGATCGCCCGCGCGCGAGGCGCGCTGACCGGAACGTCGATCGAGAAGGGATAAGGGTTGGATTCAATTGTCGCGGGCAAGGTCATGGGGCGCGGACCATATCGACGGAGAGGCATGCGTAAACCTAACCGCGTCATGGTTAAGAAGTTCCTGTGTCTGTGGACAAAAAAAGCCCCGGTGCGAGGAGGCACCGGGGCAAGAAAGACCTGAGTTGGCAGGCCTGCGTGTGCCGGGCCCTGGGGAGGGAGGGTAGGACCCGGCGGGAAATTAGGTCGGGCGATAGGCCCGGTTAGACCTCGTTCAGGCGATGTGGACGACGCCCGCCGTCTGCGCGATGAGCGTCAGGGTGTAGGCGGCGAGCAGCACGACGATGAAACGGGTCGCGAGGCTTTCGGCACGCTGTGCCTTGTTGGTGAGGTTCATGGATATCTCCTTCGGTTTCGGTTCGGGCGGCCTGGTCCCTCTTTTGGGGACGGCGCCCGGAATGGGTTTGTTCAGATCGCGTAGCGCACGAGCACATGCGCGAGGGTGAAGAGTGCGTAGGTCGCGATCGCGGCGTTGCCCAGATGGGCGCCGAGCGTGTCGCGGACGGCGAGGGGGCGCTCCGCCATGTCGGTCGATTTCGTCCAGGGCAGGATGTCTGCGACAGGACGGGCGACGGTTTCGGCGGCGAACGGCCTTGCGAATTGGGGCTTCAGCGCTGCGAGTGTCATGGCGGTCTCTCCTTCGGTGCGGCCGAAGGAGGAGGGAACCCCTTCGACAACCCCTATCTAGGAGGCACCTGAATGAAAAACAATGAATGAAACGAAAAATATTCAATCTTCATGTTTGCTGTTGCCGCAGCGCAACACATAACGCCGTTGTATGAGCGATTAGCTCATTCAAATCAGGAACTTGTGACTTTATTGCGAATTTGAAGAGATTTGGTGCGCCGCAGCAATTTCAGGCATCTACCATATTTCGGTGCGGATCGCTCATCGATATACCAGCCCTGAGGCCACCGATGATGAGCGCATAGACGCCCTCGAGTTCGCGCTCGAGCTTGTCGAGGGACAGCCGGGTGAAAAGCTGCGGATAGCTGAACTTCAAGGTCGCCGACTGGATCATTTCGGCAATGAATTCGGGATCGGCGACCGAAAATTCGCCCGAGGCATTGCCGTAATCGATGATCCGGCGCAGCACCTCGCGCTCACGCTTCAGGCCCTCATTGTGGAAATGGGGACGTTCGGCCGTGATGATCTGCGCCATCTCGACCAGTTTGGGGTCTCTTTCCAGCGTGTGAAACGTCTCGCGCAGATCCTGAAACAGGAAATCGTGCAGCCTTTCGCAGGCCGTCCGGCCGGGCTGGGTCAGGATATGGGAAAGCTCTTCCGCTGTCCGGATCGAGGCTTCGCGGGCGATTTCTTCGGCGATATCGAGCTTGCCCGGGAAATAGCGATAGAGATTCCCGGGCGACATATCGCAGTCGCCCGCTGGGCGGCGTCATCTTCGGCCACTTCGGCGACACGCTGGGGCGCAAGCGCATGCTGGTGCTGACGCTGATGATCATGGGCATTGCCACCACGGCGATTGGCCTGATCCCGACCTATGACCAGATCGGCATCTGG
>NZ_DATKFR010000453.1:0-19800 GCF_035511255.1 Parvibaculum sp.
GCCACTTCCGAGATATAGGACTTGGCGCTGTAGGTACCTTGCGCCTGCACGGACGGGCGCCAACCGGACAGAGCCTGCGGCACTTGCTCGTCGGTGGCGCGCTGCTGGGCACGCTGTGCCTGCAGGTCGGGATTGCTCTGATATGCGGCGGACAGCGCATCCACGAGGCTTTCGGCCGATGCGGCCGGCGCGAGCATTGTCAACGCGGCGGCGCTGACCGTGCTGAGGGCAATAAGCTTCACGGACGTCCCAAAGGGTCGTTTCATCGTTTCGTTTCTCCGCAAAACGCGGTCTCGCCCCTCAACGCTTCCGCGACTGGTTACCGGCTGGTCCCGGCAAGGTACATATATGAGTGGCCGTGGCCAAGCCCCAGCCGGGCGATACGTCGTTTACTGGCAAATTGTCGCCATTGCACACGAATCGCCGCGGATCGTGGCGTGGAACACACACATCGCCATCAAAAAACGAAGCTCTCCGCCATGTCGAAGCCGGGCAGCGCATGCACCCTGGCGTCGAAGGCTATTCGATTACTAACCGCCCCATGGGCACGGATGAATATCCGGGCATGGCCCGCCGGCCCGGTGCCCGTGACGGCGACAAGACGCCCGCCTTCCTTGAGCTGGTCGAAAAGGGTCGACGGGGGCGCTGGCGTCGCGCCGCTGAGGAAGATGACGTCGTAGGGTGCGGCCGGCGCATGGCCATCGCGCAAGGCGCCCGTCACGACCGTCACATTGGAGGCGCCAAGCCGGACAAGCGTCGCAGCGGCAGCCTCCGCCAGCACCTGGTCTTCTTCCAGTGCGATTACCGACTTCGCGAGCCGGGCCAGAATTGCGGAGGAATACCCCGTACCTGCGCCGACATCCAGGACATGGTCGCCTTCCCGCACTTCGGCGAGCTGTGCGAGTTTTGCGAAGGCGCGCGGCTGCATCAGATAGCGGCCGGGAGCGGTCCCTTCGTCGAGACGCACGTCCTCGTCCATATAGGCGATGCCCCGACGCGCTTGCGGCACGAAAAGCTCGCGCGGGACCTGGCTCATGGCGTCGATCAAGCGCGTGTCGGTGACCGCGTTACAGCGCACCTGGTTCTCGACCATGTTGATCCGGGCGGCGTGAAAGTCGGTCATTGGGGACGTCCTGGGGCGATGTGAGACCGGTGGTGGAAGCCGCCGGGGCTCGAATGCCACCGGCCGGAACCGTCTGGTCGCGTTTATAAAGCCACCCGGCGGCAAACTCAATTCATCTGCGACACAGCTTAACCCGGCATTCAGGCCGCCGGCTCCAGGATGCCCTTGCAGGCTGGCCCATTGCGGAATGTGCATTGTCTGTGTGGCGGGGAGTTGCTATACCCCCGCCTTGTCTAGGATGGCCACGTGGCGGAGTGGTTACGCGCCGGACTGCAAATCCGTTTACCCCGGTTCGATTCCGGGCGTGGCCTCCAGATGATCACTCCAGCATAGATTGCGGCGAATCGCCCACCGGCTCAGGAGCTGGCAGGTGGCAGCAGCGCGAGCACCGCAACGGTCGCCACATTGAGCGCAATTCCGTAGGTCGCGAGCACGGCGAAGGCCGGTCGCAGGTTCTCCCGCACTGCATAAGCCAGCGCGAAGATCAGCACCGGCATCCAGTCGAGCACAAACCGTTGCGCATTGTACTGGGAGAAGCCGTTGCCATGATAAAAGAGCGTTATGGCGACAATGGCGAGCGCGCATAGCCCGCCAACCACGATCGGTCGCGTCAGCGGTGTGAAGAAGGCCAGCAATACGAAGGGGCTCGCCGCCAGCAGCGAGGTCCCCATCGGATCGAAGGATATCATGTTCAGCATGTCCGGCCCGCCCCATTGGACGTGGAAGCCCTGGACGAAGAGATAGAAGGCGTTGAAGAGAACATAGTCCTTCGAGAAGAGCCCGATCGTCGTCAGCCGGTGATTGATGAGCGTCCAGTGATCGAGATCCGGCACCATGATGTGGATGTAGCCAGTCTCCATGACATGACCGAAACGGACCCAGTTGTAGAACATGTAGATGCCGACGGCCGCGGCGACCGGAAGTCCGAGCTTCAACGCCCGGACGACGTGTTCCCTTCCGAACGAGATCAGACGTTCCTCCGGCCGCAACGCCAGCACGAAAAGGAACGGCACCAGGAAGAGCGACATCTGGCGACAGAGAAAAGCGGCGCCGATGAAGATGCCTGCCCGAATCAGGTTTGCGCCCCGGACGACCTCATGGATGGCCAGAGAGACGAGCAAAAAGTCGATGCTCTGGGCGAAGAACCAGACGCGGTCCGTACGCAACGTCACATAGAAGAGCGGCGTCGCGAAAGCGAGCGCGAGGAGGAGCCAGATTGCGGTGTCGCGGCGAACCCCGAGTGCCTCGAGAATGCGCCACCATAACAATAGCGATCCCGCCGCCGCCAAAAGGCCGATCGCTATGAAGTGCGAGAAGTCGACGCCGAAGAGCGCGACAAAGGGCATCGCCACCACCGCCGGCACCGGCGGGAATATCACCCAGGTCTTGCCGTCGAAATGAGCGCAATCGCTGTCGAAGCATTTGTCCACGTCGAGACGCCCGTGAAGAAAGGCGTCGGCCAAAAGCGCATAGCTGTTGCTGCCGCCGGTCTCGTTCAGAAACTGATGGGCTAACGCAGCAACGAGAATAAGTACAAGCGCTCCCGCCGCGAGGAGCAGAATGTTTTCTCGCCACCTCGTTCCGGCTTCCTGTGCCTCGTTGCGGGGCTTTTCGTCCATGTCCGTGCTCATCCTGAAAATCCCGCAGTCTGCATGCCGCGTGCATCTTCGCGAGGCGAAGCGCGTGGAGGTCGCCTCGCCATCGCGCCTTGCGTGTCGCGTGCCAGAATGACGCCCCAGACCATGCCGAATAGCAGATAGAGGTGTCGCCAGTTGTCGACGTCGATGATGAAAGCTTCGACCATGTGGCCGACAATGCAGGCGTAGGCGACGATCAGATATTCCTGCCCCTCACCGGCCATGAATGCAGCCCGCCAACCGCGCCGGAAGGTCACTGCCAAGAAAGCGAGAAACGAGAGACCGGAGAGAAATCCGCCAGCGACCAGCACATGCACATAGACGTTATGCGTGTCGAGCATGTTGAGCTTCGCCCATTGATTGGGACCGAGACCGAGCGGGTTTTCGAGCGTTTTGACGATCGCGCGCTTCTGGCTCTCGAAACGGCCCTCCTCGCCGACGTCGTAATTCTGCACAAGCGTCGCACGCTCCTCGAAGAGCGTCTGGACCTTTGGAGTCGAAAGAGCGGCCGCGACCACACCCACGATCAGCAGGGACATCAGGACGGCAAATGCGATCAGTCGCATGGACTGCTTTTGCGAGCGCGATGTCGCGAGAGTAAGTCCGAGAAACACCGCACCCGACAAGAGCAAGCTACCCCAGGCACCACGCGAAAAGCTGAGCAGGATGCCGAGCAGAAGGATCACAACGAAAGGCACGATCAGCAACGCTTGCGCGCTCTTCGCCTTGCTCAGACGGAGCGCGAGATAGATTGTCGGTGGTATGAGAAAGGGACCGAAGACGTTCGGGTCGTTGAACGTGCCGGCGGCACGCCCTGACAGCAGATAGTCGTCTGCGCCCGGGATTGCTCCGAAATAGGCGGCGCTTCCGATGGTCGCGACGATGATTGCGGCTGCAGACCAGGCGTTGAAAAGCATCGGCAGGCGTGCCGCCGGCGCCTCATAGACATAGGAGCAAAAGAAAATGAAGGCGCAAACCAGATAGGCACTAACCGTGATTGAATCCTGGACGAGGTCCATGTAGGGGGCCGACATGCCGCCGAGAATATAGCCTATCAGTACGAGCCCCCAACAAAGCGCCGGCCAGACGATGCCGCGCGGGAGCTTGAGTCCAAGCAGAAAAAAGAAACCCATGCAGCCGACGAGAGCCAGGTCATAAGGCACTGGCTGGCTCTCTCCCGCCTTGCTCTTCTGATAAAAGCTCCCGACGATAACGAGGCATAGCAGTACCTCGCCGGCCCGCTTGCCCCAGATGCTCGCCGTCGAAGGCCGCGGTTCGTAGACATCTATCGCGAAACCGTTCATGGCGCACCCTAGAAAGCGTTCTCGCCGCGCAGCAAGGCAAGCGGCGTGCGCAAGACGATGTAGAGATCGAGAAGCGGCGACCAGTTGTCTATGTAGTAGAGATCGTGTTCCGTGCGGCGAAGGATCTTTTCGCGGGTATCGGTCTCGCCGCGCCAGCCGTTGACCTGCGCCCAGCCGGTGATGCCGGGCTTGACGCGATGGCGTGCAAAATACCCGTCGACGACATCGCCGTAGAGTTCGTCGCCGGCCTTAGCGAGAATTGCGTGCGGACGCGGTCCGACGATCGACATATCGCCCTTCAAGACAGTGATGAACTGCGGAAGCTCGTCGAAGCTCGAACGGCGAAGAAAGCGCCCCACCCTCGTTACACGATCGTCATTCGCGGTGACAAGACGCTCGGCATTCGCATCCGACTGATCGTGTTTCAAGGTGCGGAACTTGTAGACTTCGATGAGCTCGTTGTTGAACCCATAACGCCGTTGCTTGAAGAAGACCGGCCCCTTGCTGTCGAGCTTGATTGCGACTGCGATCAAGAACAGAAGCGGCGATAGAACGGTGAGAAAAATGGCTGCTAGCAGTCGGTCCTCGACCGTCTTTACTACGTAGTCCCAATCGGAGAGAGGTTTGTCGTAGAGATTGAAGAAGGGCACGTTGCCGACATAGGAATATGTCGTCGACGTCATGCGCAGCGGCGCGTCGAGTGCCGAGAGGCGGATGTCGACCGGCAGGACCCAGAGCTTGCGCATCATCTCGAGAACACGGCGTTCGGCCGAGAGCGGGAGGGCCATGACCAGAAGATCGATGCGGTTTGAGCGTGCGAAGCGAACGAGTTCGTCCACTGTGCCAAGCATCGGATAGCCCGCAACGTCCTGCGGCACACGCTCGTCTCGGCGGTCGTCGAAGACACCGCAAATCTTGATGTCGGACTCGGCGGAAGCCTTCAGCGCCTCGATCAGGTGACGGCCGTGTTCGCCACCGCCAACGATGACGACGCGACGTTCCAGCCGGCCGTTTCCTATCCAGTGCCGGATGAGGCCCGTCGCGGCGGTACGCATCACGAGAAGCGAGATCAAGGCGGCAGCGTACCAGCCGACGAACCAGATGCGTGAAATCTGATCGCCCATTTTGAGGAGAAATCCAAGCACAATCAACGTGACAGCGACGGCGCTCCAGGCGGCGATTACACGGCTTGCCTGAAGCGCGGGCCGCTGGAGAATAGGAATGCTGTAGAGCCCGCCGATCTGGAAATAGACGGCGACAAGGCCTGCTCCGCACATGATGGTGGGGTAATAGACGAACCTCAGCAGCGAAACGTCGTTTCCGAGATGACCGTGGAAAAGCACGATACCCGTGATACCGACGAGAAACGCATCGGAAATGCGTATGCTGCCCGCAATGACCGAAGGCGAGACCATGGGCACGATAGGCGAGCGACGTTCTTCGCCAAGACCGGCTGCGTCGTGGATCTGCCCTTCCCGCCTTCCATCGTCGCCCCGGCGATATTCACCGCCATTTGCCGCCATGTCGGTTGGTGCGGCGTGAAGTCCGCCCGGCTGCATTCCATTGCCCTCGGCGTTCATGAGGGAATGCTTTCGGGAAGACGGGCGATGGATGCCCCGGCGCCATCTTGCGGATGAGCTATCACATGTTGCTCAAGAACTGCGCGATAGAATTCCGAGATGTCTTTCACCATCCGCGAAGCCGAAAACTCGGTCTGTACGCGGGTGCGCAACCGCCCCGCCAGCGACGCGATGGCCTGCGGTTGTTCGATTGCATGAGAAAGGGCTGCGGCCAGAGCGTCGGGATCGGCCGGCGCGACAAGTTCCGCGGCATCCGGTCCGAAGACTTCCGGCAGGCCGCCGACGCGTGTGGCTATGAGCGGCAGGCCGGCCGCAGCCGCTTCGAGGGCGACGTAGGGAAGAGACTCATGATGTGACGGCAGCACAACGGCGCGACCGAGTGCGAAGGCATCGCGCGCCGGCATGGCACCCATGAATTTGATGCGGATATGGGACGGAACAAGGCGTGCCATCGCCTCGAAGGTCGCGCGCTCGGCGCCTGAACCGACGATACGCAGGTGCGCGGGCTTTCCAAGCCGGCGCATTGCCTCGATCAGCGTCCCAACGCCCTTCAACTCGCGGAGTTCGCCGACGAAAACGAAATTCGCCACGCCGACTTCGGGCAGGACGGTCGCGCAATCGGCTTCGGTCACGCCGTTGTGGACGACGACCGACGGTGCCGTGGGCTTTCCGACTTTCTCGATGAATGTCCGCAGGCCGAATTCCGACTCGAAGATGAAGCCGTCCGTGCGTCGGCGCATGAAGCGTTCGGCGGCGAAGAAGAGCTGGCCCTTGACGCTGCGGTTATCGAAATGAAGCGTGCCGCCATGCGGCGTGTAGAGCCTGATGGCGCCCGCGAAGCGGGGCAGAAGCCGTGCGTATGCGCCGCCCTTTGCGCCATGGCCGTGAATGACGTCGACCGCCAGGAGCCTTGCGCGGGCGACCATGCGGATGAGGTTCGCGGCGTCGCCAAGCCCCGGTGTACGGTTCATCGGCATGATATGGACGCCGAGCTCGCAATCGGCGGCCAGTTCGCGCAGCCTTGCGATCGAAATCGGATCGTGCGGTTCGTCGCCGATGACGACCCCGACCTTGAGCCCCGCCCGCCGCTGCCCCGCCGCAAGGTCGCAGACATGCCGAAAGAGTCCTCCGAGCGGTGCTCGCAGGATATGCAGCACGCGAAGGCTCTTGGCTTCCGCCACGGTTATTTCTGGGGTGGAGCCGTCGGCCATCAGAAATACCGCTCCCCGACCAGGATCGTGTCGCCGGGGCGTACCGGGGCGCTGGTTTCGACGTTCATCTCGACGAGCCTGTCGCCGCGCTTGCGTGTGATATGCACAACGTCCTGATTGGCGCGATAGGAAAACCCGCCGGCGATGGCGACGGCGCTCTGCACCGTCATGCCGCTGACATAAGGATACTGACCCGCCTTCTGGACCTCGCCGAGAATGAAGAAGGGCCGGAACTCCATGACCTGCACACTGACATTCGGATTGCGGAGCAGCGTCTTGCCGAGAGAGGCAGCAACGGCGGCCTGCAATTCTGAGGTGGTGAGGCCGCGGGCCTGTACCGGCGGAATGAGCGGAATCGCGATGTTGCCGCCGCCATCGACCGAGAAATCGCCGCTGAGATCTGTCTGCCCGAAGACCGTCACGCGCAATTTGTCGCCGCTATCGAGGAGATAGGGCTCGTCAGCCTCGCTGACGGACCGTTCGGCCACGACGCCCGGTCCGGCGCAGCCGGCGAGCGCGGCAAGTCCGATCCAGAGCATCAGCAGATGAGCGCCGCGGCGAGCCATGGCTCTAATTCCCTAAAAATGTCCGCTTCCCGCTAACCCTAGGCGCGAGTGGTTAATTTTTTGGAAGGATCGGGCCTTTTCAGCACGCCGGAGCACGGTGAAACGGCTGAATGTCTTGGCTTTTCGTTTCGCCTGGTTGCGGGCATTAAGCCTTCCGTTACCAAAAGGCCGTCTACTGCCTCTTCATGAATGGTTGCCGTCCGCGGCATCCAACAAGGCGGAGCGCATGAGCAATACCCCAAGCGTGCCAGTCGTCAGCTTCGGCGATCGACGCCGTTCGTCGCCGGATTCGTCGGGCGCGAGCGAAGTCTCGCCATGGGAGCTGCTGCGCGGCATATGGGCGCGCAAGGAACTCGTCGGCATTTCCTTCGGTAGCTTCATGGCGCTCGCCATTCTCTGGCTCGCCACTGTTACGCCGACCTATACGGTCGAAACCCGCGTCCTTCTGTCGCCGCGTACCGGTGAAATTTCGAGCTTCGATACCGAGAACCAGCCGACGATGCCCGATGCGGAAACGCTGCAAAGCGAAATCCAGCTCCTGACCTCGCGGCCGTTGCTGGTGCGACTGGTCACCGATCTTCGTCTCGATCGCGAGCCGGAATTCAATCCTTCGCTACGCGACGGCGCCAGGGCGCAGATCCTTTCGCTGATCGGTGTGCGAGGCAGCGCGCTCGACGAGGGCGAGATCGCCGACAACGTGCTGTCGAAGCTCAACGTCTACCAAAAGGGAACGTCGCGCGTCATCGCGATCAACTTCACCTCAACCAGTCCGCGCATGGCGGCGCTCGTCGCGAACAGGCTTGCCGAACTCTATATCGCCTCGCAGATCGAGCAGAAAAAATCCGTCAACAGCGAAGCGACGAAGTGGCTCGGTCAGCAGATCGAGCAGCTGCGTCAGAAAGTGCAGACCTCCGAGGCCGCCGTCGAGGCGTTCCGCAGCCAATCGGGGCTCTTTCTCACCAATGGCTCAACGGTCCCGCAACAGCAGCTCACCGATATCAACGCCCAGCTCACGCTGGCGGAAGCCGCACGCGCGGAAGCTGAGGCCAAGCTTCAGAACGCCCGCAGCCTCATCGCGTCAGGCAATTCGGTGAACTCCGCCGCCGCCGTTCTACAATCGCCGCTGATCCAGAATCTGCGCCAGCAGGAAGTCGCGCTGCGCGCCCAGATCGCGCAGATGTCGGAAACCCTCCTGCCCTCGCATCCCAAGATGCTCGAAGCGCAGGCGAACCTCGCCGATCTCGACCGTCAAATCGAGAAGGAAGTGAACAAGATCGTTCAGGGACTCGAAAACGAATCTCTGGTCGCTTCGGCGCGCGTCGCATCTGTGCGCAAGAGCCTGATCCAGCTGCAGGCGCGTATGGGCACGCTCAATCAGGACGAAGTGCAGCTTCGCTCGCTCGAACGAGACGCGGCCACCAACCGCTCGCTGCTGGAATCCTTCCTGAAACGTTATGAGGAAGCGAATGCCCGCGCGGAAGCCGACGCCAGCGCCGCCAATGCCCGCATCGTCTCGCGCGCGCAGGAGCCGTCGGAGCCGACCTTTCCGAAGACCGGCGCGGTGCTGACGCTCGCGGTCATAGCCGGCCTTCTCTTCTCACTGATCCTCAGCTTTCTTCTTGAGGCCTTCGCCCGAGGTTTCCGTACGGCCGAGCAGGTCGAGCGGGCGACGGGCATGCCTTTCCTTGGGCTCATTCCCGAACTGGAAAGCGGACCGCGCGCCAATCCTGCCGGCGACGTCATGCGCGAACCTTTCGGTCTCTACGCGGAAGCGATCCGGGGCTTGCAGGGCAGCGTGTTGACGGCGCGGATCGGCGACCGCCGCGCCAAGACCGTGCTCGTCACCTCGGCGCATATGGACGAAGGCAAGACCTCGACAGCGGCGAGCCTCGCCCGCGTCCTCGCCATGGGCGGTTACAAGACGATCCTCGTCGACGCCGACATGCGCGCGCCCGCCGTGCATCTCGCGCTCGGCATGCCGCCTCAGGCGGGTCTCTCGGAATTGCTGACCGGCCAGGCGAGCTTCGCCCATGTCATCCGTCAGGACTATGGCAGCTACGCGCATGTCATGCAGGCCGGCGGCCCCCTGCCCAACCCGACCGCGGCGCTCGCTTCCGCGCAGATGGCCTGGGTGCTGAAGGCGCTGGAGCAAACCTACGATTTCGTCATCATCGACTCTCCGGCCGCCATGGCCGCCGCCGATGTGCAGGTGCTGGTCAAGTTGACGGACCTCTCCATCCTCGTCGTCCGCTGGGCGAGCACAGGCCGCCGCGTCGTCGCCCGCGTACTGAAAATGCTCTCGGCCGTCAGCGGCCGCCGCGTCGGCATCCTGTTGACGCGCGTCAATCTCCGCCGTTACCGCCGCTATTCGGATACGGTGATCGAGGAATATCCGGCGCGCCCGCTGCGGACAGCTCAGAGCTGATCGACGAGTTAGCCCGCGACAGCCGTCCGTCCGAAGAAGATCGCGACGGCCTTGCGACGATCACCGACGAACTTCTTCACGGCGTCATAGAGCGGCCGCGCGACGTCGTAGGCCGCGACCTTGACTCCGTCGAGAACCTTGTTGGTGCCGGCGGAGGCCTGCGGGAATCCGAGCTTGCGAAGCCCCGCATTTACATAGGAGAGCTTCACCAGCTTTTCCGACGTGTCCGTGTGCCATGTAATCGAGAAAGATACCGAAACTTCCGGACCATTCTGCACCCAGTGCGGGTCGAAGAGCGGCACGAAGATCGAGTCGCCCGGCATCAGATGCTGATGCGTGGCTTTTGCCTCGAAGGCGTCCTTGTAAGGCAGATTGCGATGCTTGCCGGGAAAAAGTTCGAGGTTTTCCTCCGACACGATTTCGCGATCGGCCTGGTCGAACAGGCTCATGCGCTTCGAACCACGGATCTGGAGCAGGAAGTTGTATTCCGGATCCATGTGCAGCGGCGTCACATTGTTCGGCGAGGTGACGAAGATGAACGCCTGACGCCGACGCGCGCCGCCCATGACGCCGCCGGTCTGTTCGGCGACTTGATCGAGGCAGGCATCGAGCAATGCCTTGTATTCCGGGTCCTGCTCGGAATTCTTGATAACCATCCAGGACTGACATTCCTCGATGCGGCGCACCGTCTCCTCGGCGCTCAGCCCGTTGGACGGCGTGAGGCGTGGATCCTGTCCGGGTTCCACCGGGCCGTTGAACTCGATGCTGTCCGCAGGCAGCGAAGCCGCAAGGCGCGCCAGGCGGTCGAGCTGGAAAAGCGGATGGCCGGCGAGTTGATGCTTCAGCCGGAAGGTCTTTGTCGGCATCTCCTTGCCGACGGTGCCGGGCTGGACTTCGATCAGGTTAGTCATGCTCCACCTCTTTGCGGATGCGGTGATAGACGGCCCGAGCTTTCGCCCAGGCGGAGTCGGCGAGCCGCGTAGCGCGGCTCGAATAGGCGATGAGAGCCCCGCTTAACTGATGAACGGTCGCGACATTGACTTCGCGAATGCCGCGCCGCTCGGCCCAGATGTGATCGATCATCGGATGGTTCGGGATTGCGCAGGAATCGACCCAGGCAATGCGCGCATCGCTCTGGAAGGCCCCGATGGCCTTCATCATCAGCAGTGCGCCCGGTGAGTATTTCGCGTAGGCCTCGTCATAGGCGATCTTGAAGCTGTAGGCGCCGCCGCCCGCGAGGAAACTCGCCAGCATCGCAATCGGCTTTCCATCGAGGCGGATGTCGAGGCAATGAAGTTTGCCGTCGGCGTAAGTGCGGCCGGCGAAGGTCTCGAAGAATTGCCGCTCCTGCGGACGCTCGGCGAGCGCCGTGCCGCGCTTTCCCTTCCAGCCGCTACGCTCGAGACAAAGAAACTGCGTCAGCCAGCCGTGGAAGTCCGGTCCGCCGTCATGTGTCGCGAACTCAAGAGAACCGGATTCGCCAAGCCGGTTCCAGAGACGGTTGTATTCCTTGCGCTTCTTCTTGCGCATATGAGCGGCGAGATAGGCCTCGCCGTCGAGCTCGGATTTCAGGAAAGCGCGCTCGTGCCGCGCCGTTTCCACATACGGCAGTCCACGTTCGGCGAGTACGTCCGCCAATGCCGTGTCGAAGGCGCCGCCGGCTTCGAAGAGCGGGAAGCGGACGAGCGGCGCGCCGGATTGGTCGGCATAGCAGAGAAAGCGCCGGATCGCCGCTCTCTCATGGCCAGCACGAACGAGCGGCGTCGCCAGGAAGCTGTGGATATGCGTCCAGAGCATCCAGACCGCGACAGGCAGGCCGAGATAGAAACGCCGCGCGCGGTAAGGAAACGCACCGAGCAGAAGTCTGGTGCCGTCGGATCGCGGATCGCTCCAGATGAGCGCGACATGCACGGCGCCCTGCGGCGCGAGATGCGCCATGGCGGCCTGCAAAGCAGCGGTCTCGAAGAGCGGGTTGCTGTCGGTCGAGGCGCCGGCAAGCTCGTTCAGAGAGTCCAGATAAGGTGTCAGCGCATCAGCGCTTTCGAGCAGGACGACATCGGCGCGCGGTGGATTGTCGATCAGGAACCGGGCCGCGTGGCTCAGCGGGTGAACGGAGAGTGCTTCGCCGGCGGTGCCGGGCGCTCGCCCTTGATGCCAGAAAAGCGGATGTGGATGCTTCAGATCGGTCATTTCGACTCCCCGGATATCGACGGCGTCCTGACGCCGGAGCCGAATACGAATGCTGTGATGCCAAGGCGGCGCCGAACGATGACGAAAAGGCAGAAGCTCGCGCCAATGAGTGCGGTCGCGGTCGCCGCTGCGGCGCCCATCAACCCGAATTGCGGGACGAGAACGAGATTAAGCCCGATGTTGAGCGCCGCCGCGCCGCCATAGACGGCGGAGGTGATGTTCTGGTGGCCGGTCATGTTGAGCAGATATTCGATCGGCCCGGTCGAAGCGCGGGCGACGAAGCCGAGCATCAGCACCGCAAGCAGCGGAAAGCCGGCGTTGAAATCCTGACCGAAAAGACCGAGTGCAAATCTGCCGCCGAGCAGGATGACCGCGGCAGCAGCAAGCGTCGGCCAGAATATCCACTGGATGATGTTGTGGACGAAGCGCTGCAGGCCGTCATGATCCCCCGCCGCATGCAGCTCGCTGAATTTCGGAACGGCGAGCGCGGCCACCGCGAAATAGATGAAGACGATCAGATTGACGATGCGCGTCGTGGCAAAATAGATGCCGACATGGTCTGGATCGACGAAATAGCCGAGCAGCACAATGTCGGTGTTGAGCAGGACGAGGTAAAGACCCTCAGCCAGCACCAGCGGCATGGAGGCGCCGATCCAGTATTTCGTATGCAGGTAGGGTTTCGCTTTCGGCACCGTCCGCGCAATGCGGCGCGAGAGCACGATGCGTTGCACGGCGAGCGTCGCGAATGTTGCGGCGAGCGCACCTGCAACGGCGGCTACGCCCGTCAACTTGCCGGCGAAGAGATAGATAAGCCCGCCGATAAGGACGATGCCTAGCGGCCGGACGATATAGGCCGGGAGGTAGGCAAGCCCCACCCAGCCAAAAGCGCGCGCGGTACCTTCCAGCGTGTCGCCGAGCGCGAAGCCGGGCACGCAAAGCATGGCGAGAACCAGCGGCAGCACATAATAGGGCTCGATCTCGTTGCGGAAGGCGAGAACGGCAAGAAGCCCTACGGCCATGAAGGCGGCGCCGAGTACCGCGACGACGCGCCACGAGGCATCGAGGATGCCGGCAAGGCGACGCCACTTTCTGTTGATCGTATAGTCCGGCACGAAACGCAGCGTCGAGGTACCGAAACCCATCGGTGCGAGAATGCCGAGGATGATGACCCATACCCAGACGTAAGCGAAAATCCCGTACTCGAATGCACCCATCCAACGCGCAAGCAGCACCTGGCTGAGCAGCGCGATCGCCGAACCCGCGATGCGAATGCCCATGACGAGACCCGCCCCGCGCACGACCGTTGCGAGATGACCGTCGGCAAGCCGCGCCGTGACCGTCTCGCCGATCCGCTTCAAGGGGTGTGGAAGCACCGAGGCATCCATTGAGCCAACATCCTTCGAGATGCCGTCAGGCCTGGATGGTTCCCAGGCGCGACAACGGGCCCGCGGCAGCGCGCAGGCGGGTAAACGCATCCCAAAGTACCGGTGTCTGCTTGATGAAGCGTTTAGCCCGGCGAAAAGCGATGGCCGGCAGCAGCGACAACCAGCCGCGGACAGTGACGGCCTCGACGTGGTCGTAAAGCCGCGTCTCGACCTCGCACCAGTCGGCCTTGTAGGCCTCGTCGCCGATGGTGAAATCGAACTCGGTGTGTCCCGTTTCGGTCGCGTGGCGCATCAGCTCCATCAATTGGATCATTCCGGGACCGCGCCTGGCGAATTCCTCCTGCTCGGCATAGCTCGCCAGCACATAGTGATAACGCCCGCCGAAGCTGACGCCCCAATTGGCCGCCGCGATCTTGCCGCCGACTTCGAGACGACAGACATGGACAAGACCCCGGGCGGCCGCGTCGGTCGCGAGTTCCATGTAGAAGTCCCGCACGCCTGGCTTCTCGAAGGGGTTGGCCACGCCCATGCGGGCGAATGTCGCGGCCTTCTGAGCAATGAGTTCATCGACGGTACGGACGATCTCCTCGCGGCTTTCCGGCGTCACGAGTTCGACGGCGCCAGCTTCTTCCAGCTTGCGGCGCTTCTGACGATCGCGCTTCTTGCTGCCCGACGACCGCTTCTCGCCGTAATAGGCATCCCAGGTCGGCAGGAGCTGCGTCATGTGGGCACCCGAGGCGTGGGCTGTCAGATTGCCGAGGCCCAGGAAAGGATTGCTTTGGCCGCCAACCATTTCCGGCAGGCGGTTAAGCTCGACGATGTCGTGCTCAGGCAACGCCGAGCGGATTTCGGCCCATAGCGCCTTGAACTGGTCGCGGCGGACATGGCGGAAAAAATTCCTGTCCAGGAGCGGCGCCTGATAATCGCAGAACGTGCCCCCGAGCCAAACGAGCCGGGTACCGAAGACGCCGTGCTTGAGGCCGAGCGGCAGGATGAAGAGCGCCTTGCCCTCGCCTTCGGCGTTCCAGCCGACGACGATCGCAGGCTCGATGCCTTCGCGGACGCCGATGTTGCGGAACCAGGTCGAAAGCCAGGCATAGGTCTGGAAGGCCGTGCAGTCCGCATCGCGCTCCAGCACCGTCCAGGCGCCGCGAAGGGCCTCGAAGGTGTCGTGAACGGACAGAAGCACCTCGGGCTTTGCCCCCCAGGGACCGGCGATGACCCGCCCATCGATACGGGGTGCGGGTCCCGCACCGGCAATGCCGGGCCGGTTAATGCGGGAGGTTGCCTTGGCGGCGTTTGTCGTCTGGGTCAGCGGCTTCACGGGGGCCTCGTTTTGCCGATGGAACAAATTGGGACGTTTTTCTTCTCTCGTTGGCGCGACGCCGTCCGTTGGGATCAATCTTTTCTCAATTCCGGACGTGCAATCTCGCTTGTGACTGGTGGTTGCAAGCGCTGTGCTAGGCTCGGCGTTAACCTCTGAGACGGAATGGCATGAACGTCCCGATACAGCGCGCCGGCGCGGACCCGCGCGGAAGCTGGGCGAAGACGGCCCTGCTCGCCCTCCATGCGAGCGGTGCGCATCGGCTCGCCCCGAGATCGCTGGCCGGTGTCGGTGCCATCTTGATGCTGCATCGCGTTCGCGAGCCGGACGGTGCGGCTTTCGCGCCCAACGACATTCTCGAGGTCACGCCCAGCTTTCTCGAGGCGACGATCCTGCGGCTACTGGACCTCGGCTACGATTTCGTCACGCTCGACGAGGCGGTTCGGCGTCTCGCGGAGAAGCATTTCACGAAACCCTTCATCGTCTTCACGCTGGACGACGGTTATCGCGATAACCTCACCGATGCCGCCCCCGTGTTCACCCGCCACAATGTTCCGTTCACGGTCTATCTGACGACTGGCCTACCTGACGGCACGGCCGAGCTCTGGTGGATAATACTGGAACGCATCATTGCGGGCGCCCACGAGATCCATGTGCGTTTTGCCGAGGGCGAGGAAAGGATCGTCTGCGCGAGCGTGGAGGAAAAGAAAGCCGCCTGGAAAAATATCTACTGGCGGCTGCGGGCCTACCCGGAGGACGCAATGCGTGGCGAGATACGCCGTCTTGCGGCGGAGCAAGGGATCGACAGCGCCGCTCTCACCGGCGAGATCGCGATGAGTTGGGACGAGGTGCGCGCGCTCGCCGCAAATCCGCTCGCCAGTATCGAGGCGCATACGGCCGATCATTACGCGCTGGCGAAGCTCGACGCCCCCCATGCCCATGACGAGATCGCCCACGGCCTCGCTCGCCACGAGGCAGAACTTGGCCGCCGCCCCCGCCATTTTTCATACCCGTATGGCGCCCCGGACTCCGCCGGCGAGCGGGACTTCGCGATTGCCCGCGATTTCGGCTTTGCTTCTGCGACGACGACACGCAAAGGGCTGTTGCGGCCCGACCATGCGAGCCGGCTGATGGCGCTGCCCCGCGTCTCGCTCAATGGGCACTATCAAGATGTCCGGATCGTCGAAGTGCTGCTAAGCGGCCTGCCTTTCGCTTTGGCGAGGCCATTGGGCGGCGCGTCGATAGATTAGGGTTCCGGCCCGTCCGTTCGGCGCCTGCCCCACCAAACCTCCGTTCGGCGGCGTGCGCGTCTGACCGGATGCGAATCGACCGACAGCACAGCGACGCCCAGAGGGATCATCCAGAAGCCGAGAATCGGCAGGAAGCCGAGCATTCCGCCGCCGACCAAGGCGACACCCGCAGTCTTTCGCATCCAGGGCGAACCGGGGACCTTGACCTTTTTTCTACCGAATCGGACGAATGCCATGCTCATTCCACCTCTACGCCGCCGGTTTACCCGACCGAAACGTCAGATGGGTATAGTTCTCGCCGGTGGCAAGATTTGGGCTGGCATGGGCCAGACGACTTTGCTATAGCACCGCACGTCTTGCTCTCGATTTGCGAGATATTCCTCGGTAGCTCAGTGGTAGAGCAATCGGCTGTTAACCGATCGGTCGCTGGTTCGAATCCGGCCCGGGGAGCCAGTTTCAAAGGGCCTGATCGCCAAGCGCGGTCGGGCCCTTTATCTTTCCGACCGCACGACCGCCACAAAGGCCTTCCCGTAGCGCGCGATCTTGGCGCTGCCGACGCCGGGGATGTCGGCCATGTCGTCGACGCTCGCGGGGCGACGGCGCGCCATCTCCCGCAAGGATGTGTCGTGGAAGATCACATAAGGCGGCACGCCCTGCTCGCGCGCAAGGCGCAGGCGTTCGGCCCGCAATGCCTGGAACAGCGCTTCCTCCTCTGGTGAGCCTGATATTTCGGCCTCACCGGCGCTTCTGGACGAGCGTCGTTTGCCGGATGAAACCGGATCGCGGCGGAATTCAATCGGCTGGTGTCCCTGTAGAACGGGCCGCGCGCTTTCCTCCAGCTTCAGCGCACCGAAAGCCGCGTGATCGGCCGAGATCAGCCCGCGCGCCGCGAGCTGGCGGAACACCGATTGCCAACCCTTCTGGTCGATGTCCCTGCCGACGCCGAAAGTCGGCAGCGTGTCGTGGCCGAAGCGTTCAATCTTTTCGGTCTTGTTCCCGCGCAACACATCGATGACGTGACCGGCGCCGAAGCGCTGGCCTGTGCGGTAGATCGCAGAGAGCGCCTTGCGGGCCGCCTCCGTGCCGTCCCACATTTCGGATGGGGTCAGGCAGGCGTCGCAATTGCCGCAGGGCTGCGGATAGGTTTCGCCAAAATGCGCGAGCAACGCCTGACGACGGCACGTCGCCGTTTCGCAGACATGAAGCAGCGCATCGAGTTTCGCGCGTTCGACCTGCTTCACGGCTTCGGGCGAACCGCCCTCGTCGATCATCCGGCGGCGCTGCGTAACGTCGCCCATGCCATAGGCCATCCAGGCGAAGGATGGCAGGCCGTCGCGCCCGGCCCTACCCGTCTCCTGATAATAGGCCTCGATGCTCGACGGCAGGTCGAGATGCGCAACGAAACGCACATCCGGCTTGTCGATCCCCATGCCGAAAGCGATGGTCGCGACCAGCACCGGCCCTTCGTCCTTGAGAAACGCGTCCTGATGACGGTCGCGAATGCCGCGGTCGAGACCGGCATGATATGGCAATGCGCGGATACCCTGCGCGGTCAACCATTCCGCCGTCTCCTCCACCTTCTTGCGGCTCAGGCAATAGACGATGCCGCTCGCGCCGCGATGATCGTCGAGGAAGGCGCGGAGCTGATGCTTCGCATTGTCCTTGCGCACGATCGTGTAGCGAATGTTGGGCCGGTCGAAACTTGCGGAGAAGACGCGCGCATCGTCGAGTTGCAACCGGTGAATGAGATCGTCGCGGGTCTGCGGATCGGCGGTGGCGGTCAGTGCGAGCCTCGGCACGCCGGGGAAGCGGTCGCGCAGCATTGCGAGCTGCAGGTATTCCGGCCGGAAGTCGTGGCCCCATTGGCTGATGCAATGCGCCTCGTCGATGGCGAAGAGCGCGACCTTGACGCGCGACAGAAACGCCATGAAGCCGTCGCTGACGAGGCGCTCCGGCGTCACATAGAGAAGATCGAGTTCGCCGGTCGTCAGCGCCCTGCGAATGTCGCTCGCCTCGTCCGGCGTCAACGTGGAGTTCAGCGCCGCCGCGCGGACGCCCGACTGGCGCAGCGCCTCCACCTGATCGCGCATCAGGGCGATGAGCGGCGAAACGACGATGCCCGTGCCGTCGCGGCAGAGCGCCGGAATCTGGTAGCAGAGCGACTTGCCCGCGCCGGTCGGCAGCAGCACCACGGCGTCACCGCCATCGACCGCGTGATGGATGATCTCGCCCTGCTGGCCACGGAACGAGGGAAGGCCGAACACCTCCTTCAGCACCCTTTCCGGGTGAGGCATCGTTTCTTTCTCGATTTTCAAGGCGTCTGGCATCGGGCGACTCAGTGGCGCGCTGCGTGTGCGCGGGCCGAAACTAGCATCCGAAGCCCCGGAAGGAACCCCTGAACCGTTTGCGGCGTTACCGGCGTCCGTATCGAAGCGATAGGACACCTCCATTTTCGGCGCTATACTTGCCAGGTTGACGCAAGGGGGCTGACATGACCCGTATCTCCGTTGACGACATGTGTAAGGATGCCACCGTCGCCCATCTGGTCGACGTGACGAGCGCCAATCTCCGGCGCATTCCTGGCCTGCCGCGCCTTGCGCGTCTCGCCTTCCGTGTACTTCTGCATATCAAGCGTGGCGTGCTAACCATCGTTCTGCCGGACGGTCGGCGATTGCGCTTCGCGGGCGGCGAGCCCGGCGAGCACGCCGTCATGGAGATCAAGGATTACGGTTTTGCGCGGCGTTTTTTTGCCGGCGGCGACCTCGGCGCGGCCGAAGCCTTTCTCGACGGCATGTGGGACAGCCCCAACATCGCCGCTTTTCTCGAACTCTTCGCGCGCAACCGCGACGCGCTGCGCGAAAAGCTCTATGGACTCGGCATCGTCCGCTTCGGCGCGCGAATTTGGCATCTCTTCCGTCGCAACTCGAAGAGCGGCTCGAAGCGCAACATCGAGTTCCACTACGACCTCGGCAATGCCTTCTATCGCCGCTGGCTCGACCGCACCATGACCTATTCCTCGGCGCGCTTCACGCATCCGGGGCAGGATCTTTCCGAGGCACAGATCAACAAATACCGCTCGCTGGCCGAACGCATCGGCCTCAGGCGCGAGCATCATCTGCTGGAGATAGGCTCCGGCTGGGGCGGATTTGCCGAGTTCGCGGCGAGCGAGATCGGCTGCCGCGTAACCGGCATCACCATCAGCAAGGAACAGCTCGCCTTCGCCCGCGAGCGCATGGCGGCGAAAGGCCTCTCCGACAAGGTCGATATCCGCTATCAGGATTATCGCGACGTTGCCGAGACCTACGACCGCATCGCCTCCATCGAGATGTTCGAGGCCGTCGGCGAGGAATACTGGCCGGCCTATTTCTCGAAAATCCGCGACTGCTTGAAGCCGGGCGGCGTCGCGGGACTACAGATCATCACCATCGAGGATGGCGTCTTCGCGAGCTACCGCAAGGGTGCCGACTTCATCCAGCGCTATATCTTCCCCGGCGGCATGCTGCCCTCGCCCACCGCACTCAAGGAGCAGGTCGCCAAGGCGGGCCTCACCTGGGTCGGCAATCTGGATTTCGGCCTCGACTACGCAGAGACGCTGAAGCTCTGGCGTCAGCGGTTTCGCGCCGCATGGCCCGAGATCCAGCCCCTCGGCTTCGACGAGCGCTTCCGCCGCATGTGGGAATATTATCTCGCCTATTGCGAGGCCGGATTCCGCGCCGGGCAGATCGATGTCACGCAGGTCACTCTGGCGAAGCCATGAGGACCAAAAATGCTCGTCATGCGCGGGCTTGACCCGCGTATCCACGTC
>NZ_DATKFR010000454.1:0-4006 GCF_035511255.1 Parvibaculum sp.
TCAGGCGGCGTTGCTCACAGGTTCGGTGAGGATCGCAAAGAGCGCCGCCGGATCGTCGCTGGCGCGGAGCTTCTCGACGACGGCGGGATTGCGCAGCAGCCGCGAGATGCGCGCCAGCGCTTTCAGATGGTCGGCACCCGCTGTTTCCGGGGCGAGCAGCAGAAAGACGAGATCGACGGGCTGGTCGTCGACCGACTCGAAGTCGATCGGCGTTTCGAGGCGCGCGAAAAGACCATGGAGTTTCTTCAACTGCGCGAGCTTGCCGTGGGGAATGGCAATGCCCTGTCCGACGCCGGTCGAGCCCAGGCGCTCGCGTTCGAGCAACGTCTCGAAGATCGCCCGCTCCGAAATCTCCGTGAGCGCGGCGGCACGCGCGGAAAGTTCCTGCAAGGCCTGCTTTTTGCTGGTGACCTTGAGGTGCGCGATCACGCCCTCGGGTGACACCAGATCTTCAAGCTCCATGGTCCGGATCCTGTCTTGCGGTTGTGCCCCGCCCGGGCTCGTCATGGCGATGGACGGGCCGGGCGCTCCCGACGGTGTGCGTCATGCCTTCTGCGGATCGCGGCCGGCGTCGATCCAGCCGATATGGCCGTCTTCGCGACGGTAGACGACGTTCAACCCGCCGCTCGCGCCATTGCGGAAGACGACGAACTGCGCGTCGATGAGGTCCATCTGCATCACCGCGTCGCCGACGCTGAGGTGCGGGATCGAGGTCGTGCCCTCGGCGATGATGACAGGTTGTCCGTCGACCGGCGCCTCTTCGTGCTCATTGCCGGCCTCGATGACGAAGGAAGGCACGGACTCGGCCGGCAGCGTGGGCTTGTGGTTGTTGCTGTGACTCTTGAGCCGGCTCTTGTAGCGCCGCAGCCGCTTGTCGAGCCGTTCCATGGCGCCGTCGAAGGCGGCATAGGGATCGACCGCGCGGCCCTGCGTCGTCATGTGCATGCCGGAATTCAGATGCACCGAGCAATCGGCACGGAACTCGTGGCCTTCCTTGGTGAAGACGACGGCGCCGTTGATCGGTTTGTCGAAATATTTCCCGACGCTCAGATCGAGACGTTCGGTGACATGGGTGCGGAGCGCATCTCCGACGTCGAGATGATGACCGCTGACCTGAACTTGCATGAGAGACCTTTCCGGGTCACGTCGCGCTGACAATCGGTGGCTTACCTAACTTCGGCTCCGGCGCAATATTGGCGTACCAGCTTTCTTTCCTCGGTGCGCCCGCCCTGCCTTGCTGGCATCGGCGGCCTCGGCTCTGTTGCCCCGTTTCCGCCCGCTCCCTGGCGAACCCGGGGGGCGTTGAGCGCGTGGCAACCTAGTGGCCCGGTCCGGGGGTGTCAACTGGCTCCTTCCAGAGAGAGAAATCCCTTTTATTTCATAACTATAGGTCGAACGCGCCCGGTTTTAAAGATGCTCCCGCCGGCCTCAGGCATAGGCCTTCTTGTCCCGCCTGCGCTGGACGGAAGAGGGAATATTCATGGCTTCCCGATACTTGGCGACGGTCCGGCGGGCAATGTCGATTCCCGCCCGTTTCAGGATGTCGACGATATTGTCGTCGGAAAGCACGGCATCGGGCAGTTCGGCCTCGATCAGGTCCCTGATGCGGTGCCGCACCGCTTCGGCGGAATGCGCTTCGCCGCCTTCGCTGGAGGCGATCGACGAGGTGAAGAAATATTTCATCTCGAAGATGCCGCGCGGCGTCGCGATGTATTTGTTGGCGGTGACGCGGCTGACCGTCGATTCATGCATCGAGATCGCATCGGCCACCGTCTTCAGGTTGAGCGGCCGGAGATGCTGAATGCCGTAGATCAGGAAAGCGTCTTGCTGGCGGACGATCTCGGAGGCGACCTTGAGGATCGTGCGGGCGCGCTGGTCGAGGCTCTTCACCAGCCAGTTCGCGGTGTTGAGGCATTCCGACAGATAGGCCTTGGCCTTCGGGTCGGCGGAGAACTTGCTCACCTCGGCATAATACTGCTGGTTGACGAGGACGCGCGGCAGCGTTTCCGAATTGAGTTCGATCGCCCAGCTTCCATCCGCGCGCTGGCGCACGAAGACGTCGGGAATGACCGGCGCCGCGGGTTCGCCACCGAAGGCGAGGCCGGGCTTGGGATTGCAGCCGCGAATATCCTCGACCATGCCGGCGATGTCCTCGCGGTCGGCGCCGCAGAGCTTCATCAGCAGCTCGAAATCGCGCCGCGCGAAAAGCTCGAGGTGATCCAGAAACACCTGCATGGTCGGATCGAGGCGGTCGCGCTCGCGAAGCTGGATCGCGAGGCACTCCTTGAGATTGCGCGCGCAGATGCCGGCCGGATCGAAGGTCTGGAGCGTCTTCAGGACGCCCTCGACCTCGTCGAGCGGCGCACCGATGCGATCGGCGATCTCCGAGAGATCTGTCGTGATGTAGCCGGCCTCGTTCACCTGGTCGATCAGATAGGCGCCGATCATGCGCCGGCGATCGTCCTTGATCGCCATGTTCAATTGTTCGGTCAGATGTTCGCCAAGCGTCGCCTCGCGGGTCAGCGTCGCTTCGAGGCTGAACTCGCCGTCTCCGCTTCCACCGCTTCCGGTCTTGAGGTTCTGCCAGTCCGAGCCTTGAGGTCCGGGCGCGTCCGCAGCGACGTCGTTCGCGGCGTCGCTGCGACTCTCGTCGGCATAGACGTTGTCGTAATCGGTATCGAGGTCGCCGTCGCGCGCGGGCAGGGGGCCGTCGTCGGACAGCGTCAAGGCGGTTTCGCTGACGGGGGCCGGTTCGAAATCGCTTTCGACTTCGCGCATGTCGGCGGTGCGCTCGGCGACGTCGGGTTCGGCAGTCGTCGCTTCGAGAAGCGGATTGCGCTCGAGTTCTTGTTCGACGAATTCGGCGAGTTCGAGATTCGACAGCTGCAGAAGCTTGATCGCTTGCTGCAGTTGGGGAGTCATCACCAGGGCCTGACCCTGGCGGAGTTCAAGCCGCGGTGCTAGCGCCATGTGTGCTGCGGCCCCATGCCCTTACGCCACTAAAGAGAGAACCGTTCGCCGAGATAAAGGCGGCGGACGTCCTCGTTGCCCACGATTTCGGAGGGCGCGCCCTCCATGAGTACATGCCCGTCGTGAATGATGACGGCGCGGTCGATCAGCTCCAGCGTCTCGCGCACGTTATGGTCCGTGATCAGAACGCCGATACCCCGGTCCTTCAAATGTGCGACGAGATCGCGAATGTCGCCGATGGCGATCGGGTCGATGCCGGCGAAGGGTTCGTCGAGCAGCATGAAGGAAGGCTGTGTCGCCAGCGCGCGCGCGATTTCAACGCGGCGGCGTTCGCCGCCCGACAGCGCGACCGACGGCGTGCGGCGGAGATGCGTGATCGAGAATTCGGCCAGGAGATCGTCGAGCGCCGCCTCGCGCCGGTCGCGGTCGCTTTCGACGACTTCGAGGACGGCTCGGATGTTCTGTTCGACGGTGAGCCCGCGGAAGATCGAGGCTTCCTGCGGCAGGTAGCCGATGCCGAGCCGGGCGCGGCGATACATGGGCAAGCTGGTAATGTCGGTGCCGTCCAGCGCGATCGAGCCGTAATCGGGCGCGATGAGGCCAGTGATCATGTAGAAAACGGTCGTCTTGCCGGCGCCGTTGGGGCCAAGCAGGCCGACGGCCTCGCCCCTATGGACGTCGAAGCTGACACCGCGAACCACCGGACGCCGCCGGAAGCTCTTGCCGATCTTCTCGACGGAAAGCCCCGGATTGCTCACGGCAAGGCGCGGACCCTCTCGGGTCATCGTCTCGGCGGACGCGTGGGCGCGGTTCGACATGGGCTGTCCTCATTCAATCGCCATCATCAGACGGCACTTGGCATTAAAATTGTATGAAATGAGGCCATTAACCAAGAGACTTTTACTTTTTCTCTTTGGGCGGAGGCTGGAAAAGTGCCTTGACACGGCCAGTTGCGCCATTTTTTACGGCGCCCGCTTCAGCGCCGCCGACGATGCGGCTTTTGCCGGTATTAAGGTCGATAACGAGCTTCGTACCC
>NZ_DATKFR010000455.1:0-1773 GCF_035511255.1 Parvibaculum sp.
CGAGGTGAAGAACTACATCCGCTACATCGCCGACCGCCGCCTGACGCAGTTGAACCTCCAGCCCATCTACCGCACGGACAAGAACCCGCTGCCCTGGATGGACGAGATGCTGAACGGCATCGAGCACGCGAACTTCTTCGAGAACCGCGCCACGGAATATTCGAAAGCCTCGACCAAGGGCACCTGGGACGAAGCCTTCGATTGAGGCCGCTCTCCAGTGTCATCCCGGCGAATGCCGGGACCCATCGGCGGCGCGGTATGCAGTGAGGGAATGGGTCCCGGGAATAAATCCCGGGACGACAGGATAGGCGGAACCGGAGACATGAACCCCATCTTCTCGCCGGCCTTGCGAAGGGTTCTTTCCGCGAGCTTCGCGGTGCAAGCCATCATTCTCGCCGGCTGCATACCGCAGGGATATAATTACTTTGAACCCAGCGCGCCGTCCGGACACGTGGAGCAGTGGCGTGGTGCCTGCGGCGGTGCCTATGACCACATCACCTTCACAGCGCCGAACTATTCATGGGTGCAGGTGAGGCTGAGCACGTCCGAATTCGATTATGACAAACGGGTACCTGCACCGCTCACTGTCTATCTCACAATCCGCAAGCATATCCCCTCGGAGTTCGGCCCCTTCGCGGACGAAGAGAAGCAGGCCGTATACAACTCATGGCAAGCTCAAAAAATTTCGATCGCCCCGACGGCGGGATCGATCGACGTGTCTTGGCAAGGTGGCGGGCATGCGTCGCTTCCGATTTCCTTCCCGGACGCGAAGGCGGTGCTTGTACTGGATGAAAAAAAGGATTTCTTCGAGCAGAAGGTCGTCATTCCGGGATTTGCGGAACAATCTTTCGATGTGCAGTTGCCGACCTTTCTGATCGACGGTGTCGCCCTCGAGTTCCCTCCCGTACATTTCCAGAGGGTGGATAAAATCCTGGCGAGCGCCATTAACTGCTGATCAGCACGGTGTCGGCCATGAACCTCACCACCTCCTGGATATTCTGGGCCTTCCTTTCCGCCTGCTTCGCCGCGCTGACGGCGATCTTCGCCAAACTCGGCGTCGAGAACGTCAATTCCGATCTCGCGACGCTGATCCGCACCGTCGTCATCTTCGTGACGCTCGCCTTGATCCTGGCCGCCATCGGCGAACTCAAAAGGCCCGAAGCACTCTCCGCCCGCACATGGACCTTCCTGATCCTCTCGGGCCTCGCCACCGGCGGCTCGTGGATCTGCTACTTCCGTGCCCTGAAGATCGGGCAGGCGGCTGAGGTCGCGCCCATCGACAAGCTCTCGGTCGTCATGGTCGCGATCTTCGGCGCGGTCTTCCTCGGCGAGAAACTCTCGGCCACGGGCTGGCTCGGCGTCGCCCTCATCGGCCTCGGCGCCATCCTCGTCGCGCTCTGAATGTCACTGTTCAAGTCTCCGCCGCTGGCATAGGCTTTCCACCCATGCGCACACTCATCGCCGTCATCATCCTGTCGTTTTTCGCCACCGCCGCCTCCGCGACCGAGCCTTGCGAGCCGCGCGCGAAAGTCGCGCCCGCGCTGCACCGTCTTGAAGACGCGATGGCGAAGGACCGCTTCATCACCTACACGCCGACCTCGCTGAAAGTGGTCGACGGCAATGTGACGCGCGCCGACGACGACGCACCGCGCCTGTGGACATCTTCATTCAACAAATCATCAATGGTCTGGTGCTGGGCAGCATGTACGCCCTGGTCGCGCTGGGCTACACCATGGTGTACGGCATCATCAACCTCATCAACTTCGCCCATGG
>NZ_DATKFR010000456.1:0-9615 GCF_035511255.1 Parvibaculum sp.
TCAGCCGCGCCCGTAACGCAGCCTGCCCAGAAGCCCGACGGGATCCGGCAACCAGTTCGTCGCTTTTTTCACGCTCGCCTTCACCTTCTCGATGCGCATCACGTCGTCGATACGCCGGTCGAGAAAGCTCCATGTCTCGGCATAATCCTCCGACTGGTCGGCAAACCAGTGCAGCGTCACCGCCGAATAGACGCCGGCGAGAATGGCCCGCTTCGTGTAGAAATTGAAATCGGTCGAGGTGTCGCCCACCGCGCGCCAGATCGCATCGACAGTGCGGTAGAGCGCGCGCGGACCGTATGTGCCCGATGTCGGCAGCGAGAAGATCGTGACGGCGCGGCGGACGGCCTCGCGATGAGCGGCATCGACCTCGATACGGGTGCGGACCGCCAGCGTGATGCGTTCGCGGATCTTGAGCGCGGCCAGATCGCGTTCGCCCAACGCCTCTTCCATCCGCCGGTCGCCATCGGCCAGAAAACAATCGACGAGATCGAGGACGCCGCCCGGAAAGGCGAGACGCATCTCGCCATGGGAAATGCCGGCCTCCTTCGCCGCGTTGGCGAGCAGATGCGTCGTCCAGCCGTCGAAGGTGACGTTGGGAAGAGCCGCGGCAAGAATTTTGGCGCGCGCGACATCCAGATGATCGGCCCGCTTGCCGGCGCGGGAGCCCGGCGTTTTTGCCTTGGTCCTGGTGCTGGCGCGATCAGGCATCGGCCTTCTCCTTCTGTCGTTCGGCTTCCGCCGCCATGCGGGCGCGCACTTCGCTTTCAAAGATGAGATCGGCGAGATCGCTCATGCGCTGCGGATAGAGGATTCCATCGAGGTGATCGCATTCGTGCTGCACGACGCGCGCGTGAAAGCCCCTCGCGCGGCGTTCGATCGTCTCACCATCGAGGCCCTGCCCACGATAGACAAGCTCCGTGTAGCGCGGCACGAGGCCGCGGAGACCCGGCACGGAAAGACAGCCCTCCCAACCCGTCTCCATCCCGTCGGCGAGAACCTCGATCTCGGGATTGATGAGAACCGTGAGCGCGACCGTGTGGTCGAAGGCCTCGGCCTCGTCGATCCCTTCGGGCGCGCGCTCCGGCGGGGCCTGGAAGATCACGACGCGCTTGGGCACGTAGACTTGCGGCGCGGCAAGGCCCGCCCCATTCGCGTCGATCATGGTCTCGATCATGTCGGCGACGAGCGCGCGAATTTCCGGCGCGGTCGGGTCGGCGACCGGCTCGGCGACACGGGAGAGGACGGGATGGCCCATGCGGGCGATTTTCAGTATGGCCATGGGCAGAATATGAGGGTGGCCCGGCGTTCCGGCAACCATCCGGGCCGCGGCCCGATACCGCCGGTCGGGGTGGACAATTCGCGCCGCCTTTGATAGATAAGCGGCTCGCGCGGGAGGGAAGATTCCCCATTCCGCCCAACCCATTGATTCTACAGGATTTTCGCCCGTGCAGGTACTCGTTCGCGACAACAACGTCGACCAGGCCATGAAGGCCCTGAAGAAGAAGCTTCAGCGTGAAGGCGTTTTCCGCGAAATGAAGCTGCGCAATTTCTACGAAAAGCCCTCGGAGAAGCGCGCCCGCGAGAAGGCGGAAGCCATCCGCCGCGCCCGCAAGCTCGCCCGCAAGCGCGCCCAGCGCGAAAGCGGCGTTGTGGCAAAGCCCCGCCCGGCCATGTAATTCTTCGGCTCCGGTCGAGACGACAACGCCCCCGAATTCGGGGGCGTTTTTGTTTTCAGAACCTCTCCTCGCCCGTTTTTCGGACCGCGTCCGGGAAGTCGCGATAGAGCGCGAACTGGACGTTCCGGACGAGTGAATTGACGCCGTGATGCTCGCCTTCGATAGGCTCTCCCCTCGTCGCGACGAAAGAGAAAGCGGCGTCGAGCTGCGCCATATCCTTCACCTCGATCATGAAATGAAACTCGCCGAGCCCGGACGGCCCAAGGCCGAGCTTGCGGCGGGTGAGCCTGTAGCTCTCGATCTTCCCCTCGCCCTTCAGATGTTCCATGTAGCGCGTGAAGGCTTCGACGAAGGTCATGTCGCGCACGCCGGGCTTCAGGTCGCACCAGCCGTGATAGATGTCCATTTGCCTAAACCACGGATGTCATCCCGGCCTTGTGCCGGGATCCAGGAGCGTCAAACGCGGAACAAGCGGCCCCTGGCCCCCGGCACAAGGCCGGGGTGACAGGAGAATTTGAGCTACAGCGCCTTGATGATCTGCTCGACCATTTTCTTGGCGTCGCCGAAAAGCATCATGGTGTTGTCGCGGAAGAAGAGTTCGTTCTCGACACCCGCGTAACCCGACGCCATGCCGCGCTTGACGAAGAGAACCGTGCGCGCCTTTTCGACATCGAGGACCGGCATGCCGAAGATCGGGCTCTTCGGATCGGTCTTCGCCGAGGGGTTCGTCACGTCGTTCGCACCGATGACGAAGGCGACGTCGGCCTGGGCGAACTGGTTGTTGATGTCCTCGAGCTCGAAGACCTCGTCATAGGGCACGTTCGCCTCGGCGAGCAGCACGTTCATGTGGCCGGGCATGCGGCCCGCAACCGGATGGATGGCGTAGGAAACCTTGACGCCTTCCTTCTTCAGATGGTCCGCCATTTCCTTCAGCGCGTGCTGCGCCTGGGAAACCGCCATGCCGTAGCCCGGAACGATGATGACCGAGCCGGCATTCTTCATGATGAAGGCCGCGTCGTCGGCGGAGCCCTGCTTCACAGGCCGCGTCTCGACATGGCCGCCTGCGGCCGCGGCCGAGGTGTCGGCGCCGAAGCCGCCCAGGATGACGCTGACGAAGGAGCGGTTCATGCCCTTGCACATGATGTAGCTGAGGATCGCGCCCGAGGAGCCGACCAGCGCGCCCGTGATGATGAGCGCGAGGTTGCCGAGGGTGAAGCCGATGCCCGCCGCCGCCCAGCCCGAATAGGAGTTCAGCATCGAAACGACGACGGGCATGTCCGCGCCGCCGATCGGGATGATGATCAGGAAGCCGAAGACGAAGGCGATGAGCGTGATCGCCAGGAAGAGCTCGGTCGACTGGTGCGAGGGGTCGATGCAGATATAGACGACGCCAAGCACGATCGCGAGGAACATGACGGCATTGATGACGTGCCGGCCCGGCAGCATGATCGGCGCGCCCGACATGTTTCCGTTCAGTTTCGCGAAAGCGATGATCGAGCCGGAGAAAGTGATCGCGCCGATGGCGACACCGATCGACATTTCGACGAGGTTGCCCGCATGGATCGCGCCGAGCTCGCCGATGCCGTAGGCGGCCGGCGAGAAAAAGGCGCCCCAGGCGACCAGCACGGCGGCGAGGCCGACCAGCGAATGGAAGAAGGCGACGAGCTGCGGCATCGCCGTCATGGCAATGCGCCGCGCGACGACGGCGCCGATGCCGCCGCCAATGGCGACGCCGACGACGACCAGCGCCCAGGTCATCTGGTTCTGCGCCTGCAGCACGGCAAGCGTGGTGGCGACGGCAATCGCCATGCCGACCATGCCGTAGGTGTTGCCCTGGCGGGAGGTTTCAGGCGACGACAAGCCCCGAAGCGCCATGATGAAGAGGACGCCCGAGACGAGATAGAGAAGGGCCGAAAGATTGGCTGACATGTGCGTGGCCCCTCAACGATCTTTTTTCTTGTACATGGCGAGCATGCGTTGCGTGACGAGGAAGCCGCCGAAGATGTTGACGGAGGCGAGGATCACGGCGACGAAGCCGAGACCCTTGGACATCCAGCCTGATTCGCCCGCCTGCATCATGTCGACGCCGACCGCGATCAGCGCGCCGACGATGATGACGGAGGAGATGGCGTTGGTGACCGACATCAGCGGCGTATGCAGCGCCGGCGTGACGCTCCAGACGACGTAGTAGCCGACGAAGATCGCGAGCACGAAGATCGCGAGCCGGAAGACGATGGGATCGATGACTGCGGCTTCCATCTCAATTGCCCTCGCGCAATGACGGGTGAACGATCTGGCCGTCTTTGGTGAGACAGGTGCCAGCGATGGTTTCGTCTTCCCAGTTGATCTTCAGGGACTTCGTTTCCTTGTCGATCATGGGCGTGATGAAGTTGAGGAGGTTTTTGGCATAAAGCGCCGAGGCGTCGACGGCGAGCTGGGCCGCGACGTTGAGGTCGCCGATGATCGTGACGCCGTGCTTCACGACGGTCTTGCCCGGCTCGGTGAGCGGGCAATTGCCGCCGCGTTCGGCCGCGAGATCGACGAGGATCGAGCCCGGCTTCATCGACTTCACCATGTCCTCGGTGACGAGCACCGGCGCCGGACGGCCCGGAATGAGCGCCGTGGTAATGACGATGTCCTGCTTCTTTATGTGCTCGGCGACAAGCTCGGCCTGACGGCGCTTGTAGTCCTCGCTCATTTCCTTGGCATAGCCGCCGGCCGCGTCGCCCGACTCTTCGGACTCGACCATGACGAAGGTGCCGCCGAGGCTTTCGACCTGCTCCTTCGTCGTCGAACGCACGTCGGTCGCGGAGACGATGCAGCCGAGGCGCTTGGCGGTTGCGATGGCCTGAAGGCCGGCGACGCCGACGCCCATGATGAAGGCGCGGGCCGGCGCGATGGTGCCCGCCGCCGTCATCATCATCGGCATGGCGCGCGTGAAGGCGGCGGCCGCGTTGATGACCGCCTTGTAGCCGGCGAGGTTCGACTGCGAGGAGAGCACGTCCATCGACTGCGCACGGGTGATGCGCGGCATGAACTCCATCGCGAAGGCGTCGATGCCCTGGCCCGCGAGCTTCTGGATGCGCGGGCGGTCGCCATAGGGGTTCAGGATGGCGGCGAGGAAGGCGCCCTTTTTAAAGAGCGGCAATTCCTCATCGGAAGGGCCGCGCACCTTGAAGACGATATCGGCGTCTTTCAGAGCCTCGGCCTCGGAGGCGGCGATCTTCGCGCCCGCCTCTTGATAGACCGCGTCCGAAAAGCTCGCATGGGCGCCCGCGCCGCTTTCGACGACGACGTCGAGACCGAGGGCGACGAGTTTCTTCACCGTTTCAGGCGAGGCCGCGACTCGCGTCTCGCCGTCCAGCCGCTCTTTGGGAATCGCGAGTTTCATGGAAATTGTCCGCTCCTGGCGACAAGAAGGCATCCAGCGGATACTGGACACCTGCTAATTAGAATTACTCTAAATTACTTCGCTTGGACCGACTGTCAACCCCGACAGTCCCAAACCGGCTTCAGAGAAGGAAAATCGCCATCAGGACGAGCAGACCGACGACAGCGACCGTGCCCCATTTGGCGCCCTTGATGAAGGCGTCGTATGTGCCGATATGCTCGGCCGCGTTCATTTCCGCGCCCCAGCCCTGTGCATTGTTCTCCGCCATGATCCTGCCCTCCTGGTTCGTCCGGCTTAAAGCTGCGCGGGACTATAACAAAGGACGGGCCGACGGCAAGCCAAGGCGGCTGGCCTTCCTGTCCAGAACTCCACAATGACTGTGCGCATATCCGTACAGGCGGGGGCGCTTCAGACCTTGAACGGCAGCCGCGCCACGAGGTCGGCCCGGCGCGTCGGCTTCGAGTGGTCCCAGTCAGCCAGAAGCGCCCTCAGCGCCGAGACGAAGGCAAGGGGCTGATCCAGCATGATGTGATGATGGGCGAGCGGGATCTCGATGATCGGCGCCGAGCGGCCGAGCAGCGTGAACATGTAATCGCCGATTTCGGGCGGCAAGAGCGCCGAGAACTGGCCGCGCATGATCGCAATGCGGCAACGGGTCGCCGCGAGACGCGCGCTCATGTCGCCGATGTCGAAGCGCTGCCAGATCGCCGGATCGAACTTCCAGGTCCAGCCGCCATCGACCTCCTTCAACGAATGCCGGGCGATGAAATCCATGATGTAGCGGTTGGCGCAGGGCTGCGGCGGCGCGAGACGGAAGCGCTCGAGCGCGGCCTCCATCGTCGGATAGACGCGATGCGGGCGGAAAGCATGCTCCGACGGCCCGTCGCGTTTCCTGTCCGGCGGATTGACCGGACTGTCGATAATGACCGTGCCCGCAAGCTGCTCGCCATAGAGAGAGCCCGTGACGATGGTAACGAAGCCGCCGAACGAATGGCCGACGATGATTGGCGGTTCTTCATTCTTGAAGAAGCCGGCATCCTCGCAGACAGCCATTTGTTCTTCCGCGAAGACCTCGAGCGAATAGCCATTGCGCCAGCCGCTGTCGCCCATGCCGGAGATGTCGATGGCGGCGACGGAATATTCCTCGGCCAGGAAGGGCGCGATGAAGGACCACCACTGCGCATGCGCGCCGTTGCCATGGACCAGCAACAGGCCCGGCTTCTTCGGGTCACCCCAATGAAGGTAATGAACCGGCGTTCCCTCGACGGTGACATAGCGGCTTTCGGCGGGCGTCGCAATCGCGCGCTCGAACCAGAGCGGAGGCACGTCGATGAAGGGTCCGAGCTCGGGATCCGGCTCCTTGTCGAAAGGTTCGTTCATTTTGCCTCCACTTTCGGCGGCCGCTCGCCCAATGCCTTAAAGACCGCGGTCCCCGTCATGATCGTGCGATCGCCGCACCAGATACGACCCTGCACGGTGAAGAAATCCTCTTCCGTGCCGATGACCTCGGCGCTGCCCTCAACCCATTCTCCGACTTTCGCCGAAGAGAGAAAATCGGTGAGGAGACGCACCGTCACCCAGTAGCGATGCGTCGCCATGGTGACCGCATGTCCAAAGGCCATGTCGGCGAAAGCCATCAACATGCCGCCATGGCAATTGCCCATGCCGTTGGTGTGATGCTCCTGCACGAGAAAGGCGCGCGCATAGGTCCCGTCGTCACCGATGCGCTCGTAGAGCGGGCCGATCTGGCGCCCGAAGCCGCGGAACCAGTTCATCGGCTGATAGCCCTCGGGCAGCGGCACGGAGGCTTCTTCGAGGAGATCGTCGGTCATGGGCGGCACTCGACTGGAAATTCGGAGCGGCAATTCAAAGCGGCTTTGGAACGCCCGCCTTCTTTAACGCGGCGCTCTGGCGCTTATCAAGAACGCCGGCGTCGAATTTGTCGATGGTTTCATTGAAGAGCCGATGGAAATTCAGTTCCGCGCCGAGATGCAGGAAGACGCCGCCGAGGCCGATGGCGGCGCGGTCCATGAAGACGAATTCGCGCGGCGGCGTCACCGGGCCGAGCTTACGCAAGGCCTGATGGACGCGAAAGGCTTCGGCGCGGCCATATTCGGCAGCACTGACCCCGTCGGCGATCGAGCGCACACGGTCGTCGAGCATCGGCGCGTAGATGAAACGCGCCCAGACGTTCAGCACGTCGATAAGTTCGTTCGAGAGATTCCTGAACCCCCAACGCGCATAGGCCGCCGCCGCCCGATCGCGGTCGTCCGTTTCGAGGGCGCGGTAAAGCTCGACCACGCCCTCGACGAAGGCCGCAGGGAAGACGCGGATACAACCGTAATCGAGCAGGTTGATGCCGAGATCCGGCCTCACCGTGTAATTGCCGAGATGCGGATCGCCATGGATGACGCCGTAATGGCTGAAGGGATACCACCAGGCGGCAAACATCGCTTCGGCGATACGGTTGCGCTCATCGAGCTTGCGGTCGCGGAACGAGAGCAGCGGTGCGCCGTCGAGCCAGGTCATGGTGAGAAGCCGCGCTGTCGAAAGCGCCTCGACGATTTCGGGTACAGCGATGCGCTTGTCCTTCGCGAAGATCGACGCATAGAGCCGCATATGCGCGGCTTCGCGTTCATAGTCGAGTTCCTCGCGCAGGCGCTCGCGGATTTCAGCGTAGATCTCGCGCGTATCGATCGCCGAATCGAGGCGCCGATGGATCGAGAATATGATCCCGAGCTGGTTGAGATCGGCGTCGACCGCGGACTGCATGTCGGGATATTGCAGCTTCGCGGCAAGGCTTCGTCCATCGAGCCCGGTGGCACGGTGCACCTGTCCGAGCGACGCGGCGGCGGCCGCGTCGTGCTCGAAGTTCTGGAAGCGGCTTTCCCACCCTGCCCCGAGTTCGGCGCGCATGCGACGCTTGACGAAAGGCCAGCCCATCGGCGGCGCGGCGGATTGCAATTCGGAGAGTTCGGCGGCGAATTCAGGCGGCACCACGTCGGGGATGGTCGCGAGCATCTGCGCGACCTTCATGATCGGCCCCTTGAGACCGCCCAGCGCGACTTTCAATTCGCGCGCGGTGCGATCATTGTCGGGCGCGAGACCGAACATTCGGCTTCCCGCCACCTTCGCCGCCAGCCCACCGACACCGGCGCCGACCTGAGCATAGCGCTTTACGCGCCGGCCCAGTCGGTTCGCCTCTTCGTCGGGCTTGTCGTTCACTCACTCCGCTCCAGCTCGTCGATCAGCCCACGGATGACCGTGAGGCCCTTGTCCCAGAAACCTGGATCGCTCGCATCGAGGCCGAAGGGCGCCAGAAGCTCCTTGTGACGGAGCGTGCCGCCGGCAGCCAGCATGTCGAGGTAACGCTCGGCGAAGCCGTCCGACGCCTGTTCATAAACCGCATAAAGCGAGTTCACCAGGCAGTCGCCGAAGGCATAGGCGTAGACGTAGAAGGGCGCGTGAATGAAATGCGAGATGTAGCACCAGTAGGTCTCGTATCCTGGCGCGAAATGGAAAGCGGGCCCGAGGCTTTCACTCTGGACGTCGAGCCAGATCTTACCGATCTGCTCGGCCGTCAGCTCGCCTTCGCGGCGTGCCGTATGGACGCGCCGCTCGAACGTGTAGAAGGCGATCTGGCGGACGACCGTGTTCAGCATGTCCTCAACCTTGCCGGCGATCATCGCCTTGCGGCGCTTTGGATCTGTCGTGTCGGCGAGGAGCTTCCTGAAGGTGAGCATTTCGCCGAAGACGCTCGCGGTTTCGGCAAGCGTCAGCGGCGTGTCGGCCATCAGCGCGCCTTGCCGCGCGGCCAGCACCTGATGAACGCCGTGGCCGAGTTCATGCGCGAGCGTCATCACGTCGCGCGTCTTGCCCTGGTAGTTCACCAGCACGAAGGGATGCGAGCTCGGCACCGTCGGATGGGCGAAGGCGCCCGGCGACTTACCCGGCCGCAAGGGCGCGTCGATCCAGCCGCGCTCGAAGAAGCGCTGCGCAATGTCGGCCATTTCGGGTGTGAAGCCGCGATAGGCGGAGAGCACGGTGTCCTTCGCATGGGACCAGGGGATCGTCGCATCGTCCGCATCCGGAAGAGGTGCGTTGCGGTCCCAATATTCGAGCTTGTCGAGACCGAGCCACTTCGCCTTCAGCTTGTAATAGCGGTGCGAGAGCGCGGGATAGGAGCGCTGCACCGCATCGACCAGCGCGGCGACGACCTCCCCCTCGACGCGATTGGCGAGGTGGCGGCTGTCGGCGATGTCCTTGAAGCCGCGCCAGCGATCCTCGATCTCCTTGTCCTTGGCGAGCGTGTTGGTGACGAGCGCGAAGGTCGGGACATTGGCGGCGAAGGTTTTCGCCAGCGCCTCGGCCGCCGCCTTCCGCCGCGCGGGATTGCGGTCGGCGAGGCGATGCAACGCGCCTTCCGACGAGAGCGTCTCGCCCTCGACATCGAAGGTGAGCCGCGACAGCGTCTCGTCGAAGAGCCTGTTCCAGGCCGAACGGCCGGAGACGCTTTTTTCATGCAGCAGCGTCTCGATTTCGTCGGAG
>NZ_DATKFR010000457.1:0-5366 GCF_035511255.1 Parvibaculum sp.
AGGTCCGGCGCGGCGATGGGGCTGATCTCTTTCCGGACCCATTGCACGAGTTCCTTGCGGAGCGCGTCGGTCGGCTGTTCGCCGGCATTCAGCGTCACATAGGCATAGATGCCCTGGCCCTTGATGTCGTGCGGGTAGCCGACGACGGCCGCTTCCGCGACCTTGGGATGGGCGACCAGGGCGCTTTCGACTTCCGCCGTACCCAGACGATGTCCGGAGACGTTCAGTACGTCGTCGACGCGGCCGGTGATCCAGTAATAGCCGTCGGCATCGCGCCGGCAGCCGTCGCCGGTGAAATATTTGCCGGGATACTGGATGAAATAGGTGTCGATGAAGCGCTGGTGATCGCCATAGACCGTGCGCATCTGGCCCGGCCATGAGTCCGCGATGCAGAGATTGCCGGTCGCCTCGCCCTCGAGCACCTTGCCTTCCGTGTCGACGACGACGGGCTGCACACCGAAGAAGGGCAGCGTCGCCGAGCCCGGCTTCTGCGCGATGGCGCCGGGGAGCGGCGAGATGAGGATGCCGCCGGTTTCGGTCTGCCACCAGGTATCGACGATCGGGCAGCGGCTTTCGCCGACGACGCGGTGATACCAGAGCCAGGCTTCCGGATTGATCGGTTCGCCGACCGAGCCGAGGAGACGCAAGCTCTTGCGGCTCGTCTTCTTCACCGGCTCGTCGCCTTCGCGCATCAATGCGCGCAGCGCCGTCGGCGCGGTGTAGAAGATATTGACCTGATGCTTGTCGATGACGTTCCAGAAGCGCGAATTGTCCGGATAGTTCGGCACGCCCTCGAAGATCAGCGTCGTCGCGCCGTTGGCCAGCGGTCCATAGACGATATAGCTGTGGCCCGTGACCCAGCCGACATCGGCCGTGCACCAGTAGATGTCGCCGTCCTGATAGTCGAAGACATACTGATGCGTCATCGAGGCGTAGACGAGATAGCCGCCCGTCGTGTGGAGCACGCCCTTGGGCTTGCCGGTCGATCCGCTCGTGTAAAGGATGAAGAGCGGATCTTCCGCGTTCATCACTTCGGGGGCGCAGTCGGCCGAGACCTTCGCCGCCTCTTCGTGATACCAGACGTCGCGGCCTCCTTGCATCGCCACCGCGCCGCCCGTATGGCGCACGGTGATGACGCTGGTGACGCCGGGGCATTTCTTCAGCGCCTCGTCGGTGTTGACCTTCAGCGGAATCTTGCGGCCGCCGCGCACACCTTCATCGGCGGTGACGATCACGGTCGAGGCGCAGTCGACAATGCGGCCGGCGAGACTGTCCGGCGAGAAGCCGCCGAAGACGATCGAATGCACGGCGCCGATGCGGGCGCAGGCGAGCATCGCGTAAGCCGCCTCGACGATCATCGGCATATAGATCGTGACGCGGTCGCCTTTCTTGACGCCCTGCGCCTTCAGCACATTGGCGAAGCGGCAGACCTCGGCGTGGAGTTCCTTATAGGTGATCTTCTTCGAATCTTTCGGATCGTCGCCTTCCCAGATGATCGCGACCTGATCGGGACGCTCTTTCAGGTGGCGGTCGACGCAATTGACGCTGGCGTTGAGCTCGCCATCCTCGAACCATTTGATGTGCAGGTTCTTCGGATCGTAGGAGACGTTCTTCACCTTGGTGAAGGGTTTCATCCAGTCGATGCGGGTTGCTTCCTCGCGCCAGAACGTCTCCGGGTCGCGCAGGCTCGCCTCGTAAAGCGCCTTGTAGCGCGCCGCGTCGATATGCGCGCGCGCCGCCCAGTCGTCGGACACGGGAAAGAGTTCGTTCGTCATGGGCGCGCTCCTCGTCGAAATTTGAGCCGCTTCCGGCGACCCTGCTTTTGGCCGGTATTATGGGGCGCGCGCGACGCGGGTCAATGTATCAGCGGGTAGCTTTCGCTTCTGTCGCAGCTTCGTCACGTTCGAGCGCCGCAATTTCATCGTCGGTGAGGCCGACCTCGCGCAGGACCTCCGCCGTCTGCTCGCCGAGCTTCGGCGGATGGCGGCGGATATTGGCCGGCGTCGCGCTGAACCGCACCGGCGGCTTCAGGGCGAAATAGGGTCCGGCATGCGGATGCTCGTAGCGCTGGAAGAAGCCGACCGCCTTCAGATGCGGATCGTCCTGCAGATCCTCGAAGCGGTTCATCTTCACGGCCGGGATATTGCGCGGCATGAGAAGCGCCAGCCATTCCTCGGTCGTCTTGGTCTCGGTCAGCTCCTCGATCATCGCATAAAGCGCGCGGATGTTCTGGGTGCGCGCCTTGTAGGTCGCAAAACGCGGATCCTCGAAGACGCCGGGGCGGCCAGCCAGCTCGAAGAAGATTTCCCACTGCTTGTCGGAATAGGGCAGGAGGCCGATATGGCCGTTCTTCGTCTTATAAGGCCGGCGGTCGGGATTGGTGATGCGCGGATAGGTCCATTGCCCTGTCGGCGGATCGTAGACGTGATCGTAGAAATGTTCGGCCAGCAGGAACGAGGTGACGGCCTCGAGCATCGGCACCTCGACGAACTGACCTTCGCCGGTTCGCTCGCGGTGAAAGAGCGCCGCCGTGACGGCCGAGACGAAGAAGAGGCCTGAGACCTTGTCGGCCATGATGGTCGGCACGTAGCGCGGCTGCGGATTGCCGTCCATGACGCTCAGGATCTCGGCGGCGCCGGAGCCGGCCTGGATCAGATCGTCGTAAGCCGGGAGGCCGGCATAGGGACCGTCGGAGCCGTAGCCCGCCGCATGGACGAAGACGATGTCGGGTTTCACCGCCTTCACATCTTCGTAAGAGAGGCCGAGCTTCTTCATCGCGGCGTAACGGACGTTCGAGGTCAGCACGTCGGCGGTGGCGATGATCTTCAGGAGCGCCTTGCGACCGGCGGGCTTTGCGAGATCGATCAGCACCGAACGCTTGTTGCGGTTGATGGTCAGGAAGATCGGTCCGAGATCGGACGAGGCGCCTTCGGGAATGTGGCCGGGCCAGCGCATGATGTCGCCGCCGAAGCCGCCGCCGCCGGTCGGCGAGGGCGCCTCGACCTTGATGACGTCGGCGCCGTAGTCGCCGAGGATCTGCGTCGCATAGGCGCCGAAGACGACGCTGGTGAGATCGACGATGCGGATGCCCTTCAACGGGCCCGTCACGTCGCTCGCCATCTTTCCGGTCTCGTTTGCTCGTGCCTCGCTCACGCGATCCTCCACCGTTACGGTCGTTTCGTTTCTTGTTGTCCGCGCCAGACGTAAAGCGCGTCAGGTAGCTTTTCCTCGTTGTCGCGGCCATCCGTCAAGCGTTCGCAGACGAGGCCGCGGCTCTCGTAGAAGCGCCGCGCCCCGGCATTTTGCTGAAAGGTCCAGAGCCGGAAGCCTTGCGGACGCTGCGTTTTCACGGCGTCGAGAAGGGCGTCGCCGACCCCGTGATTTTGTACCGCCGGATGTACATAAAGATGATCGAGCCATGTGGTGCCAAGTTCATCGCGGATGGTGCCGAAGCCGGCGATGCGCGCGGTTCCGTGAAGCGGCAGCGTCACGGTCCAGATTTCCTGCGTCGCCGCGACGTCGCGGATGAAGGCGCGGGTTTGCTCCTCCGTGTGGAGCGCGGGCAGATAGAGCATGGCCGCACGGGCCGCCATGAAGACATCGGCGAGTTGTGGGGCGATCCCGGGCCAGTCGCCGGGCCTCGTGCGTCGCGGCTCGATTTTCATTGGGAGTCTTTCTCAATCGCACCATATTGGAAGAGAGATTAACCCGCGAAGACGGAACCGTCATGCTGCTGCATCTTTCGACCTGGCCGGAGATCGAGGATTATCTCGCGCGATCGCGCGGGATCGTCATCCCCATCGGCTCGACCGAACAACATGGGCCGACGGGCCTCATCGGCACGGACGCGATCTGCCCGGAAGTGATTGCCAGACGCGCGTCGGACGAGGCGGGCTTTCTCGTCGGGCCCACTTTCAATGTCGGCATTGCGCAGCATCATCTGGGCTTTCCCGGCACGATGACACTCCGCCCCTCGACGATGATCGCGGCGCTGCACGACTGGGTCGCGTCGCTGGCGCGGCACGGCTTCGAGCGCGTCTATTTCTTCAACGGCCATGGCGGCAACGTCTCGACCATCAATGCGGCCTTTTCGGAAATCTATGCCGACCGCTCGCTCAGCGCCGACGCCTCCAATCGCGGGCCGGTCAAATGCAGGCTCGCCAACTGGTGGGACTATGCGCCGGTGATGGATTTCTGCCGGGCGAAATACGGCGCCTCCCATGGCAGCCACGCGACGCCGTCGGAAGTCGCCGTCACCTGGTTCGCGCATCCCGACGCGATCAAGAGCCGCGAGATGAGCCCCAGGATCGCCCCGACCGGCCGCTTCACCGATGCCGAGGACTACCGCTCGAAATTCCCCGACGGCCGCATCGGCTCCGATCCGACACTCGCCACGGCGGAAGATGGCGGCGAGCTGATCGCGCTCTCGGCCCGGGGGCTGGTTGAGGATTACGGGCGGTTTCTGGCGAGTTAGGGTTGCTCCCTAGTTCATCTTGATATATCTTGAAATATCAATTTCTATCAAGAAGGCGATGGAATATGACCGATCGGGAGAAATTCGCCACCCAGGCCGATCCCGCTCTCCTTGCCGAGATGCGCGAACTGGCCAAAACCGAGGGGCGCCAGTTTCAGTCCTTGGTCGAAGAGGCATTCCGGGATTATGTCGCGCGCAAGAAGGGTGAGCGCCCGCGCGAGAACGTCATGGCGCATTTCCGCGACAGCGTCCGGCGCAATGCGGAGCTCTACAAGCGGCTCGCTAAGTAGCGCATGCCCGATTATCTGACGACGCTCGAAGTCCTCGCCATGCATGAGGAGCTGATTGCGCTTTACGGCGGTGCCGCCGGCGTACGCGACATGGGCGCACTCGAATCCGCGCTGTTCCGTCCGCAAACCGGATATTACGACGACCTGATCGCCGAGGCGGCGGCGCTACTCGAAAGCCTCGCCGTCAATCATCCATTCATCGATGGCAACAAGCGCATCGCCTTCGCGGTCGCCGACGTGTTCTTGCGCCTTAACGGATTTGTCTTCGATGCCGATCCGGTCGAGGCCTATGACTTCATGATCGGGCTGTTCGAGCGCGGCGCTTTCCGGTTCGAACATCTGGAGCCTTGGCTCAGGGCGAATGTGAGGCCCATCTGAAGATGGGCGTCATTGCGAGCCGAAGGCGAAGCAATCCAGAGGCGGCACGTAAAGTCTGGATTGCTTCGGGCCTTCGCCCCTCGCAATGACGGACTTTCAAGTCATCCAGCAAGCGCAATCCTGATCTCGCCGGAGACGATTTCGACCGGAATGGATGTCAACCTTCGTCCAGCGCAAGGTCCCGAGATGCAGAACCCGCTCTCGATCTCGAAGAGCGCGGCGTG
>NZ_DATKFR010000458.1:0-5267 GCF_035511255.1 Parvibaculum sp.
GATCGCGGCTTTCGATGCAGCCGAGGCCGACCCGGCGACGCGGGCCATCGTGCTGACCGGTGCGGGCGACAAGGCCTTCTGCGCGGGTGGCGACCTGCAGCCCGATGCGAATGGCGCGCCCTTTACGGTCGATCCGTCCGATCCGCGCAATTTCATCATCCGGCTTTTCCGCCGCATGGAGCAATGCACGCTCCCCATCGTCGCGCGGGTCAACGGACCGGCGCTGGCGGGCGGGCTCGGGCTTCTCTGCGCCTGCGATCTGGCGGTCGCGTCTTCCTCCGCGCGCTTCGGCACGCCGGAAAGCGGCGTCGGCCTCTTTCCGATGATGATCCTGCCTTATCTGCAACGTGTGCTGACGCCCCGCGCGCTGATGGAGCTCTGCATCACCGGCGAGCTCTTCACGGCGGAGGAAGCGCTCGCCATGGGTCTCGTCAATTACATCGCGCCGCCGGAAGAACTCGACGCCAAAACCGAGTGGCTGCTTGCGCGCATCGTCAACAAGTCGCCGACGGCGGTGCGCCTCGGCAAGATCGGCTTCCACGCTATGCGCGACATGACGCTCGATCAGGCGTTCGACTATGCGCAGCTGATGCTGCCGATGATGGCGCAGTCGAAAGACGCCATCGAGGGTTTCGCCGCCTTCCGCGAGAAGCGCAAGGCGAACTGGACGGGGAAGTGAGATGAAAGGCGCCTTGCGCATCGGCTGTGGAGCGGGCTTCTGGGGCGACAGCGCCTCGGGCGCGGCGCAGCTCGTCCGCAGCGGCGAGATCGACGTGCTGATGCTCGATTATCTGGCCGAGATCACCATGTCGATCCTCGCGCGGGCGAAGGAGAAGAAGCCGGACCTCGGCTATGCGACCGATTTCGTCGATCTCGTGATCGGCGATCTGGCCGAGGAGATTGCGGCGCGCGGGATCAAGGTCGTGGCCAATGCGGGCGGCGTCAATCCGGTGGCTTGCGCGGAGGCTGTGCGCGCGCTGCTGGCGAAGAAGGGCGTGGCGCTGAAAGTCGCGACCGTGCTTGGCGACGATATTTCTGGCGAGCTGGACCGTCTCCGTGCGCTTGGACTGAAAGATATAGAGACGGGGCGCGCGTTGCCGGAGAAGGTCGCGAGCGCCAACGCCTATCTCGGTGCCTTCCCGATTGCGGCGGCGCTGGCGAAGGGCGCGGACATCGTCATCACCGGGCGTTGCGTCGACAGTGCGCTGACGCTCGGACCGCTGATCGCGCATTTCGGCTGGGGCGCTTCCGACTTCGACAGGCTCTCTGCCGGAAGCCTCGCCGGCCATGTCATCGAATGCGGAACGCAGGCGACCGGCGGCATCTTCACCGACTGGGAGAGCGTCGCCGCCGACTGGAGCGATATGGGCTTCCCGATTGCGACCTGCGAGGAAGATGGAAGCTTCGTGCTGAGCAAGCCGAAAGGCACAGGCGGGCTCGTCTCGCCGATGACGGTCGCCGAACAGATCGTTTACGAGGTCCACGATCCGAACCGCTACATTCTGCCGGACGTCGTTTGCGACTGGTCGGGTGTGCGGCTCGAAGCGGTGGGAGAGAACCGGGTGCGCGTCTCGGGCGCGAAGGGCTTCGCACCGACGCCCGACTACAAGGCAAGCCTCACCTATGCGCATGGGTTCCGCTGCATGGCGACGATGATGATCGTCGGGCGCGACGCGGTGGCGAAGGGGGCCCGCGTCGGCGAGGCGATCCTTGCGCGGTCGGAACGGTTGATGGTCGAAAAGGGCTTCGCGTCCTTCCGCGAAACCTCCGTCGAGGTGCTTGGCGCCGAGGCGAATTACGGCATGGCCGCGCGGACGTATGGCGCGCGCGAGGTCCTGCTCAAGATCGCCGTCGCGCATGACGACAAGCGCGCGCTCGAAATCTTCGCGCGCGAAATTTTTCCGTCGGCGACTTCGATGGCGCAGGGGATCACAGGCTTTGCCGGCGGGCGGCCCGGCGTGCAGCCCGTCGTGCGGCTCGCTTCCTGTCTCGTGCCGAAGTCGATGGTGCGGATCGAGATCGAGGTCGACGGCGCGCGGGACACCTTCGACATGCCCGCCGTCTCCAATGAAGCCGCGCCGGCTTCGCGCACATCGCATGCGCTAGCCGCACCGCGTTTCGACGGCGCGACGGTCGAGGTGCCGTTGATCCGCCTCGCCCATGGGCGGAGCGGCGACAAGGGCGATACTGCCAATATCGGTGTGCTGGCGCGCCGCGTGGAGTTCCTGCCTTTTATCGCCGCGGCGCTGACGCCCGAAGCGGTCGCGACCCACTTCGCGCATTTCGCAAAGGGCGAGGTCGAGCGCTTCGACTGGCCGGGGATCGACGGTTTCAACTTCGTATTGCGTCATGCGCTGGGCGGCGGAGGGATCGCGTCGCTCCGCTACGATCCGCAGGGCAAGGGGCTTGCGCAGGTGTTGATGGATCTTCCGGTGACAGTGCCGGAAAGCTGGCTCGCGCATGGCGGCCTTCTCGACGAGGGAAGGGCGGCCGCATGAGCGAAGCCCTGCAACAGCGCCGGGTGATTTCGCGGTTGCCACGCGAGCGGCGCGTCGCCGACATCATGGAAGCGGCGCATGACGTCTTCTGCGAGAGGGGTTATGCGGATGCCTCGATCTCCGACATCGCCGAGCGCGCGCATGTCGTCGAAGGCACGATCTACCGCTATTTCGAGAACAAGCGCGAATTGCTTGTTCGTGTCGTCGGCCATTGGTACGAGGAGATGCTGGCCGACTACGACACGCAGCTTTCCGGCATCAAGGGGACGCGCAACCGGCTGCGCTTCCTCATCTGGCGGCATCTTCGCGCCATCAAGACCGATCCGGCGCTCTGCCGCCTCGTCTTCAGCGAGCTGCGGGCGGGGCCGGATTATCGCGAGACGCGGGTCTTCGATCTCAACCGCGATTATACGCGGCGCACGCTCGACATCCTGCGCGACGCGATCGCGGCGGGCGAGTTTCGCGATGACGCACCGCTGACGTTGGTTCGCGACATGATCTATGGCGGCATCGAGCACCACAGCTGGGCCTTCCTGCGCGGTGAGGGCGATTTCCCGCTCGACGAGACGGCGGACGCGATCACCGACTTCGTCTATCGCGCGCTTGCCGTCGTGCCCGCCGACGATATGACGCTGGCCCGGATCGAACAGGCGGCGGCGAAACTCGAACGGCTCATCGGCAAGGCGGAGGCATGATGTTTTCCAAAGTCCTCGTCGCCAATCGTGGAGAGATCGCGGCCCGCATCATGCGGACGGCGAAGGAAATGGGCATCGCGACGGTCGCGGTCTATCACCATCTGGATCGTGGTGCCCCGCATGTCCGCATGGCCGACGAGGCGGTCGAACTCGATGGCGACGTGCCGACGAAGGCCTATCTCGATCAGGAACAGATCATCGGCATCTGCGCGCGGCTCGGCGTCGAGGCAATCCATCCGGGCTATGGATTTCTTTCGGAGAATGCGGAATTCGCCGAGCGCGTGACGAAGGCGGGGATCGTCTTTATCGGGCCGGACGCCGGCGCGATGCATCTGATGGGCGACAAGGTGCGCTCGCGCAACTTCGCTGCCGAGCATGGCGTGCCGGTCGCGCCGAGCGTCTTGCAGGGTGACGACCCGGAGAACTTCCTCGCCCGGGCGAAGGCCATCGGTTTTCCGCTGCTCATCAAGGCATCGGCCGGTGGCGGCGGCAAGGGCATGAAGATCGTACGGGAAGCGGGCGACCTCGTCGAGGCCGTGCGCACCGCGTCGAGCGAGGCAGAGCGCTATTTCGGCGACGGGCTCGTCTATGCCGAGAAGCTCGTCGAACGCGGGCGGCATATCGAGGTGCAGGTGATCGGCGACGGGACGGGTCGCGTGCTCCATCTCTGCGAACGCGAATGCTCGATCCAGCGCCGCTACCAGAAGATCGTCGAGGAGGCGCCCGCGCCGAACCTCTCCGACGATCTGCGCCAACGTATCCGCGCCGCCGCCGTGCGGCTGGCCTCGGCGGCGAAATACAGGAATGCGGGCACCATCGAGTTCATTCTCGGCGCCGACGGCGACTTCTATTTCCTCGAAATGAACACGCGGCTTCAGGTCGAGCATCCGGTCACCGAAATGATCCTCGGCCTCGATCTCGTTGCCGAGCAGTTCCGCGTGGCGGCAGGCGAAGGACTTTCCTTCCGGCAGGAGGACATCAAGCCCTCGGGTCACGCGATCGAGGTCCGCATCTGCGCCGAGGAGCCGGAGAAGGACTTCCGCCCCGCCATCGGCCGCGTCGGACTTCTGCGTCTGCCGAAGGGCGAGGGCGTTCGCTTCGACGGCGGCATCGCCGAGGGACAGGCGGTGACGCCCGCCTTCGACTCGATGCTGGCGAAGCTCATCGCGCATGGCGGCACACGGGCGGAAGCCATCTCCCGGATGAAGTTGGCGCTTGCCGATCTCGCGCTGCTCGGCGTGCCGACCAATATCGACTACCTCGCGCGCGTCATGGCGCATCCGGCCTTTGCGGCGGCGCGGATCGACACCGGTTTTCTGTCCGAACATGCGGGTACGCTCAATCCGGACGATGCGGTCGCCGAACTCGAACGCGCCGCCTGCGCGGCGGCGGCGCTCGCCCAATCGGACTTCCGGCGGCTCGCCTTCGACGTGCCGGAGCCCCATGCGGCAATGGGCGGATGGCGGAATTGAGGAACGCATGACCACGCAACTCAAACTCGATGGGCGCACCATTCGTCTCGATATAGCCGGGCGCAAGCCGGCCTTGCGGCTGGCCTTCGACGGTATGAGGCACGAGGTCATCGAATTGCCGGCGGAAGACGGCGCTTTCGAACTGAAGTTCGACGGGCGCCTCTATCGCGGCTGGCGCTATGCGGGCGAGCGCGAGATTTACGTGCGGCTCGACGGGCGCACTTTCGTCATGAGCCTCGCGGAGGCGGGCGGCGCATCGGAGGCGAAGGGCAGGCATGCGAATGCCGTGCGCTCGGAGATGCCGGGCACGGTCATCGGCATCCATTGCGCCAGGGGCGACGAGGTGCGGGCCGGCGATACGCTCATCACCATAGAAAGCATGAAACTGCAGATCGGCGTCGCCGCACCGCGCGACGGGGTGATCGAGGATATTCACGTGGCGGCCAACGCCACCTTCGAGCGCGACGCGCTGCTGGTTTCTTTCACGGCGCTTGCCGAACTCGCGGACGCCGACCTCATGGAGAAAAGGGCATGAGCCGGATCGTTTCGACCGTCAAGCCGGAGTCCGACGAGTTCCGCCGCCGCTACCGGCACAACCGGCG
>NZ_DATKFR010000459.1:0-6322 GCF_035511255.1 Parvibaculum sp.
GCGATCTATACGCTGCTGATGATGCAGAACGGCTTCATCGCGGCGAGCGCCAATATCGACGAGATCGATCCGGAAGTAGCCGCCGCCAACATCGTGCGAGAGCGCGTCGACGGGGCGAATATCAATCTGGCGATTTCCAACAGTTTCGGTTTCGGCGGCACCAACGCGACGCTGGCTTTCCAGCGATACAACAGCTGATACGACGATCAGCGAAAAGCAACCGGGCAACAAACGGGTCTAAAACGAATGCACGGGTCGGATCACAAGGCGGGCGGCAAGGGGCTGGTTCTGAGCGGGCCCTTGATGAAAGGGCGGCGCGGCCTGGTGATGGGCGTTGCCAATGATCACTCGATCGCCTGGGGCATTTCGCAGGCGCTGTCGCTGCATGGCGCGGAAATGGCCTTCACCTATCAGGGCGACGCCTTCGGGCGGCGCGTCAAGCCGCTGGCGGAATCGGTCGGCTCGAAGATCCTCCTTCCCTGCGACGTCACCGACAGCCAGAGCCTCGACACGGTTTTCCGTACGCTGAAAGAAGAATGGGGCACACTCGACTTCGTCGTTCACGCGATCGCCTATTCCGACAAGAGCGAGCTCAAGGGCCGCTATGCGGACACGTCGCGCGAGAACTTCCTGCGCTCGATGGATATTTCCTGCTTCTCCTTCGTCGACGTCGCGCGCCGTGCCGCCGAGATGATGCCGGATGGCGGCTCGATGGTGACGCTGACCTATGAAGGCGCGCAGCGCGTGATGCCGAACTACAACGTCATGGGCGTCGCCAAGGCGGCGCTCGAGGCGAGCGTGCGCTATCTCGCCGCCGATTTCGGCCGCGACGGCATTCGCGTCAACGCGATTTCGGCAGGCCCGATGCGGACGCTGGCGGGCTCGGCCATCGGCGATGCGCGCTTCGTGCACAAGTGGAACAAGACGCATTCGGCGCTGAAGGAGACGATCGAACTCGAGCATGTCGGCGGCGCCGGCCTTTACCTGCTCTCCGATCTCTCGGCTCGGGTGACCGGCGAAATTCACTATGTCGACTCGGGCTACAACATCATCGGCCTGCCGCGCGCCGAAGAGATGAAGACCAGCGACCTCGAAAACGGCAACGGCGGCTGAACCTCCGGAGGCTCCATGCTCACCGGCATCGATCACGTTCAGATTGCCATCCCTGAAAAGGGCGAAGACGAAGCACGGCGTTTTTACCTGGACGTGCTCGGCTTCACCGAAGTGCCGAAGCCGCCGGTTCAGGCGGCGCGCGGCGGCGCCTGGTTCGAACGCGGGCCGCTGAAGCTCCATCTCGGTGTCGACAAGGATTTCCATCCCGCGACCAAGGCCCATGTCGCCTTCCTGACCGACGATCTCGACGGCCTTGCAGCACGCGCCCACGCGGGCGGCTACAGGCTCGCGGAGGATGTGCCGGTCGAGGGCTATGACCGGCTGTTCGTCTTCGATCCCTTCGGCAATCGCATCGAGTTGATGCAGCCGAAATGAAAAAGGGGCCAGATCGCTCCGGCACCTTTTGCGATATTCGCCGCGTTCAGTAGTAGAAGAGATTGAGCACGATCTGCGAGATCAGACCGCTCTGCTGCGAGACGAGATAGACGTTGCGGTCGGCGCGCACCCAGACATAGCCGCGCGGCGGCTGCTTCAGGTGATAGGCGCGGTAATCTATCACATAGGCGCGATCCCGATAAAAGGACTGGGGCATCTTCTGTCCACGCGACCAGCTCCTGTGGGCATCATAGCCCTTGGGCGCCTTCCAGGCCGGGCCGCGCACGGCATCGTATTTTCTGCCGTTGTAGCTGTACTGGGGTTTCGGTGCGGGCTTCGTTTGCGCCTGGGGCTGGGGAGCCTGGGGTTTCGGCGCCTGCTGCGATCCGTGGTTCTGGGGGCCCTGATTTTGCGGGTGCGGGGTCTGGCCGTTGTGAGGCTGACCGCCATAGGTCTGGTTATTCGGCGCCGCCACGGCGGGAGCCGCCAGCATGGACAAGGCGATCGCAACTGCAAACATGCGTTTCATGTGAGTCTCCTTTGGTGACCCGGGGCGAAAAATTTCGCTTCGATGAAACGGAGCCTAAGACGCCCGACCTGAACCCAAACTGAAAGCCGCCGGCAGTCTTCCTTCATGTACGGAGCAAACAAGAAGGGCGCCGGATTGCTCCGGCGCCCTTGTTTTTCATATCGAGTGAGGCTCAGTCGCGGTTGCGACGACGGCCGCCACCGCCGCCTTCGCGCTTCTCGCGCGGCTGCTCGGCGGGCTCGTTCTCATAGACGATCTCTTCGCCCGTCTCCTGATTGACGTGCTTCATCGAGAGGCGGACCTTGCCGCGCTCGTCGAAGCCGAGGAGCTTCACCTTGACCTTCTGGCCTTCGGCGACGACATCCGAGACTTTCTCGACGCGGTTCGGGGCCATCTGCGAGATATGGACGAGGCCGTCGCGCGGACCGAAGAAGTTCACGAAGGCGCCGAACTCGACGACCTTCACGACCGTGCCTTCGTAGATGTGGCCGACTTCCGGCTCCGCGACGATGCCGCGGATCCAGTCGATCGCCTTCTTGATCGAGGCGCCGTCGGAGGACGCCACCTTGATCGTGCCGTCGTCGGAAATGTCGATCTTCGCGCCCGTCTTTTCGACGATCTCGCGCACGACCTTGCCGCCGGTGCCGATGACTTCACGGATCTTGTCGGTCGGAACCGTGATGACCTCGATGCGCGGCGCATGTTCGCCGAGCTCCGAACGCGCCGTCGTCAGGGCCTTGGCCATCTCGCCCAGGATATGGACGCGACCGCCCTTCGCCTGTTCGAGGGCCTGCTTCATGATGCCTTCGGTGATGCCGGTGATCTTGATGTCCATCTGGAGCGATGTGACACCCTCTTCCGTACCCGCCACCTTGAAGTCCATGTCGCCGAGGTGGTCCTCGTCGCCGAGAATGTCGGAGAGCACCGCGAAGCGCTCGCCTTCGAGGATCAGGCCCATGGCGATGCCCGCCACCGGACGCTTCAGCGGAACGCCCGCATCCATCATCGAGAGGGACGAGCCGCAGACGGTCGCCATCGAGGAGGAGCCATTCGATTCCGTGATCTCGGAGACGAGGCGGATCGTGTAGGGGAACTCGGTCTTGGGCGGCAGCACGGCGCGCATCGCACGCCAGGCGAGCTTGCCATGACCGACTTCACGACGGCCGGTGAAGCCGACGCGGCCCGTCTCGCCGACCGAATAGGGCGGGAAGTTGTAATGCAGCAGGAAGTTTTCCTTGTAGGTGCCTTCCAGCGCGTCGATGAACTGCTCGTCCTCGCCGGTGCCGAGCGTGGCGACGACCAGCGCCTGCGTCTCGCCGCGCGTGAAGAGCGCCGAGCCGTGAGTGCGCGGCAGGATGCCGACTTCCGAAACGATCGGGCGGACCGTCTTCACGTCGCGACCGTCGATGCGGATGCCCGTATCGAGGATCGAGTTGCGGACGACATCGGCCTCGAGCGCCTTGAAGACGCCGCCGACGGTCGCTTCGGGGACCGCGTTGGCGTCTTCCGGATTGCAAAGCGCAGCCTTGACCTTGTCCTTCGCCTTGGCGAGGGCTTCGTGGCGTTCGCCCTTGTCCTTGAGGCCGTAGGCGGCGCGGACGTCGCTTTCGGCCAGCGCGCGGACCTTGCCTTCCAGTTCCGACTCGTCCTTCGCTTCGAAGGCGCGGGGTTCCTTGGCGCATTTCTCGGCCATGCGGATGATCGCGTCGATCACCGGCTGGAAGCCGCGATGCCCGAACATGACGGCGCCGAGCATGACGTCCTCGGAAAGCTCCTTGGCTTCCGATTCCACCATCAGCACCGCGTCCGTCGTGCCGGCGACGACGAGATCGAGATCGCTCTCGACCATCTCGTCGATCATCGGATTGAGCTTGTATTCGCCGTTGATGTAGCCGACGCGTGCGCCGCCGATCGGGCCCATGAAGGGCAGTCCCGAAATCGTCAGGGCGGCGGAGACCGCGACCATCGCGACGATGTCGGGATCGTTCTCCATGTCGTGGCTGACGACGGTGACGATGACCTGCGTCTCGTTCTTGAAGCCCTTGGCGAAGAGCGGACGGATCGGACGGTCGATCAGGCGCGAAACGAGCGTTTCCTTTTCGCTCGGACGGCCTTCACGCTTGAAGAAGCCGCCCGGAATCTTGCCGGCGGCGTAGGTCTTTTCCTGGTAGTTCACGGTCAGCGGAAAGAAGTCGAGGCCGGGCTTCGGCTTCCTCTCGCCGACGACGGTCGCGAGCACGGAGGTCTCGCCATAGGTCGCGAGCACGGCGCCATCGGCCTGGCGGGCGATCTTGCCCGTCTCCAGGACGAGCGTACGACCGCCCCACTCAATTTCTTCGCGTGTGATATCAAACATATCTATTTCCTGTTCCGCGCCGCCGCGTTTTTCGCGTTCTTGCCACCATCAGGCGGACGGCGCTCATTTCTGCCGCTGACGTCGCGGCCGGACATATACGGGGCGTCTGCTCGCGAGGGCGCGTTTACTTGCGCCACGCGTAATCACCGAGGGACCTCAAGCCGTGAGACGACGGCAGAGAGGACCACCCGCGAGCATTGCTCCGTCGACGGACGATTGTCTCTTCGGACCGGGAAACACCGATGGCCGGCGAGGTCGAAGCCACGCCGGCGCATGCGGTGTAAAATCCCGGGTCATGGGGAGAAGTGATCACCCCGTGTTTACCTCCGGATTCCCAGTCGGGAAATCAGGGACTCGTAACGCTTCTGGTCGTTCTTCTTGACGTAGTCGAGAAGCGAACGACGCTGGCTCACCATCTTCAGAAGGCCGCGGCGCGAATGGTTGTCCTTCGCGTGGCCCTTGAAATGCTCGGTGAGGTTCGTGATGCGCTCGGTGAGGATGGCGACCTGCACTTCGGGCGAACCGGTGTCGCCTTCCTTGCCGGCGAATTCCTTGATCAGCTGAGCTTTACGCTCGGGCGTAATCGACATCGGGATCTCCTATGGATCGAGATTAAAGACACGCACGGGCTTAAGCTCGCCCTGGCAATACTCGGTCAGAGCCACCGGGTCTCCCCGGTGTGTCGCCAGAACCGGCCCCGACAGGATCGGAGCGTCGCGCCCGCGCAATAAAACTCCCTGGCCCCGTCTCAGACGGGAGGCATCGTCGCTGCTCAGGGCCAGGGCCGGGATGTCGTCCAGCGCGGTCTCAAGCGGCAGCAGATGCTCCAAAAAGGCTTCGGAAGCGGGCGCAATATGGCCGAAGCCCATCAGTTTATCCAGCGGAATTGCGGCTTCCTCGCGGAAAGGGCCGTGGAGGGTCCGCCGCAACGCCGAAACATGGCCCACGGTGCCGAGCGCCAGCGCCAGGTCGCGGGCCAGCGAGCGAACGTAAGTCCCTTTACTGCAAAGGATTTCGAGCTCGGCATGGTCGCCATCGGGGCAGCCGAGAAGGTGCGCCTCGTGGATCGTCACAGGACGGGATTTCAGTTCGACCGCCTCGCCGGCGCGCGCCAGATCGTAGGATCGCTCGCCATCGATCTTAATGGCCGAGTAAATTGGTGGGACTTGTTCGATTTCGCCGGTAAACCGTGGAAGCATCGCTTCGATGGCTTCGGCGGTCGGCCGGACGGGACTCGTCGCCGTCACGGCGCCTTCGGCGTCGTCGGTCGCGGTCGCCTCGCCGAAGCGGATCGTGAAGCGATAGCGCTTCGAGGCATCGATGATGAAGGGAACGGTCTTTGTCGCCTCCCCAAGCGCGACGGGAAGGACCCCGCTCGCCAGCGGATCGAGGGTGCCGGCATGTCCCGCCTTCTGGGCGTTGAAGAGGCGGCGGATGCGCGAGACGACGTCCGTCGAGGTGAGGCCCAAAGGCTTGTCGACGACGACCCAGCCCGAGATCGCCTCACCCTTTTTGCGCCGTGACATGGACGTTCAGTCCTCGTCGTCCGCGTCGATCTCCTCGCCCGCGTCTTCGGACGCCAGATCGCGCGCGACCTTCGGCGAATGCAGAAGCCGATCGACCGCCTCGGCGCGGTCGAAGGAGACGTCGGGCTCGAAGGCGAGGTCCGGCATGAACTTGAAGGTCACTTCGCGCGAGAGCTGACCGCGCAGATAGGCGCGGACGCGGGTCAGCGCGGTGGCGATCCCGGTCGCATCGCCGCCACCCAGCGGCGCCACGAAGCAAAGCGCATGCCGCAGATCCGGGCTCATGCGCACTTCGGAAATCGTGATCGGCCGGCCCATCAGATCCGGGTCCTGAATGTCGCCGCGCGCGACGATCTCGGCGAGCGCACGCCGCACGAGTTCGCCAGCACGCAACTGACGCTGGCTCGGACCGCGCGTCTCGCG
>NZ_DATKFR010000460.1:0-1769 GCF_035511255.1 Parvibaculum sp.
GATTGCAGTGATAGAAGAAAATCCGCGACGTGCCGCTCGGCGTCATGCCCATGGGTATGCGGAGGATGTCGGAAAGGCCGAAGCCCATCGTCTTGGTCCAGAAGGCGTCGGTCGCATCGAAAGTCTCGAGCGCCGGCAGCACGACATGCCCGAGCCCCATGCCTTCGGTCACGAAGCCCGAGACGCCGATCGGCGAGACGAAACGTTTGAAATCCGAAATCGGACCCCAGAAGATTTCCTGTCGGTTTCCGGCCGGATCGACGAAGGAGATGAAGTCCTGCACATAGCGGACCTTGCGCTCGTCGTCGGACGGCTCGATGACATCGACGCCGGCCGCCTTGAGTTCGGCGCGCGCTTCGACAAGCGCATCGGCATCGACCACCTGCCACGCGGAGCTGAAGAGGCGGTCGGTATCGGATTTCTGGATGAGAAACCGGAACTGCCTGCCGTCCATCTTGATGTGCAGGCCGCCCTCGGGTGTATCGATGGCCATCATGCCGAGCACGTCGGTGGCGAAGCTCCGCCACTTCTCGATGTCCGTCGCCCCGACGACGACGTAGCCCAGCTCCAGGATCTTCATCTTTCCTCCGACCGCGAGTTCTTGCACTCGAACCTAATTCAGTGCCCGCGACGAGCATCGTCCGGTTGGACTAACGTACGGACGGCATCACGTCGGGAAGCGCACCTTCACCTTGTCGGTCAGCGGAATCGCCTGACATGCAAGTATCCAGTTTTCCGCGAGATCGGTCTTGTCGAGAACGGTATTCTTGTCGAGCTTCACGTCTCCGTCCTCAAGCTGACACATGCAGGCGCTGCAGGAACCCATGCGGCATGAATGCGGTGCGTCGATGCCTTCGGCGAGCAGCACGTCGAGAAGATGCCTGTCCGCAGGCCAGTCGAGTTCGTAGAGCTTGCTGTCGAGAAAAACCTCGACGCGCGTGACGGGGGCGTCCGACGGCGTTGCGAAAGCCGTCTTCGCCGCCTCCGCCTCGATCAGCGGATCGCCGGCGAGAGATACGAAGCGCTCCACATGAATGCACTCGCGCGCGACGCCGAGCCCGTGCAGCGCCTCGACCACGCAATCCATGAAGATGCCGGGGCCGCAGATGAAACATTCGTGATCCGCCCAGGGCCGCGCGATTGCGGCCAACAGATCGACCGAAGGCAGGCCCTGCACGGTCTCCAGCCAGTGAACGACCGTCAGCCTATCCGGATGCCTGCGCGCCAGAGCGTCGAGTTCGCCCCGAAAGATCACCGACTTCTCGTCGCGGTTGGCATAGACGAGAACGATCCGGCCCCCGCCGTGACGCAGCGCCGACTTGACGATCGACATGATCGGCGTGATGCCGCTGCCGCCCGCGAAAAGCAGGAAATTTCCGTCGAGCGAATGCGGTGTGAAGACGCCGGCCGGCGGCAACACCTCGACTTCGTCGCCCGCTTTGAGGTTGTCGCAGATCCAGTTCGACGCGGCGCCTTCGGAGACGCGCTTGACCGTCACCTTCAGCGCATCGTCGGTATGCGGCGAACTCGCCAGCGAGTAGCAGCGCGCCAGTGCGCCCGACATCGACGGGACACGGAGCGTCAGGAACTGGCCGGGCTTGTAGGCGAAGCGATCCCGCAGATCGCCGGGAAGCTCGAAAACGAGAGAATGTGCATCGCCCGTCTCGGCAATGACATCGGCAAGCCGGAGCCGATGATATTTCAGATCTTCCATCCCGCTCCGCACGCCTTCACATCATGAGCTGGCCACGCTCGACTTGGCTATTAAG
>NZ_DATKFR010000461.1:0-2681 GCF_035511255.1 Parvibaculum sp.
GTTGCCGGAGCGGGAGCCCGAGCCGGTATAGCTCACGCTCACCTTGTCATTGGCGGCGGTTGCCGAGACCGAGCCCGAAAGCCCGTCGCCATTGCTGCGATAGAAGGTCGAGGCCGTGGCGGCGACGATCGAGACGTCCGGCGTGGTGCCGAAGAGCGGCGCGGGCGTCTCGATGCTGATGGTGCCGGCTATGCTGTCGCCGCCCATGCTGACGGGAGTGAGGCCGGCCAGAACCTTCGCCGTGCCGACATTCGACGGATCGACATAGGAGAGCGGCGAATTCATGTGGTTTGGACAGGCCGATCCCATGACCATGCCGTCGACCACAATGCGGACGCGATCGTCGGCAAGGCCATTGACGACGGGAAGGCTCGACACGCCGCCCGCCTTGTAGGTGGAGACGCCGGCAACACCGTCGAAGAGCGAGGCCGTGTCATTGGTACGAAGGCGCTTGCGCAGCAGTTCGAGCCGGGAGACGGCCGTTTCCGTCAGCGGCGTATCGCCGAGATCGGTCGAGCTTGCCGCTTCGGGCGATTCGATGTCTACCGGCGGCAGAAGGGTGGCGCCTGCGGCGAAGGCCGGAGCGGGCGAGACGAGAGCGAGCGCGGAGCCGAGGAGCAGGCGCGCGCGGCGTGAGGACATGCGCATGGGCATGGGTTTCCTTCCTTGGAATGACGTTATGCAGACGCGCGCGATGACCGGCGTCATGCCGGCGGTTCACGTGCGGTCGTTTCCGGTCAGACCGTCAGGAAAGGAGGTGCGCGGGATTTCCGGCGCTGCGGAAAGGCTTTGTCGGCAAGGGGCGTTTCGCCGATCGAGGGCCGGTTCGAGACAAAAGCGGCTTCATAAAGAGCGACAGGGGCCGCACTTTGCGGCGAGGCGAGGTGAGCCGCCGCCGCATAAGGACAGGGTGCGTAGCGATGGTCGGCATCGTCGTCATGACGATCCGAGCCCGGCGCCTGGTGGAGCTGGACGAGCCCGTTCGACGTACAGATGACAAAGGGCGCCCAGCCGGCATCGGCGCGGTGCGAGGGCGCAGGCATCCAGCCGTCGGGCATGAGGGCGCGCAGCAGCATCGCGGCAAGCGCGATGTGGAACCCTGCCCAGCGTGCTGTTTTCATACCCATCCCGTTACGGAGCTACCGGAGCCATCCGTCGCTTTCAAGCCCCCCGCGCCTGAGCGAAATGACGCACCGCCTCCCGTTCAAGCGAGCGCGAGCTTGAAATTCCTTCGCGTGAGGCGGGGAAAGGACGGAAAATCGAGAAAGGTTTCGCCGCCGGCGTTGCCGAGCAGATCGGCGGCGCGGAGCTTGTCTTCCTCGTTGAGGCCCGCGATGAAGTCGAGCGGCCGTTGCAGCATCCAGAGATCGAAGGGGAAGATCGCACGGCTGTCGCGCGCGCCTTCGAGCGTGAACATATGCGTGCCGACGGCGCGGGGGACGGCCTCAGTTCCCTCTTTCGCGCCCGGCGTCTCGGCGACCCATTTCGCGAAGTGATGCGCCGTCGAGACGAGAACCGGGATCATCTCGCGCATCATACGCGACAGAATCGGGATCACCGTGTCGGGCACTTCGTCGCGAGCGAGGAATTCGCCGCCCTTGGGGTGCGGCGGTTTCATCATGCGCTCGACCCAGCGCGCGACGTTGGGGGCGATGCGCTTCATCAGCTCGCCGGACGCCGGATCGCGATACTGGTGCGCGTAGAGCGGCCCGATCAGACCGAAATCGCCGATCGACGGCTTCGTGCCGAAGAGAAATTCATAGACGGCGAAATGCCTGTCGAGTTCGCCGAGAAGTCCTTCATAGGATGTCTCGATGGCCGCTTCCGTCTTCGGTGTCGCGCCGAGAAAGGGAAGCGCGCCGGCAAAGGGCTTCGATATTTTCAGGCCGGCTTCACGCTGCACGTCTTCCGGCTGTCCCGGCGCGGACATCTTGCCGAATTCGGAAATGGCGAAATCGTAGTTCTTGTTCCAGCGGTAATGCATCGCCGGAATTTTCAGCCACTCATCGGCATAGACTTCGAGAAGAAGACCCGCGAGCCGCTGCTTCGTGGTCGCCGGATAGACCGGCGCCTCGGGGAAGCGCAGTTCGAGCGCGTCGATCATGTCGCTCGTGTCCTGCAAGGTTTCGCCCTCGGGCGTCACGATGACCGGAATCACCGGCCAGCCGACGCGCGGCAGGATGACCTCGCGATAGACGTCGGGCGTGTTCAGATATTCGACGAAGGGGATGCGCTTGTAGCGCAGATAGGCGCGCACCTTGCCGCTGAAATAGCTGCATTCGGAGCCATACAGTTCATAGCCTTCGGTCATTCGTCCCCAGGTCCCCAGAAGCGCGCCCCTGCGCGACTTTAATGTCTTTCATTAATCGGCTTATAGGGGCGCTCGGCCCGACTGTCCAGTCCCGGACAAGAGCAGTCTAGAACGGCCCGGCGCCCAGGGGAAACCCGCGCGCCAGCCGGGCAAAACGATCAGTTGAACGATGCCGCGCCCCGGTTGTTCTTCAAGCGGAGGTGTTCGATGCCCGACCTGCCGGAAGATCAGGCGCATGCGCTGATGCGGCTTCTCATGGACAGCCGCACAGAAGTGCCGACAACGATCAAGAACAAGCTCAAGATCGAGAAATATGTCGTCCGCCGCAACGGCCTTACCGTCACGGATGGCGGCATAGAGGCGTTGATCT
>NZ_DATKFR010000462.1:0-4554 GCF_035511255.1 Parvibaculum sp.
CTCGAACTCGTCAAGGCGATGGGCCTGCCGCATGAAAACGCGCTCCTCTGCGACACCAAGGGCGTCATCTATCAGGGCCGCACCGAGGGCATGAACCAGTGGAAGTCGGCGCATGCCGTTCCCACCAAGGCACGCACGCTCGAAGAGGCCATGGAAGGCGCCGACATCGTGCTCGGTCTTTCGGCGAAGGGCGCCTTTACGCCCGCCATGATCAAGTCGATGGCGCCGCGCCCGATCATCTTCGCCTGCGCCAATCCGGATCCCGAGATCACGCCGGAGGAAGTCGCGACGGTGCGCGACGACGCGATCGTCGCCACCGGCCGTTCGGACTATCCGAACCAGGTCAACAACGTGCTCGGCTTTCCCTACATCTTCCGTGGCGCGCTCGACGTACGCGCGACGCAGATCAACGAAGACATGAAGATCGCCTGCGCCCAGGCGATCGCGAAGCTCGCCCGCGAGGACGTGCCGGACGAGGTCGCGGCCGCCTATCAGGGCGAACGCCCGCGCTTCGGCCCGCAATACATCATCCCCGTGCCTTTCGATCCGCGCCTCATCCGCGAAATCCCGCCGGCCGTGGCCAAGGCCGCGATGGATTCGGGCGTCGCCCGCCATCCGATCGTCGACATGGAGGCCTACAAGAACCAGCTCTCGGCGCGGCTCTCGCCAACCGCCGGCATGCTGCAGGTCATCGTCGACAAGGTGCGCCGCGACCCCAAGCGCGTCGTCTTCGCCGAGGGCGAGGAGGAGCGTGTGATCCGCGCCGCCATCACCTTCCGCGACACCGGCCTCGGTCATCCGATCCTCGTCGGGCGTGAGGAATTGGTGCGCGAGACGCTGCGGAATATCGGCCTCGATCCCAACACCGATCTCGACATTCGCAACGCGCGCCTGTCGGACCGTAACTCGGTTTACGCGGAATTTCTTTACAAGCGGCTGCAACGGCAGGGCTATCTCTTCCGCGACTGCGTGCGCCTCGTCAACAACGACCGCAACATCTTCTCCTCGCTGATGGTCGAACTCGGCGATGCCGACGCCATGGTGACGGGCGTCACGCGCAACTATGCCGTGGCGCTCGAGGACGTGCTCAGGGTCATCGACCCGATCGAGGGACGCCGCGTCATCGGCGTGACTCTCGTCGTCGCGCGCGGCCAGACGGTGCTCGTCGCCGACACCAACGTCCATGAAATGCCGACGGCGGAAGAACTCGCCGATATCGCCTCGCAGGCCGCGGAGGTCGCCCGCCGTCTCGGCTACGAGCCGCGTGTCGCAATGCTGTCGTCGTCCACCTTCGGCAACCCGATGCATGAGCGGTCGGAACGGTTGCGCGAGGCGGTCGCCATTCTCGACGCCCGCCAGGTCGATTTCGAGTACGACGGCGAAATGGCCGCCGACGTCGCGCTGAGCCGCGAGGCGATGGCGCTTTACCCCTTCTGTCGCCTCTCCGACACAGCCAATGTCCTCATCATGCCGGCGATCCATTCGGCGGCGATTTCAACCAAGCTCCTCAAGGTGCTCGGCAATTCGACACTGGTGGGGCCGCTGCTGGTCGGCCTGAAGCGCTCGGTGCAGATCGCGCCGATCGGCTCCAACGTCTCCGATCTCGTCAACATGGCGGCGCTGGCGGCCTATAATCTCGACCGCTAGAGCGGGCCCGGGCAAAGTCGCCCGAGGAAACTTCCGCCGCAGGCGGAACGAAGCGGCCTGGCCGTGCGTTACTTGGTATTGGACCCCAGGAGACGGACATGCCCCTCATTAACATCATCGTGATTCTGATCGTCGTTGGCGTGCTGCTCTGGCTCGTCAACAACTACATTCCGATGGACGGCAAGATCAAACAGATCCTCAACGTGGTGGTGGTCATCGTGGTCGTGCTGTGGCTGCTGCAGGTTTTCGGCCTGCTCGGCAATCTCGGCGCCATCCACGTCGGATAGCCTTCTGCGATCCGGCACACTTTTTCCGCCGCATCCGGGCGCAGCAAGGCTTGTCCCCGCTGCGTCCGGACGCGAAGATGACCCTCCGCAAAACCAAGGAGGACGCCATGCGCATAACGAAATCCGGAACGATCAGATCGGCCACACTGGCAACGGCGCTTCTGCTTGCAGGAGGTCCTCTCGTCTCCGCCCATGCCGAAGAGACGCCGGCCGCCGCCTTCTGGCCCGCGGGCGCGGAGGCCTACATCATCTCGCCGAAGGACGGTGCAACGGTGAAGAGTCCGGTGACCGTCGTTTTCGGGCTCAAGGGTCTGGGTGTCGCCCCCGCCGGCGTTGAGAAGGCGAAGACGGGTCATCACCATCTGCTGATCGACACCGATCTCCCAACGGCCGACGAGCTCGGCGACCCGCTGCCGGCGGACGAACATCACGTCCATTTCGGCGGCGGACAGACGCAGACCACGGTCGAGCTCGCACCTGGCAAGCACACGCTGCAACTCATCATGGGCGATGCGTCTCATGTTCCGCATAACCCGCCGCTCGCCTCGAAGAAGATCACCATCACGGTCGAAAAATAGCCTCGCGCGGCGGTGCCGCTTCGCCTTCACGCCAGCGTCGGACGGAAAAGTCAGACGCTGGCGATCACGCGGCGGATGATCGGATCGTCGCGGTTGAAGTCGGGACGCGGGCGCGAAAAGACTCCGCCTTCTTCCTCGATGGCGTGGAGCTTGTCGACGCGCAGCATCTTCCAGTGCTCGGTCTCGCCTGAACGGCTGGCGCCATCGGTCTGGTAGGCGCGCAAAAGAAGATCGCCCGTTCCGTCATAACCGAGGCAGTGAGGCTCGATGACGCGCGAACCCGGATCGTACCAGACGCGCAGGCGCCGGCGCCGCGCGATGGCCCGTTGCAATTGCAACAGCAAGGAACCCGGAGGCTTTGGCACACCTGTTACCCGCGTCAGTCGAACCTTTCGCGAAAGAACGCGCGAAGCGTCCTGCTGTTGCGGTCAGGCGGGCTTGGACGAGCCGAATTTGGTGAGATAGCGTTCGGCGATCTGCGTCACGGGAAAAAGGATCAGCACGTCGGTCGTGCCGAACTGCTGGTCCACCACGGCGCCGTCGCCGATGTAACAGCCCGCCCGGATGTAGCCCTTGATCATTGGCGGCAGTGTGCGCCAGGCCTCGCGCGGATTGATCTCATCCTTGGGGATCAAGTTCATCTCGACATAACGATCCGGCAAGGCACGTACATACCATTCCGGCGGCGTCATGTGGAAGTGATGGAGATAGGAAAGCGGCAGGGCGAGGTCGGCAGGATTCGTGCCCTCGAAGCTCGCGCAGCCGAACATCACATCGAGATTATGCATCGCCACATATTGGGCAATGCCATGCCAGAGCAGCTCCACCGTCGGCTTGTTGCGATAGGGCGGCAGCACGCAGGAGCGGCCGAGTTCGAGGAAGCGCAAATCCCCACCGACGCGCTGGAGGAGCGGCGCAATGTCGTACTCGCTCGCCGTGTAGAAACCGCCGTGACGCTCGGCCACGTCCTGTCGCAGCAAACGATAACAGCCGACGACGGCGCCGAGCGGCAGGTCGTCGCCTTCCGCGCCGTTCGCCAGCGCATGATCGAAAACGAGAAGGTGGTCGCAAAATTCGTCGAAGCGGTCGCGATCGCGCTTCGTCGCGCGCGTTTCCGCGTCGGGATGCGCCGACATTTCCTCGTAGAACACCCGATAGCGCAATGCCTGCGCCGCGTCGATCTCGCGCGCGCTGCCTGCAAGACGCACTTCGAGCGAGCCCTTGCGCGCAAAGCTCACAGGGGCCGCGCCCGCTTTCGCGCGGGCGACCGCCTCGGGCAATTGCGTGACGGTCGCGTCCGGATGCGGCGACGTCATATGTTCGAACCCCGTCAACACTCGCGCCCCGGCATTTGCACGCGGAGCGACACCGGGCAGACCGGCCTTCAGCCGATCCGCCGTCACCTTGGCCAATAACGTGTGGCTGGCCATTTCAGCCATCCTTTCATTATCACGCCCGGAAGCCAAGAAAAGGGCGAGGGTTCGTCCCATCTTGTGCGACTTCTTTGCGTCACCGGTATGACAGGACTAAGCCTTTGAAAGGATTGATCTAAAAAGTTTGTAATCTGGAATTTTCAGGAGGGCGCGGAGCCCGATTCGAGGGCTGTCGACGCCGCCCGCTCGCGGCGGAGCAGATGGAAGATCAGCAGCAGCGCCGGAACACCCATCAGGCCGGTGGTGATGAAGAAAGGCACATAGCCCGCCGTCTTGGCGGTCAGCGAGGGTGCGTGGGCCATCAGGAAATCCCGGAGCGGGCCCTCGGCGCCCCACCAGTCGACCATCAGGCCCGAGGTGCCGCCGAGAAGCTTGCCGGGCAAGGCATAGGCCGAACTGAAGAGCGCATATTGCGTCGCCGTGAATTCGTGGTTGGTCAGGCTCGACATATAGGCGATGAGGCAGGTGCCGGCGAAACCGCCCGAGAAGTTTTCGGCGCCGATGGCGATCGTCAGCGCCGAGATGTCGCTGCCGCGCGTCGCAAGCCAGGAGAAGAGGAGATTGGTGAGCGCAACGGCGGTGGCGCCGACCAGCATCGAACGCAGGATG
>NZ_DATKFR010000463.1:0-3662 GCF_035511255.1 Parvibaculum sp.
GTCACGCTGGTCAAGAGGCGCGGCACACGGAATATTTTTCGCGAAACTTATCCCCGCCCTCACCCTCCCACCGCCTCGCGGCGGCGGGCCCCTCCCTCTCCCGCAAGCGGGCGAGGGGTAAGAGGTCGATCCTTCCTAGCCCTCTCCCGCTTGCGGGAGAGGGTTGGGTGAGGGCTCTTAGGGAATCGGATTTTCCCGCCGCGCACCCAGCGCCTCGTTCGACGCCTTCACCGCGGCCTTTCCCTCTTCCAGATAAATCTCCGCGCCGGAGTTCCTGAACTTGTCCGACATTTCGGCCATGCCGCTTTCGGCATAGTCGCGGACTTCCTGCGTGATCTTCATCGAGCAGAATTTCGGGCCGCACATCGAGCAGAAATGCGCGACCTTGTGCGCGTCCTTGGGCAAGGTCTGGTCGTGGAAGTCGCGGGCGCGTTCGGGATCGAGCGCGAGGTTGAACTGGTCCTCCCAGCGGAATTCGAAACGCGCGCGGGAAAGCGCATCGTCGCGGAGCTGCGCCGCCGGATGACCCTTTGCAAGGTCGGCCGCATGGGCCGCGATCTTGTAGGTGATGACACCCTCTTTCACGTCGGCGCGATTGGGGAGCCCCAGATGTTCCTTCGGCGTCACATAGCAGAGCATCGCGCAGCCGAACCAGCCGATCATCGCCGCGCCGATGCCGGAGGTGATGTGGTCGTAGCCGGGCGCGATGTCGGTCGTCAGCGGCCCGAGCGTGTAGAAAGGTGCGCCGCCGCAATGCTTCAGCTGCTTGTCCATGTTGACCTTGATCTTGTGCATCGGCACATGACCCGGTCCCTCGATCATCACCTGGCAGCCCTTGGCCCAGGCGATCTGCGTCAGCTCGCCCAGCGTTTCGAGTTCGGCGAATTGCGCCTCGTCATTCGCGTCCGCGATCGAGCCGGGACGCAACCCGTCGCCGAGCGAGAACGAGACGTCATAGGCTCGCATGATGTCGCAGATTTCGTCGAAATGCTCGTAGAGGAAGCTTTCCTTGTGATGCGCGAGGCACCACTTCGCCATGATCGAGCCGCCGCGCGAGACGATACCGGTCACGCGCTTCGCCGTCAGCGGCACGTAGGCCAGCCGCACGCCCGCATGGATCGTGAAATAGTCGACGCCCTGCTCCGCCTGCTCGATCAGCGTGTCGCGGAAGACTTCCCATGTCAGGTTCTCGGCTATGCCGTCGACCTTTTCGAGCGCCTGATAGATCGGCACGGTGCCGATCGGTACCGGCGAATTGCGGATGATCCATTCGCGCGTGTTGTGGATGTTGCGGCCGGTCGAGAGGTCCATCACCGTATCGGCACCCCAGCGGATCGCCCAGACCATCTTGTCGACTTCCTCGGCGACCGAAGAGGCGACCGCGGAATTGCCGATATTGGCATTGATCTTCACGAGGAAGTTTCGGCCGATGATCATCGGCTCGAGTTCCGGATGGTTGATGTTCGCGGGAATGATCGCGCGGCCCTCGGCCACCTCGCGGCGCACGAATTCAGGCGTGATGAACTCCGGAATGTCGGCGCCGAAGCTTTCGCCCTCGGCCAGCTTGTGCGCGGCGTTTTCCAGCGCCCGCTTGCGGCCGATATTCTCGCGCTCGGCGATATAGGCCATCTCGGCGGTGACGATCCCGGCGCGCGCATACTCCATCTGCGTCACCGGCTTGCCGGCGATGCCCTTGCGCGGCGCATGCGTCACCGGAAAGACGCGGGCGAGATGCGCCGCGCCGACATTGCCATTGTCTTCCGGTTTGATCTCGCGGCCCTGATAGGTCTCGGTGTCGTTCCGCGCCGCGATCCAGCTTTCGCGCACCCGCACGAGGCCCTTCTCGACGTCGATCTGCGCGGTCGGATCGGTGTAGGGGCCCGACGTGTCGTAGACGCGGACAGGCGGCTCCTTCGCGCTCGGATGAAGGCTGATCTCGCGGAAGGGCACTTCCACATCGGGAAAGCCCTCGGGCGTCGTGTGGATTTTGACGCTGGCGGGAAGCGGACCCGTGGTAACTGTGGGCTTCGCGTGAATGTTCATCATGGATCTCCGTCCAAATGGCTTCGGAAATCCGGGAGAGCGGGGGATGGTTGTCCGTCCCTTCGCCGGCATGACCCGGATCAGGTTCTAAGGGTTCGGCGTTACGCCATCTCAGCCCGAACAAGATTCGGACACCCCTCGGAATGAGGCCGAGTGTACTCCTGCCGCGTTTGGGGTAAAGAGGTGCGGACTGCGCCGCGTCATATACAAATGTCATCCCGGCCTTGTGCCGGGATCCAGGGGCCACACTTACGGAGCGAGCCGCTACTGGACCCCGGCACAAGGCCGGGGTGACAAATTCCAACCGGGTGACCCCCATGACATTCCCCGACACGCTCACAAAACTCCTCGGCATCGAGCTTCCCCTGATCGGCGCGCCGATGGCCGGTGCCTCGACGCCGGAACTGGCGGCCGCCGTTTCGAATGCCGGCGGGCTCGGTTCGCTCGGCGTCGCGATGATGAAGCCCGCAGAACTCCGCGACGCGATCGGCAAGCTCCGCTCGCTCACCAACAAGCCGTTCAACCTCAATTTCTTCGTGCATCAGGAGCCGGTGCTCGATGGCTACGACGCTGCGCCGATGCAGGCGGCGCTGGCGCAGCGCTTTGCCGATTTCGGTCTCGGCGCCGTGCCGAAGCCCGCCGTCGCCGCGCCCGCTTTCAACGACGAGCAGCTGAAGCTTCTTCTCGAATTGCAGCCGAAGGTCGCGAGCTTCCACTTTGGCCTCCCGCCAGCAGACGCCATGCGTGCAATCAAGGCGGCCGGAATCGCGATCCTTGGCAGCGCGACCACGGTCGCAGAAGCCAGGGCGCTCCAGACCGGCGGCGCGGACGCCATCGTCGCGCAGGGTCATGAGGCCGGGGGCCATCGCGGCACCTTCCTGACCCATGTCGATCTCGGCACGGTCGGGACCATGGCGCTGGTGCCGCAGGTCGTCGACGCCGTCGATGTTCCGGTGATCGCGGCCGGCGGCATCGGGGATGCGCGCGGCATCGCGGCATCCTTCATGCTCGGCGCGTCGGGTGTGCAGCTCGGCACGGCCTTTCTCGTCTGCCCGGAGGCCGGTACATCGGCGCTCTACCGCAAGGCGCTGTCGGAAGTCTCCGATCACGCGACCGTCGTCACGAAACTTTTTTCGGGCCGCCCCGCCCGCGCGATCCGTAATCGCCTGACCGAAGAGCTTCACGACCTCGAGGGCAAGGCGGCACCCTTCCCGGCCCAGCGCGCCATGGTCGCGCCGCTCGTTTCGGCCAGCGCCCGGGAAGGCAAGGCCGAATTCGCGCAATTATGGTCGGGCCAAGCCGCACGCCTGGCGAAGGTCGAACCCGCCGGCGAGAAGACCGTCCGGCTGATGCGTGAGGCAGAGGCCCTGTTGCGCGGCTGAATACCCGGCCTCCCCTGGCCGATAATTGCTCCGGGTTCGCTTCAGGGTCTAAGCTCCCGCTGCCGGTCCAACAGGCCGGTCACAAGGGGAGGAATCCATGACTGCCGAACTCTGGTCGCTCGTCTGGAGCGCCGTGCTGCTTCTCGTTCTGATCTTGCTGGCGTCGGCCGCGAATACCCGCGTCAAAAGCGTTGCCTGGAACGCCGGCAACCGCGACGATCCGGCGCCTTCGACCGG
>NZ_DATKFR010000464.1:0-11984 GCF_035511255.1 Parvibaculum sp.
CGGCGACCAGTTCGACAGCGTCGTCAAATATGCGAAATGGCTCGCCCATCTCGGCGACCGCGCCTATGGCGTCGCCCTCGCGCTCAACAACTGGCTGCACGAAATCCGGCGCTTCTTCGGCCTCTCCTACTGGTCGCTCTCGTCCTATCTGAAGCACCGGGTCAAAAACGCCGTCGAATATATCTCGAGCTACGAGGTCGCAGTCGCACGCTCGGCCCGCGAGCGCGGCGTCGACGGCGTCATCTGCGGCCATATCCACCACGCGGAAATCCGCGAGATGGACGGCATCCTCTATTGCAATGACGGCGACTGGGTCGAAAGCTGCACGGCGCTGACGGAAGACCAGGACGGTGTCCTCAGCATCGTCACATGGCACCGCTTCTCCTGGGAGACGGGCGAGGGACCGCACGAAACGGAAGCCGAGGACGACGCCTCGCATGTGTTGAACGCCGCCTGATGAGCCCTTACAGCACCCTCGCCGAATTGAGCCGGCCGCTCCGCACGCGGACACGCAAGACTTACCGCGTGCCCGAGCCCGCACTCGGCCTCGACGCGGAAAAGCTCAAGATCGTCATCGTCTCCGACGCCGCGCCGCCGCAGGTCAATGGCGTCGTGCGCACGCTGGGCGAACTCAAGCGCAATCTGACCGCAATGGGGCACGAGGTCATTTCGATCACGCCGGAGCTCTTCAACACAGTCCCGATGCCGAGCTATCCGGAAATCCGGCTCGCGCTTTTTCCGGGGCGCAAGCTTGCGCGGATGATCGAGGCCGTGAACCCGAACGCCATCCATATCGCCACCGAGGGCCCGCTCGGCCTTGCCGCGCGCAATTACTGCGTCAGGCGCAACCTGCCCTTCTCGACGTCATTCCATACGCGCTTCGGCGAATATCTCTACGCCCGTACCGGCTTTCCCCTGAACTGGAGCTATGCGTTCCTGCGCTGGTTCCACGCGAAGGCGACCAGCATCATGGTGGCGACGCCGTCGCTGCAGGCAGAACTCGAGGGGCGCGGTTTCGGCAAGCCCTTCATCTGGTCGCGCGGCGTCGATACCGAGCTTTTCCGCCCGCGCCCCGAACTCGCGGGCGAACATTATCTCGACCTGCCGCGTCCCGTTTATCTCTATGTCGGCCGCGTCGCCGTCGAGAAGAATATCGAGGCCTTTCTCGATCTCGATCTGATCGGCTCGAAGATGGTGGTGGGCGACGGGCCGCGCCTCGAACATCTGCGCAAGCGCCATCCCGAGGCTCATTTCGCCGGGCCGCTCTTCGGCGAGGAGCTGGCCAAGGCCTATGCGGCGGCGGATTGCTTCGTCTTCCCGAGCAAGACCGATACGTTCGGCCTCGTGCTGATTGAGGCGCTGGCCGCCGGAACGCCGGTTGCCGCCTATCCGGTGCAGGGCCCGCTCGATGTCATCGGCGATGCGCCGGTCGGCGTGCTCGACAATGATCTCGGCGTCGCCTGCCGCAAGGCGCTCGGCATCGCGCCGGACGCCTGCCGGGCCTTCGCCACCGGGTTCTCCTGGGAAGCCTGCACGCGGCAGTTCCTCGCCAATCTGGCGCTCGAGGAAGTGCCGGAGCCGGCGGCGGCGGCCCAGGCCGCGCCGAACGCGCTTGAGTTGGGCTGAGAACTGCTCTCAAATTGCCGGCCGATCCTTTCCCCCACGAAGGAGGCCTTCATGAAGCTCTTTTTCCCCCGCTCGCTGGCCCTTGCCGCCGCGCTCGCCCTGGGTTTTCCCGCCGTCGCCCGAGCCGCGGACACCTATGAAATCGACACCGCCCACACCCATGTCGGCTTCCAGGTCAGCCATTTGGGTTTTTCGGAAACCTATGGCGTTTTCAAGAACGTCTCCGGCACGCTGGCGCTCGACGAGGCAAAGCCCGAAGCGAGCAAGATCGACGTGACGATCGACGTCGCCAGCATCGATACGGCGAACGAAAAGCGCGACGAACATCTGAAGGGCAAGGACTTCTTCGATGTCGCGCAATATCCGACCATGAGTTTCAAATCCACCAAGGTGGAGGTCACCGGCAAGGACACGGCAAACGTCACCGGCGATCTGACGCTCCACGGCGTGACGAAGCCTGTCGGCCTCGTCGTCAAGCTCAACAAGGCCGGAGAAAGCCCGATGCGCAAGGGCACCTTCGTCGCGGGCTTCTCGGCGCTCGGAAAGCTCAAGCGCTCCGATTTCGGCATCAAGACCTATGTGCCGATGATCGGGGACGAGGTGACGATCGCCATTTCGACCGAAGCCGTGCGGAAATAGGAACCGGAGGCGGGAGGCGGAGAGCAAGTTTCTCCAAGTCCCGCCTTCCTTCCACGGCATGATGATGGTCACCCTCAATCGGCATAGACTTCGATCATGGTGACAGCGACTATCCTTTCCAGCGGCGCCGTTTCGGCGGTCGATTATCGGTGCAGCTCCGGTCCGGCGGAAGCGCCCTACACGGAGTGCCACGAGGTTCTGTCCGTTTCCTATGTGCGCAAGGGAAGCTTCGGTTATCACACGCGCGGCCGGTTCCGCGAAATGGTGGCGGGCTCCGTGCTCGTCGGCCATGCGGGCGACGAATATGTCTGCACCCACGACCACCATGTCTGCGGCGACGAATGTCTTTCGTTCCGTCTTTCGCCGGAACTGGCGCCGGAACTGGCGGAGGCGATCAGCGGCAAGCCCGAGCTGCGCCGGATTTCGAGCCTGCCGCCGCTGCCGGAGATGATGGTGCTCGGCGAACTCGCCCAAGGCGCCGCGGAGGGTGCGAACGACATAGGGCTCGACGAGGCGGGACTGATGTTCGCGGCGCGTTTTGCCGAGATCGCCTCGGGACGTCCGCAGACGACCGTCGCCGCGAGCGCCCGTGACCGGGCGCGCGCCGTCCGCGCCGCGATGTGGATGGACGAATATTCGCACCGCCCCATCGACCTCGAAAGCACGGCCCGCGAGGCGGATCTCAGCCTCTTTCATTTCCTCAGGCTCTTCACGAAAGTACTCGGCGTGACGCCGCATCAATATCTCGTGCGCTCGCGGCTGCGTCACGCGGCGCGGCTTCTCGCCGACCAGGACCGCTCCATCACCGACATCGCCTATGATGTCGGTTTCGGCGACCTGTCGAATTTCGTGCGGACCTTCCATCGCGCCGCCGGCATGTCGCCGCGTCGCTTCCGCCAGACGGCAAAGGGCGAGCGCAATATCCTCCAAGATCGGATGGCGTCCACCGTCGCAAGGTGACCTCGAACCCGCGCTTCATGCGCGACATCGGAGGACATCATGTACGACCACATCGGATTGAAAGTGAAAGACCTCGACCGAAGCGCAAGCTTCTACGAGGCCGCGCTGGCGCCGCTCGGGCTCGGGCTTTGCTACAAGGACGAAACCTGGCGGGGCTTCGGTGTGAAGCAGCCGGGCCTCTTCCTCTCGCAAGGTCCGGCGGCGCAAGGCGTCCATGTCGCCTTCACGGCATCGAGCCGCGCGGCGGTCGACCGGTTCCATCAGGCCGGTCTCGACGCCGGCGGGCACGACAATGGCAAGCCCGGCCCCCGGCCCGATTACGGCCCGACCTATTACGCCGCCTTCCTCATCGATCCCGACGGCAACAATGTCGAAGCGGTTTGCGTGAAATAGGAGGGCGAGATGGCGACGATCCGCAAGGAAATAGAAATAAACGCCTCGGCCGCCGAGGTCTGGGACGTCGTGCGCGATCTCGGGGCGATCCACACGCGCTTCGTGCCGGGTTTCGTCACCGACACGATGCTGGAGGAAGAAGCCCGAATCGTGACCTTCGAGACGGGCCTCGTGGTCCGCGAACTCTTCGTCGATCTCGACGACAAGGCGCGGCGTTTCGCCTATGCGGTGGTCGGCGGCGGCATGAGCCATCACAATGCGTCGATGCAGGTCTTTCCCGAGGCCGAAGATCGCTGCCGCCTGGTCTGGATCACCGATCTGTTGCCCAATGAAGCGGCAATCTCAATCTCGGCGATGGTCGACCGGGGGTCAGCCATCATGAAAACGACACTCGACCGCCCGCGCATGGCCGGTTGAACGAGAAAGCGGTCAGGCCGGGGTTAACCCTTCCGAATCCGGCCTTTCCGCGCCTGCGAAGGAAGCCTTGTGGAAAACCCCCTCGCCGCGCTATAAGGCGGCCAGATTTGGCTGCCCCCGCGCGCGATCATCCGCACGGCCGGGCCCCGAAAACCCCGGCGGTACTTATGGCTCTTCGTAATATTGCGATCATCGCCCATGTCGACCATGGGAAAACGACACTGGTTGACCAGCTCCTGCGCCAGTCCGGCACGTTCCGCGACAACCAGCAGGTCATGGAACGCGTCATGGACTCGAACGATCTCGAGCGTGAGCGCGGCATCACCATCCTAGCGAAGCCGACCAGCGTCGACTGGGTCGACGAGGCCGGCGTCCATACGCGCATCAACATCATCGATACACCCGGCCACGCCGACTTCGGCGGCGAGGTGGAGCGCATCCTGTCGATGGTCGACGGCGTGGTGCTGCTGGTCGACGCCGCGGAAGGCCCGCTGCCCCAGACCAAGTTCGTGACCTCGAAGGCTCTGGCGCTGGGTCTCAAGCCCATCGTCCTCATCAACAAGGTCGACCGTCCGGACGGCCGCCCCGACGAAGTCCACATCGAGGCCTTCGATCTCTTCGCGGCGCTCGGCGCCACCGACGAGCAGCTCGACTTCCCTTGCATCTTCGCCTCGGCCCGCCAGGGCTGGGCTTGCGAGGATCTCTCCGCGCCGGATGCAAAAGAGCATGGCCTCAAGCCGCTCTTCTCGAAGATCATCTCGCACTTTCCGGAGCCGACGGCGCTGCATGACGGTTCGGCGAACGAGCCCTTCGCAATGCTCGTCACGACCATCGAAAGCGACCCCTATCTCGGACGCATCCTGACCGGCAAGATCGAAAAGGGCGTGGTCAAGACCAACCAGGCCGTGCAGGTCCTGCGCAAGGACGAAGGCACGATTGAAAAAGGCCGCATCAGCAAAGTTCTCGCCTTCCGCGGCATCCAGCGCATTCCGGTGGAAGAAGCGACTGCCGGCGACATCATTGCCATTGCCGGCCTCGTGCAGGGCACCGTCGCCGACACGATCTGCGACGCCGCCGTGACGGAGCCCCTGAAGGCGCTGCCGATCGACCCGCCGACGCTCTCGATCACGGTCGCGATCAACGACAGCCCGCTTGCCGGCCGCGAAGGCACCAAGGTTCAGTCGCGCGTCATCCGCGACCGCCTGATGCGCGAGGCGGAATCGAACGTCGCGATCCGCGTCAGCGACTCGGAAGGCGGCGACGCCTTCGACGTGGCGGGCCGCGGCGAACTGCAGCTCGGCGTGCTGATCGAGACGATGCGTCGCGACGGCTTCGAACTCGGCATCTCGCGTCCCCGCGTGCTCTACCGCGAGGAAAACGGCAAGCGCCTCGAACCGATCGAGGAAGCGACCATCGACGTCGACGACGAATTCACCGGTGTAGTCATTGAGAAGATGTCGAGCCGCAAGGGCGAACTCGTCGACATGCGCCCGACCGGCGCCGGCAAGACGCGCATCATCTTCCATTGCCCGTCGCGCGGCCTGATCGGCTATCACGGCGAGTTCCTGACCGACACGCGCGGCACGGGCGTCATGAACCGCCTGTTCAAGGCCTATGAGCCCTATCGCGGCGAAATCGAGGGCCGCCGCAACGGCGTGCTGATCTCGACCGGCGACGGCGAGGCGGTGCCCTACGGCCTCTGGTACATCGAAGAGCGCGGCACGCTGTTCATCTCACCCGGCGAGAAGGTCTATCGCGGCATGATCATCGGCGAGAATGCGCGCCCCGACGATCTCGAAGTCAATCCGCTGAAAGCCAAGCAGCTCACCAACATCCGCACGACGTCGAAGGACGAAGCGGTGCGCCTCACGCCGCCGCGGCCGCTGACGCTCGAACAGGCGATCGCCTATATCGAGGCCGACGAACTCGTCGAGGTGACGCCAAAATCGATCCGCCTGCGCAAGCGCTGGCTCGACCCGAACGACCGCAAGAAATACGCGCGCTCGGTCGCCTGAGGCTTTCGCGCCGACCATGAAGACACCGCCCCGAGACGATCGGGGCGGTGTTTTCGTTTTATGCCCGTCCGCTCCACCCGAGTCCGTCAGGGGCCTCCAGCCTCGCCGACAACGCGACTTGGCTGACGGGACGGGCCCCTGACGTCTCGCGGGGTCATGGAACCTAGAGAGCAAGCTTCAGATCGAGGCCGACATGCGTCTCGGTGTGGACGGATCTGCGGCCCGAAATGCCGTTGGCGAAGAGGTCGATCTTCACGCCGTCGGAAATCCTGTAGCCGGCACGCGCGCCATACTCGATCCAGTTGACATTCTCCGGATCGTGCGCCCCCAGCGTGCCGACGCCTGCCACGGTCGTGCGTACGTCGCTCGCGGCGGCAAAACCCTGCGCGCCCGCGAGGCGGAGGGTCGCGTCGACGTCCGGCGAAAAGGCATGCGTCCACTTTCCTTCGACCTTTGCGATGCCGAGCGTGTTGGTGCCGGACGACACGCGCGCCGGGAAGGGATTTTCCGCCGACAGCGTCTCGTCATAGGCATCCGTGCAGAAACGCGAATAGCCGAGTTCGAGGGCGGCGACCGCCTCGTCCGCCGGCGTCACGTCGTAGCCGAGACCGGCCTTCGCATAGAGGTAGCCGAGCGTGCCGTCGGCGGAGCCTGCGCCGGTCGCCGTGCCCGCGCCATTGGCATAGGGTCGGGTGAAGGTGAAGGACGCATCGGGCGCAATCCAGCCGCCACCCTCGACGAAAGGATGAGCCGGGCCCGTTTCGTCCGCGACATAACGCAGGGCGAGCGCCGCCATAAGGCCGTGTTCCATGTCGACATGCCGGAAGTTCTCCCGGACGTAAGACAAGCCGCCGAGCAGCGAGAACCCGTTGCCGAGGCCGATCTTTCCGGTCACGCCGGCAGAGACCGAGCCGACCGCTCCGTAGGCGGTCACGCCGTCCGGGCTTCCCAGCGGATCGTCGGCACCGAGCAGCATTCCTCCGAATCCCTGCATCTGTACGGCTGCCCCCTCACGCGCGCCGGCGAGTCCGTCGGCGGCCGATTGCTGGTCTTCCTTAGTGGTCAGGCCACCGACGGGCGGCGTCGGATCCGAACCAAGGGCGAGATAGACGACATAGGCCTTTCCGCCGTTGATGTCGTTGACGCCGATATATTCGCCCGAGGCCGAGACGGCCGAGGCGTCGTAGAGTTCGATCCCGGTCAGATCGACGCCGAGATCGGTCAGCAACGTGTTGAGGTCGCGCATACCGCCGTCTTCCATGTAGCGGAAGGCATGCCAGGTTGAATTGCCAGTCAGTGTCGCCTGGCCGACGATCACCGAACCGTCGCTGCTGACGCCTTTGGCCTGCGCGTTGGTGCCACCAAGCTTCCCGAGGTCGGTGACCGTCGTATAGCCCGCTCCCGTCCATTTGACCGCGCTCTCGCTTCCCGGTCCGTCGCTGAAGCCGACGATCGTCGATCCATCGCCGCTGATCTTGTAGGCGGCTGACGAGTATCCCGGATCGTTCATCGGCGTCAGCTGATGCATGGTCCCACCCTGCCAGTAAAAGGCCGTCAGGTAGGACCCCGTACCTCCGGCGATCTGGGACGAGCCGACGATGACCGAGCCGTCTCCGCTGACACCATAGGCGGATGCCGAACCCCCGCCCGCCAGCACGCCGAGATCAGTCACGGTCGACCAGTTCGGGCCGCTCCAGCTCATCGCGTGATATTCGCCGCCGAAGTTCCCTTCGCCGACGATCACGCTGCCGTCGGCATTGGTTCCATAGGCGCCGACATTCTGGTTGACGGTCGCCGTCGGCAGGATGGTCACGACGCCGTTCCTCACGGCGAAGGCGAGATTGGCGGGGTTCGCGCCCTGATAGCCGATAATGGTGCTGCCGTCCGAACTGACGGCAAAGGCAAAGGAGTCGCCGTTCAGCCCGAGATCGGTCACCGCGCCCGTCGCACTGTTCCACGAGACCGAATGAATCTGGTTGGTGGATGTCCGCGCATAGCCCACCGCAATCGAACCATCCCCGCTAATGCCCGTAATGCTCTCCTGCGTCTGCCCCGAAGGCAGCCAGTCGAGCGGGGTCAGCGGCGCCGGTTCGGCAAGCGCGGCATTCGAGAGCACGAGAAGAGACACGGAGGAAAGAAGACCGAGCGCCGAACGTGCCGGCAATCCGGGAGATGAAAAATTTCGCATTGATCTGAACTTCCAAAGCGTTGACCGGAGGGGCGCGCATGAACGTCTGTCCGGACGCGGTCCGCCCCCGAAAGCGCGTCGCCTTCCTTCGCGGTCCGTCTCATCCGGAGAGCCCCTTGATTTTCGAGGGTAGCGGCGGCGGTCCGCGGCGGCTTGGACGGCGAGATACGCCGGCATGGACTGAGCGATAATTCCGGACCCCTGCCGGATCATCCGTCTCGGGAACTTATGTGGCGTATGTCCGAGGGGGTGGCGCCGAAACGCTTGCGGAAAGCCCTGTTGAAATAGGACAGGTCTCCGAAACCCACATCGTAGGCGATGGTGCTGATCGGTATCCGGGAGGCGCCCGGGGAGGCAAGCATGTCGAAGGCGCGCAACAGACGGCGTTCGAGAACGAAAGACGTAAAGCTCGTCCCCTCGCTTTCGAAGAGCTTCCGGACATAGACGGGCGAAATGCCCTGCCGGGCGGCAACCGCCGCAAGGCGAAGACCGCCTTCTCCGAGATGCTCTTCTATGTCCCGCTTGATGGCCTCGATCCGCGCCACCCGCAGGCCGCCCTGCCTTGCCTGTTCCGCCGCGTCGGCCGTCGAGCCAAGCGCGAGCGCCGCGAGATCATAGATGTGGGAGGCCGTCAGCGCCTGCAACTCGGCGCTTGCCGGCCCGCTGCCCAATGCAAAATCGAGATAGCCAAGAAGATGCCGCAAAGCCTCGCTGTCGGCCGGGATGCGGCGAAGGACCGCCGCATCGACATCGCGCAGACGGGGCGCGAGCAGGCTTTCCGACAAACGGATCGACGTGCCGAGCATCGGTCTCACCGGGGCGCAGTAACCGTCCTCGTCCTGACGGGCCATCACGGCCTCGCCGGCGCCGATGGTCACGTCCCGGTCCCGGGATTCGCCGAAGGCCACGCCGTGCCGCACGACCCAGAGCGTAAAGCCATCGCCGTCATCCGTGTTGCCGCGGGCACGCCGCAGCGTCACGCCCGACATGCCGCCCGTCATGAAGCTGAGGCCCGGCAGAACACGGACCTTCATATCGAGGCTGAACTCTCCATTGGAATGGGCCTCGATCAGCAATCCGCCGAACGCCGCCCGAGCTTCCTCAAGCTGCGTCTTGCCGGACCGGCTGTCGAAGCGCAACGCCGTCACCTTCAACTTACCGGAACTCATTACCGAACATGTCTCCCGAACAGGCGCCGAAGCGCAGTACCGGGATTGTCTGCAAAATCGAAATTTCACGCGTATCCCAAATTGGATATGCTGGCCTCAAAGGCAAGGAACCGACCTGCGATGAACCATCGATCCAGCACCGAAGACCGCGTCTTCGGCCTCATCGACGATCTTTATGCGGCCGCGCTCGAGCCTTCCCTGTGGCCGGCTGTCTTCGACGGCATGGCGTCGCTCACGGGCGGCGCCGGCACCATCGTGCTCGCCGACAGCAGGAACCATTCCAGCCACGCCTATCGTTCGCCGAACATCGACTCCTTCGTCGAAGGCTGTGCGCCCGAACTCATGGATTGCAGCCCGCGACTCCATTACGCGCGGAAGATCGCGACGACGGATGCGATCGTCACCGATGCACACATGATTGGCGTGGAAGGGATGAAGCGCAGCGCCTTCTTCAACGAACTTCTGTGGCCGGGGCAACTGGGCGAGATGATGGCGCGGATGACGAACAGCGAGCGGGGGACGAGCAAGACCGTCATCTGCGTTCAACGATCGTTGCTTGCCGGCTTTCCTTCGGACCTCGAGATGAAGATATTCGCGGTCCTGTCGTCCCATGCCCATCGCGCATTGCAGGTGTTTCGCCGACTTGCGACCCGGCAGATCGCCGGGACGGGGGCGGCCGATCTCTTCGAGCGGCTGGATTGCGGCGTCGTTCTCGTCGGCGCCGACGGGAACATCCTCCATGCGAATGCCGTCGCGCGGCGGATCGACGGAAACGGCATCCTCCTCGGACGCAAGGGTCTCGCCGCCTCGACGCCGGCAGACCAGACGAAGCTCGATCGGCTGATCCGGGAAGCCCTCGCGCCGGCGTCGGCGGACGACGGCTTGAAGCTGGCGACCTTGCGCCGCGAAGACGCGAATGCTCCACTCCTCGTTCAGGTCGTGCCGGTGCGTGCGCCGGATAACCCTTATCTCCGTATCTTTTCGGATGTGGTTCAGGGCGCGCTCGTTCTCCTCATCGATCCCGCGCAGGAGATACAGGCGCAGCCGATGGACGCGCTGCGGCTTCTTGGCCTTACGGAGACGGAGGCCGCGATCGCCGCGCTGGTAGGCTCCGGCCGATCGCCGGAGGATGTCGCCGCCCGGCGCAACATCTCGGTCGGGACGGCGAGGCTTCACCTCAAGCGCATCTACTTCAAGCTCGACATCACGCGCCAGAGCCAGCTCGCCCAGATCGTCGCGGCGCTGTCGATCACGGCGAGGCCCGACTGATCGGCCCGGAACCGGGTTTGGCGCGGGCCCGCCCCCGATGTTAAGACTGTTGTCACGGCGAACCTCCCTTGCGCAGAGGAGGCATTGCAAGGGAGGCTTTCATGGCGACGAACGACGAATGGCTTGGACTGGTGCGGGAAGAGATCATTGAGCCCGATCTGCCGATCATCGATCCGCATCACCACCTGTGGGACTTTCCCGGCTCGCGCTACATGCTGGACGAGCTCAACGCGGACACGGGCTCCGGCCATAACATCCGCGCGACCGTTTTCGTCGAATGCACGGCGATGTATCGCGCGGACGGCGCGGAGCATCTGAAATTCGTCGGCGAGACGGAATTCGTCAACGGCATCGCGGCGCAATCGGCGAGCGGGCTCTATGGCGAGATGCGCGCCTGCAAGGGGATCGTCGGCCGTGCCGATCTCGGAATGGGCGGCTCCGTCGACGAGGTGCTGGCCGCCCATGTCGCCGCCGCGCCGGCGCGCTTTCGCGGCATTCGCCATGCGACGGCGCTCGACGACAGCCCGGAGGTGCGGCCGTCGCATACGCACCCTGCGAAGGGTCTTATGGGTTCCGCGAAATTCCGCGAGGGCTTCGCGCAGCTTGCCAGACACAATCTCAGTTTCGATGCCTGGATCTATCACCACCAGATCCCGGAAGTGACGGCGCTGGCGCGGGATTTTCCCGAGACGACGATCGTCCTCGATCATTTCGGCGGGCCGCTCGGCATCGGCGGCTATGCGGGAAGGCGCTCCGAAATTTTCGCGCAATGGATGAAGGATATCGTCGACCTCTCCGAATGCCCGAACGTCGTCGCCAAGATCGGCGGCATCAACATGGCGGTGAACGGCTTCGAATGGCACAAGCGCGCGACGCCGCCGACGTCTGACGAACTCGTGGCCGCGACCGGAGATTACTATCTCCACACGATCGACGCCTTCGGCCCGGAGCGCTGCATGTTCGAGAGCAACTTCCCGGTCGACAAGCTCTCGGTGTCCTATCCGGTGCTCTGGAACGCCTTCAAGAAGATCGCGAAGGGCTTCGATGCGGACGAGAAGCGCGCGCTTTTCCACGATACGGCGAAGCGGGTCTATCGGCTGGATTGACCTTCGCCTTCCCCGAAAAACGTCGTCACCCCGGACCTGGTCCGGGGTCCATCTTTGCATCACGGCACCAAGAAAGATGGATGCCGGGTCGAGCCCGGCATGACGGTGAAGAGCGTGGATGAGTTCTGTTCTTCTGACTGGACCCAAAAGGCGTTATAAGCCCCTGCCCCTTAGCCAAGAGCCCCGCCATGCTGTCTTCCGA
>NZ_DATKFR010000465.1:0-13345 GCF_035511255.1 Parvibaculum sp.
TTCCGGCTTCTGGTCGCCGTCATCCTGCTCGAACTCGGTCATCTCGCCTGGCACTACACGGCGCCGCTTCGCGCGGGGCTTGCCAGCTAGACCTTTTTCAGGTCGCCGAGCTCGATATATTCCTTCTCGCCGTCGATCCGGTACATGCGAAGCCCGGCGCGCGGATAGGTGCAGACATCGATGGGGGAGCGCGTACCACCCATCAGATAGACGAGATCCTCCCCCGCCTTCGCCGGCACATGCGTCGAATGGGCGGGCGAGCCCTTCGGGAAGGCGAGAAAATCGCCCGGTCCGATCAAGAGGACCGTGTCGCCGATCGTCGCCTCGCCCCGGCCGGACAGCACGAAAAGGAATTCCTCGTCCTGCCCGTGGAAATGATGCTCGGTCGAGTCCCGCCCGGGCTCCACCCGCACGAGGTGGATACCCATGTCACTTAGGCCCGCGAGGTCGCCGATCGAACGGGTATGGCGGATCGCATTGGCGTTGAACTGATGGACATGCGCCCGTTCCGGCAGCTTCGAAATGCGGTCCGCGCTCCAGTAAAAGTGCCCCTCCGGGGCCTTTCCAAGGGTTTCGCCGTCATCCGCCATGAAAATTCTCCCGAGGCTTGTTCCGCTGCGCTGCCGGTCTAAACTGTTCCTAATAGAGATTCGCCGGACGGGGCGGCGCTCCCATGTTCTATAACGCCTTGTCGACACTCATAAAGTTCATACTGGTGGCGGTCCTGATCGGCGCCGTCCTCAACGAGTTCGACATCAGTGCCGATCAGGTTTTGACCGATGTGGGCTTCACACCCCAGCACATCATGGCGATGCTGCGCGAGGGTTTCGACTGGGCGCTGCCGCACTTCATCCTGGGCGCTCTGGTGCTCGTTCCGATCTGGGTGGTCCTCTTTCTTCTGAAACCGCCGCGTATGGGAAAGTGAAGAGGCGGGCAAGGCTCGTCTTGCTCCTTCCTCCGGGCTAGATTGCGGCTGGACACTCGAACGGACCTCGTGAATGTTTTTCAGGATTTGCCTCGCCGCATCGACGGTCGCGTTTCTTCTCGCGCCCGGAACGGCCCTTGCCGATGTGGGCTCGGGACTTATCGGCAATACGGTCGAACTGACCGGCCCCCAGGGCACCACGAAAATCTACTACCCCGATCGCAACCGCATCATCGTGCGCGCGCCCGACGGCAAGGAGACGCGCGGCTGGTGGCGCGTCAAGGGCAAGAGCATCTGCACGAAGATGGCGAAGACGCCCGAGAGTTGCACCGACCCGATCTCCGAACCGCCGAAGGCCGGTAGTGCCGGTGTTTTCACCGGTGGGGACGGCGACCTCAAATGGTCGGTGACCAAGGGCAAAGGTTTCTGACGGCGCCTCACCCGCCGAAAACCACCGTCCGTTTTCCGTTGAGAAAGACGCGACGTCCCGCAAGCGCGGCGACGGCGCGGGCCAGCACCAGCGCCTCGACATCGCGGCCGGCCGCGATCATCTGCTCGACCGTGGTCGTATGGGTGACCGGCTCGACGCGCTGTTCGATGATCGGGCCTTCGTCGAGATCGCTCGTGACAAAATGCGCTGTCGCGCCGATGAGCTTCACGCCGCGCTCATGCGCCTGATGATAGGGTTTTGCGCCCTTGAAACTTGGCAGGAACGAGTGATGGATGTTGACGGCGCGGCCGGCGAGCGCGCGGCATGTCTCGTCCGACAGGACCTGCATGTAGCGCGCAAGCACGACGAACTCCGCCTTGGTTTCTTCCACCAGTTCGAGCAGCCGGCGCTCGGCCTCGACCTTGTTGTCGCGGGCCACCGGAATGTGAAAGAACGGAATGCGGTGCTGCTGCGCGAGTGGCGCCAGATCGAGATGGTTCGAGACGATGGCCGGAATATGGATCGGAAGGGTGCCGGTGCGATAACGATAGAGAAGATCGTTGAGACAGTGATCGGCGCGCGAGACCATGAGCAGGAAAGAGGGCCTCACCCCGACATTGTGGAGATGCCATTCCATCTCGAAGCGCCGCGCGACGGGCTCGAACTTCGTCGCGAAGTCCTTTTGTCCGAAGGCGTTGACTTCGACCGGATGAAAGACCGTGCGCATGAAGAACCGCTTCGTGACAGGGTCGCCGAAATGATGCGACTCCGTGATGAAGAGATTTTCCGCCGCCAGAAGCCCCGCGACCGCGGCAACGATGCCGACCGCGTCCGGGCAGGAAATGGTGAGGATGTAATGGCTTTCTTCGCCGGACATGAATGCGCCTCGGATGGGAACTGCCGCTCCGCGCGGCGGCGCGGATAGTTTCACAATCGGCGCGGGCGGGAAAATGCTTTTGCGGGACGCAGCTTGCGAGCACGCCCCGGGCCTTCGACCGGAGACGAAAAAACCCGCCGGCGCGGAGCCGGCGGGTCATGTATGCGGTGCTATGACCGCGTCGTCGTCAATCGTAGCGGAAGGCGCTGTCGTCGAGATTGATCTCGGGCAGTTCGTTCTTTTCGAGCCAGTAGTCCTGGGTGTGCTGCCATTCGGGCTTGTCGCCGCGTTTCGGCAGCAGGTGCATGCCGCGCATCAGATAGCCCGGATTGAAGTTCTCGGGGTCGATCCAGGGGGAGAGCGGCATATTCTCGTCCTCCGGCCTGAGCGCCGGCGTGACGCGCTTCGCGCCGATCTTCTTCATGTGGTTGAGAAGCCGGCAGACGAAATCGCCGAGCAGATCCACACGCAGCGTCCAGCTCGCGCGGAAGTAACCGAAGACCCAGACCATGTTGGGCACGCCGGTGAACATCATGCCGCGATAGGTGACCGTCTTCGAAAAATCGAGCGGCTTGCCGTCGATCTCGAAGTCGATGTCGCCGAGCACGCTGAGGTTGAAGCCTGTCGCGGTGATGATGATGTCGGCTTCCAGCTCCTCTCCCGATTTGGTGAGAATGCCTTTCTCGGTGAAGCGGTCGATCTCGTCGGTCACGACCGAGGCCTTGCCGGAGGCGATGCCCTGGAAGATATCGCCGTCGGGCACGAAGGCGATGCGCTGACGCCAGGGACGGTAGCTCGGCGTGAAATGCTTTTGCACGGTCTCTTCCGGCAGGAAGAGACGCACGGCGTCCAGAAGCTCCTTCCGCACCGTCTCCGGCTCCTCGAAGGAGCGGCGGGTGAATTCGCCCTGCATGTGCAGGATCTCCCGGCGGGTGATCTCGTGAATCCAGCTTTCGTCGATTTCGAGCTGGCGCAGACGGTCGGCAAGCTCGTTCGCATTTCGGCCCGGGATGAAATAGGTGGGCGAGCGTTGCAGCAGAGTGACGTGCTTGCAGTCGCCGGCAATGGCGGGGACGAGCGTCGCGGCCGTCGCACCGGAACCGATCACGAGGACGTTCTTGCCCTTGTAGTCGAGGTCTTCCGGCCAGGTCTGCGGATGGACGATCCGCCCCTTGAACTTGTCCATGTCCTTCCATTCGGGCGTGTAGCCTTCCGAATGGCGGTAATAGCCCTGGCACATCCAGAGGAAATTCGCGGTGATCCGGAAAGCTTCATTGGTGTCGCCGCGCGAGCCTTCGATCGTCCAGAGATTGTCCTTCCCCGACCAGCTCGCCTTTTCGATCCGGTGCTTGTAGCGAATGTGGCGTCCGAGATCGTTCTCCTCAATGACTTCGCCCATATAGCTCAGGATTTCCTGCGCCGACGCGATCGGCGCCCCGACCCAGGGCTTGAAGCGATAGCCGAAAGTATAGAGGTCGCTGTCGGAGCGGATGCCCGGATATTTGTGCATCAGCCAGGTACCGCCGAAGCTTTCGAGGCCCTCGAGGACGACAAAACTCCGATCGGGGCACTGTTCCTTGATGTGATAGGCGGCGCCGACCCCGGATATGCCCGCGCCCACGATCAGCACATCGAAATGCTCGGTTTTCGAGGGGGCTGTTGACGTCGGCCTGGCCAGTGTTTCTGTCCCTGTCATTGCTCTTCTTTCTTTTGATTGCGTTTGCCGCGAGCCGTGGACCGGCCCTTATTTGCGATTACGCATTTTGACCGCCTATCTGAAAACAGGCCATGTCAAAATTGACGCAGGCGCACCCTAGAACGGCATGGCAGAGCACCAAAAACAAAAACGCCGCGGCATTTCTGCTGCGGCGTTTCGGATTTTGGTTGCGGGGGCCCGCAACCAACGATACTTGCGATTGACGGAATGTGAGATTCCGAGAACGCGAACAAGATTTGACTGAGTTCGCTGTCGCCGACTTGAACCAAATGACGCAGTTTGACCTTTGGCATCTATCGGTCCAATCCCCGATGTTTCCGAACATGCTGACATTTCCAGGCGAGCATCGGCATGGCACCAATGCTCGTCCGTATCTCAGGTGCCACATCAAGCAGATCAGGGTTGATCTCACTGCGGTCGAGAACGCCATCGAGAAAATCCCGCTCGTTCGCGGTCAGATCAAATAAAAGTACAAATCGCTCCCGGCAGAGCGCAACCGTCTCCTCGATCCACGCATCGATCTCGTCTTTGCCGCCGAAGTAACCGCGCGGCAGGCAGATCATAAGTTTCTGACGAAGCTCCCGCGGGTCGCCCTTGATCGCGTCGGTCGAAACCGCTCGCCAATCCCGGCGCGCGCAGGCGCCGAACGCGAGAAACGCGGCTTTGATGTTCTTCCAGTCCAGTCCCTCAATCGACAGGATACGGCGCGCATCGAAAAGGTCGCGTGCGGCATGGCGATCGAAGAGTGCGACGAGCTTGCCGGCGACGACCTCATGAATATCGAGCACCAGCACGTCGCTTGCACGCACTTCTCCAAGCGCGACCGACGACACGCGGGCGGTGCCGAACAGAGGCTGACGCGCCATGTAGTTCACGTCGAGCTCAAGCGTCGCGTTTCCGCCGAGCGCCGACGCAAAGCGCATGATCCACTTGCCACCGGCATGCTCGTCAGGCTGGCGGCGGATGTCGTATCCTTGGGACGCCAGTAGTCGGCCCAGAGCCGCCTCAAGCTGCGGCCGCTCAGTTTCCATCGCCGCACGATCGAGCGCGCCAACATAGTTGAGGTCGATATCGACCGATAAACGGTCGAGACCGAGATGAAAGACGTTGAGCGCCGTGCCACCCTTGAGAGCGAATTGCTCGCTCAGAATCCGGTCGCGAGCGATCTCCTGCAGGATGTCGAGAAGGCGCATCACCTTCTCGAGCGTGCCGACCTGATGACCGGTCTCGCTGGCGATGCGCTGCAGGGTCTGGGTCGAGGGCGCCGCCATTTACACCCCCTCGAACTGAGACTCTATGACCTCGACGGGCAGGATCACGTTCCACCCCGCGGCCGTCCGGCCTTCGCCCGGTTTGGTGGCTAAGGCGTATCGCGCTTGTCGCGGGGCGAGCGTGTGCAGCTTTTTGAGCGCGGCACTTTCCACACCGAGCCGGTCCTGTTCGCGCTCCAGCCAATATCCCAAGGCGCCGGCCGCCGTCGCGTTGCCGAGCGCGCGTGCATGCCGGACTAAGGCAGCAGCGTCGACGCGGGCGACCAGGTCAAGTGAATTGAAAAGCTCCTCCGCACCGCCGGCAAGATCATACCGATCAAAAAGGTCAGCGATCGTCCGCTCGATCGTCGTTACGCGAACGTCGAGCCCCATGCGATCGACGACCGTAACGCCGTCCATCAGGCTTCCGTTTTTCGAGGCGAAGTCCTGCGGCGGTTTCACGAACCGGCAGGAGAAATCCGCAGTCTCTACGACGCCCGGCTCGCCGGGCGCGATGACCTGCACCTCATGGCCTTCCGTATAAGCACAACCGTGAAGCTCGAGGGCCGAGTGATAGGCGATAACGCCGCCGCGCCGCAGGCGGGACGCCGCCAAGAAACGATCGACCGACCACTTGGCGGAATCGGCATGCTTTGGGACGGACGCGAAAACGCCCCGCGCGATGCGCTTGATATTGCCGGCCCGAAGGTGCTGGGAGAGCATCGCCGTGACCACCTTGTCGTCGGGGCGACGGCCGACCGCGGCGGCATACTCGGCCCGGTCGAAGACCGGCCTGGCGCTGAAAAACGGGGCTGAAACGAGCCGGGACATGATCAAACTTTCTTATAATCGGAAAAAGAAATATATCAGATATGGTTTTACCTCCAATGAAGAAAGTATGTTCGGATAAACACTACTTTGTAAAGTCCGTCTCAAACCATATTTGAAATATAGTCTTCCCCGGAATTTGGAAAGTTCTAAGAGATTCGGCCTCCAAGCCGGCAGGCTAGGCTCGGACCGTCTGGAGCCGGAGCCACTCAAAAGACGTGTCACAAAACCTCGGACCATAGGGCTAACGTCCGAGGTTTTGTTGCATCATCGAACGCCCCACCGGCCCGCGTCTAACCTTCCCGCCGCCTCCAGACGAGATGGGCTTCCTCCCCACCCTCCGCCGGGAACAGCGCCGCATGAACGGGTGCTGCCAGTACCGGATCGTCGAGCCGGACACTCAGATACTCCTTCTCACCGCCCCGCTCCCGCCATGCGGCGCCGACTTCGGAACGACCCACAAACAGCTTGAACGCCGGTGCCCGCTCGCTGTCGCGATTGTCGTTCGGCACGAAGCGCAGCTTCGCGTCGATGGCGAGGGTCCTGATCGTGCCGGACCAGCCGCCTTCCTTTGTCGACGTGAACATCCCGATCACAGACATCTCAATCCTCCTTACTGGTTGGCGGTAACGACACGCGAGGTGCGCGTCCTCTCGAGCCCGGCTTAACGACGCCAGCACCCTCACCTTCCGGCAACTCCTTCCGTGCCTTGGCAAAACCGCGGTCGGCCTCCAGAAAGCTCTGCAGCATGTAGGGAATGAGTTCCGAGACGGACTCCGCCTCGCCATAGGTCTCGCGGTAGAGCGCCGCATAGGTCTGCAGCGCCTTGTTGAGATCGGGTGGCGCGGTGAAGGTGATCTTGACGGGTATACGATCGGGGAGTTTGCCGAGTTTCAGGTCGGGCATGGATGTCATCCTCGGTAAGCGCGCAGGATCAAGTCCTTCTGCACGATGACGCGGATCGGCCAGCCGGGCCTGACCGTGATCGTCGGCTGGATGTTGAGATTCTTCTCGATGAGGCGCTGTCCGGCCTGCGAAACGTTCTGCTGCGTCGACTGACGGATCGCGCGCAGGAGATCGCTTTCCTCGCTGCCGAAACCGAGTTCGGTGCCGACGCCGAGCAGCGTCGCCAGCGCCACGCCCTTGACGAGCGCCCATGTGTGGTAATCGACCTCATCGGCGACGCCGGCATAGCCGGCGGCATCCGTCGCCGGCAGGTTGTCGATCACGATCGAAGAACCATCCGGCATAACGATGCGGTGCCAGACGAGCAGCGCGCGGGACTGGCCGAAAGCGACGACACTGTCGTAACTGCCGATGAGCCTGGACCCTTGCGGGATTAGCAACGTTTTCCCGCTCACCGTATCGAAAATATTCTCCGTGATCTGGGCGACGACAAGGCCCGGCAGATCGGAGTTCAACCCGGTAATCAGGCTCGCGGCGATGACGCTGCCGGCCATGAGTTGATGCGCCGAGACCGGTTCCTGCAGCGCATGAGGGTTATAGATGTCTCGGTCCGGTCCCCGGTTCATAAAATCGAGCTTGCGCTGCTGATGGTTCTGGTCGCGCTCCGGATCGAGAGCGAGACGGTCCTCGACGGCGGCCACAGCTTGAAAGCCTGTGCCCTCTCCCGCATTGGTCACTCCTGTTTGTGGACCCCTCCCCTCGCCGCTTCCGCTCCCCTTCAGTTGAAAGAACACGCCCGCTTCCGCCGCTTGCCGCGCCTGCTGCGCAAGCCGCAATCGTTCGGCGCGGGCGTCGTTCTCCTCGGCGCTCGGCACGAAACTCGGGCGGAGACCCGCATTGTTGTCGATGCCGAGTTCCGCCTCGCGTCTTAGGATCGGGCGGCCAAATTCGCCGGGAAGTGGCGCGCCGAGTGCGGGCACCGGCTTCGGGATCTCGTCATAGCTCTCTGGCAGCGCCGCCAACCCCTCCGCCCTCTCCTTCCGGTCCGGGTGGTAGAGTTCCGAGCCATCCGGTCCCATGAGACGGAAGCTTGAGCCCTCCAGCGCCAGAAAGGCGAGCGCGAAGATCGTCGCCGAGCCCGCCGCCGCGACGCCGATAACGACGCTGCGGCGGAAGCGCGTCACGCGGCGCGGTTTCGCGCGCAGCACCAGCGTTTCGGGATCGACTTTTCCGGGCGGGGGCGTCTGATCGTGCGGCGAGGCGGGACCGGCCATACCTCTCTCCTATCGTCCCGGCCGCAGCCGCGAGGGACGATCATCGCCGGCGCTCGCTACATTATCTGTACGGCTGATGCGCACCACTTGCTGCGGCGCCTCGCCGAGGCGCAGTTCCGCCGCCGCGAAGAGGCGGTCGACAATGTAGTAGTGGCCGCGCATGCGGTAGTTGACGAGTTCACCGCCGCCGGACGGTCCGACGACGAAGAGCGGCGGCGCCTCGCCCTGATCGAGCCGCGCCGGAAATTCGATATAGACTTTCGAACCGTCGTCGAAGGCGCGGAGCGGTCGCCAGGGCGGATCGTCGCCGGTGATCTCGTAGCGAAAACGGAGCGAAGCGAGATCGATACCGCTTGCGATTGTCGATGCCGCTTGCGCCTTCGCATTCCGCGCCTGCAAGGCGAGCAGCTCGTCCCGCGGATAGGCCCAGGAAAGTGCGGCCATGGCCGTCGCCTCGGTGCTCTCAAGCGCCAGACGATAGGCACGTCGATCGGTGGTGATGACGAGATTGGTCTCGAGCCCGGCGGCGAAAGGCTTCACCAACACATGGACGCGTTTGCCGGGGCCGCTGCCGCTTACCGTGTCGCCGATCACCCAGCGTACCGTGTCGCCGGCCGAGACGGCGATGAGTTCCTCGCCCGGCTGCAAAGCGATGTCGCTAACGCGCTCCGGCGCCGCATAGAGCCGGTAGAGCGCGCCTTCGGTGAAGGGATAGACCTGGATCGCATTGATATAGCCATCCCGCATGGGTTCGATCAGCGCCTCCTTGTTGGCGGCCTCGACCCTCTCCGCAGGCGCCCTCTTGTCCGACTTCGGCTTCGCCGTATCCAAAGTCTGCAACTGACCCGGCAGCGGCAAGGGCTCGGGCATGGCGACGATCTCGACGGGTTTCGGGGGCTGAGGCTCGAGCTGTGCCGGTTGCAGATCGGCCGCGTCATAGCGGATCTGGGGCGGTGGCACCTTGTCGGCGCAGGCGGTCAGCACAAGCGCGGAGACGGTCGCCGTAAATACAAGACGGATCGGGGTCATCTAGTCCTCCGTAGGGTCAGGGGGTTTCACCGGGATTGAGTTCGCGCGACCAGTCGAGCGCTTCGACATAAAGACCGAGCGGGTTCTTCCGGAGCGTCTCGGCATCGCGGGGCGTTCGAATGGCGATGGTGAGGATCGCGGTCCAGCGCGTCGTCGCGGCGAGGCTGCCGCGCTCGTAGTGCCGCTCGCGCCATTTTACCTGGAAGGAGCGTTCCGAGACGCGGACGACGCTTGTCACTTCAACGGACACATTGCGCGTGCCGACCGATTTGAAAGGATCGCTCTCACGCGCGAATTCGTTGAGGAAATTCGCCGCGCGGCCGGTCGCATGGTCGTAGGCCTCCAGCCAGCTCTTCCGCAGAACGATCGGATCGGAGGAAAGCGAGCGGACATTCGAGATGAAGCGCGCTAGCACAAAGGCGACCTGCGCGTCGCCCGGCGTGTAGCTCTCGATGGCGGGCCGCACGGCACGGACCTCGCCCGAACGCTCGATCTCGACCACATATGGGGTCACGTGAGACTGCAGCGATTGCCAATAGAGTCCCGCCGAGAGCCCGGCGCTGAGCGCGAGACACCCAAACGCCATTAACCGCCAGTTCCGCGCCTGCACGCGGGCCGCACCGATCCGCTCGTCCCAGGCTTGAGCCGCCTTCTGGTACGGCGTGACCGGTTCGGGGGTCCGGCTATATCGCTCAGCACTACGCTTGAAGAGCATCAGGATCTCCCGTCATCGAAGGAAGGATTGGCGCCGGCACCCGGCCGGTCGCCTTCACGGATCGCCTGCATCGCGGTCTGGGTATGGATGCGGCGGCGCTGCTCGGCGCGGAGACGCCGCGCCCAGTCGGGCGTGCCCGCCGCCATGCTTGATGAAATTCCGGCTGAAGACGACGCGGCCATGCCCGCCGCAGGCCCCATCGCCGATGCACCGGCCGTCGCGGTCCCCATGCCGGTGCCGGCCCGAAGTGCTGAAAGTCCGGCCGAGCTTCCCATTCGGGCGGCTCCGAGCGCCATGCCGCCTGCGAGCGCCGCACCGGCCGCGACGCCGCCGGTCGCGCCGACCGCCGCACCGGCGCCGAGCTGCGGCGCGCCGGAGACGAGACCCGCCGCGATGCCGGGTCCGAAAATGCCGAGCCCGAAGAGGGCCAGCGAGGCCAGCACCAGCGCCATGGCGTCGTTGAGATTGGGCTCGCGGCCCTGAAGCGCCGTCACGAAATCGGTGAAGAAACCCGAACCGATGCCGATGATGACCGCGAGCAACATCACCTTGACGCCCGAGGCGACGACATTGCCGAGCACGCGCTCGGCCAGAAACGCCGTTTTGGTCCAGAGCGCGAAAGGCACGAGCACGAAACCCGCCAGCGTCGTCAGCTTGAACTCGATGATGGTGATGAAGAGTTGTACCGCAAGGATGAAGAAGGCGGCGATGACGACGGTCCAGGCGAGCACCAGCACGATGATCGTCACCGCATGGTTGAAGAAGCTCGTGAAGCCCATCAGCGAACCCGCCTGCTGCAAAAGCGGCCAGGCCGCCTCGAAGCCGATGCCGGCGAGATAGCCCGGCCGGAGCAGATCGTCGGCGGTGAGTTCATTCTCCGCCGCATGCAGACCGAGCCCCGCGAAGGAGCGGAAGATAATGTCGGCAAGGCCAGCGAAATTATTCAGGATCAGTGCGAAGACACCGACATAGAGGACCTTGCGCAGGAGACGGCCGAGCACATTGCCCTCCTCCATCGCCCAGAAGAGGCCGGCCAGCGTGATGTCGATGCCGATCAGGATCGCAGTCAGGAAGGCGACATCGCCCTGCAACAGCCCGAAACCGCTGTCGATCGCCTGGGTGAAGGCCTCCATGAACCGGTCGATGACGCCGAGATCATCCATGCCGCTCGCTCCTCACCTCTCACTCTTCGTTTGTCACTGCGCCGGATAGGCTTTGCCTTCGCCCATGAAGCGGTCGAAGCTGGCGCGCGCCTGTTCCTCGGCCTGGGCCTTGCGCGCCGCATCAAGCGCCTCGGCGCGGTATTGCGCCGCCATCAGGGTCTGGATCTGAAACTGTTGTTTCGTCGACAATGCGAGCAACTGGTTTGCCGCCTGCTGCGCCTGAAGCGCGCCCGCCGCGCCTTGCGAGGCGGTGACCAGAGAGACGAGCGCTGCCTGGTCGCTCTCGACATTGCGCGCAATGCCGGCCTGCAGGCGCATCGTGTCGCCATAGGCGGACATGGCATCGCGCCAGCGCTGCTCGGCATCGGCGAGAAGCACGTCGTGAGTGATCTCCGCGCCATAATGGTCAGGATAGCTGCGCTCAAGGGCCTCTTGCGTCGCCTCGATCGTGAAGGCGATGCCGCGCGCCTGGTCCATCAGCTGGCCGATCCTTGTCAGCCCCGAGACCATGCCCTCCAGTGTCGAGAGGTCGAGATGCTCCAGATTGCGCGCCATATTGTCGAGCATCACGGCCTCGTTCTGGAGCGAGCGGATCTGGTTGTCGATCTGCTCCAGCGCGCGGACCGCCTGCAGCAGATTCTGCACATAGTTGGTGGGATCGAAGACGGTCATGGCCGTGGCCGGACGCATGCCGGTCATCATCGGACCGGCAGTGAGGAAAAGAGCGAGTAGTACGGCCCGCAGAATCTTGTGCGTCATGACGATGTCTCCCCTGGAGAAATTTTCGCTGTATGGAAGTCGATGAGATCGGCGGCCCAGTCGAGCCCCTTGGCGGTGAGCAATCCTTTCGCGAAACCCGCTGATCCCGCCTCACTCAACACACGATCGATGAGCTTCCGGTCCGCCGGAGAGGAGGCACCACAGAAAGCGAGCGCGACGGGACCGAGACCGAGTTCGAAGAGCCGGTTGCCGCGGCGGGACTGGAGGTAGTAGTGCCGCTTCGGCACCGCTTCGGCGATCAGTTCGATCTGGCGCGCGTTGAGGCCGAAGCGCTCGTAAGCCGCCCGCGCTTGCGGCTCGATCGCGCGATCATTCGGAAGGAATATCCGCTGCGGACAGCTCTCGATAATAGCGGGCGCGATGGCGCTGTCGGCGATATCGGCAAGCGATTGCGTCGCGAAGATGACGGCGACATTCTTCTTGCGGAGTGTCTTCAGCCATTCGCGGATGCGGGAAGCGAACAATGGGTCGTCGAGATAGATCCAGGCCTCGTCGAGAATGAGCAGTGTCGGCGCACCGGTGAAGCGCTCCTCCAGGCGATGGAAGAGATAGGTCAGGACCGGCATCACCGCGCCCTTCTCGTGCAGCAGCGCCTCCATCTCGAAACACTGGATGCCAGATAACGCGAGACCGTCCTCGGCCGCATCGAGCAGATGCCCGAACGAACCTTCGAGCGTATAGGGTGCGAGCGCCGCTTTGAGCGCATTCGATTGCAAGAGAACGGAGAGGCCGGTCAGCGTGCGCTCCCCGCGCGGTGCCGAGGCGAGGCTCCCGAGCGCCGACCAGACGGCATCCCTCACCTCCGGCGTCACGTCGAGTTTCTCATGCGTGAGAAGCGCGCCGATCCATTCGGCCGCCCAGCCGCGTTCCGCCGGCTCATCAATGCGGGCGAGCGGCTGGAAGGCGAGCGCCGTCGCACCCTCGCCGGAGCCGAGCGCATGATGGGCGCCGCCCATGGCGAGAATGGCGGCGCGGGCCGAGAAGCCCTTGTCGAAGAGATAGAGTTGCGCGCTTTCGTAGCGGCGGAACTGCATCGCCATCAGCGCCAGCAACACCGACTTGCCGGCGCCGGTCGGCCCGACGATCAGCATATGGCCGACATCGCCGATATGCGTCGAAAGACGGAACGGCGTCGCGCCCTCGCTTTCGGCATGGAGCAGGACCGGACCGTCCAAATGCGCGTTCTGTGCCGGCCCGGCCCAGACGGACGAGAGCGGCATCAGATGGGCGAGATTGAGCGTATGGACGATCGGCTGCCGGACATTGGCATAGACGTGACCGGGCAGACTGCCGAGCCAGGCTTCGACCGCATTGGTGCTTTCGCGGATCACGGTGAAGCCGGCGCCGGCGACCGCGCGCTCGACGGCACGGCGATGCTCGTCCGCGACTTCGGCATCCTCGTCGGCGACGGTGATCGTCGTCGTCAGATAGCCGAAGCTCACATGATCGCC